>NZ_JBOFQE010000090.1:0-53080 GCF_051660785.1 Pseudomonas sp.
AGCAGGCTCGCTCCCACAGTTGACTGCGTTTTTTCTGAAGGAACTCGATTAACTGTGGGAGCGAGCCTGCTCCGGGCGGCGTTCCGACGATAGCGGTGGTTGAGACAACAAATCCGCCACTGATACGCATCAGCTCCGATACTCCGGCCGTTCGGCCAATCCTTCCTTCAAATAATCCACCAACTTGCGCACCTTCGGCGACAAATGCCGTTGCTGCGGATAAAGCGCCCATACGGCGGTGTTCGGCGGTTGGTGGGCTTCAAGAAGTGAAATCAATTCACCGCTTTTCAGATGCTCCAACACGTAATAGTCCGGCAACTGACACAGCCCAACCCCTTGTAGCGCCGCATCCAGCACCGCTTGCCCACTGTTGCAACGCCAGTTTCCCTGCACTCGCTGGGAAAATTCCCGCCCGTTCTGTTCCAGTTGCCACATGTCCGAACTGCCGATCAGGCAATTGTGGCGGCTGAGTTCCGACAGGCTGTGTGGGCGACCATACCGTTCCAGATAGGACGGTGATGCGCACAAGTACATGCGCCGTGGTGCCAGGCGTGTGGCAACCAGCCGTGAATCCTGAAGACGACCGAGGCGGATGGCCAGGTCCAGCCCTTCGTGGACCAGATCGAGCGGGCGGTTGCTCAGCTCAATGTCGACGCGCAGTTGCGGATAGAGCGCTATGAAGCGCGTGACCAATGGCACGATGAACCGTTCGCCGTACGCCACGGCGCAGGTCATGCGCAGCATGCCCTTGGGTTCGCTGGTCAAGTCGCCGACGGCGCGCAAGGCTTCTTCGCGACCGTCCTGCAAGCGCTGGCAATGCTGCAAAAAGGTTTGCCCGGCTTCAGTCAGCGTGACCCGTCGGGTGCTGCGGTAAAGCAGCCGCGTCTGAAGGCGCTCTTCGAGGCGTACGATTTGTCGACTGATGTGAGATGAAGAAACCCCAAGGCGTTCCGCCGCCGCGGTGAATTGACTGCACTCGGCCACGGCGACGAATTCGTCGATCCCTTCCCAGCGATTCTCGGACATCAATGATTATCCCTGTATGGCAATAATGTTTTGCTTTTGTCCGGATTATTCCTCGTCAGGCGCTGTATTACACTACTTGTCTCTTTTTTATTCACTGGAGAATCCACATGATCAAGTCGCGCGCTGCCGTTGCCTTCGAGGCCAAGAAACCCCTCGAGATCGTCGAAGTCGATGTCGCCATGCCCAAGGCCGGCGAAGTCCTGTTGCGAGTGGTTGCCTCCGGTGTTTGCCATACCGATGCCTACACCCTGTCGGGCGCTGACCCGGAAGGCATTTTCCCATCGATCCTCGGTCACGAAGGTGGTGCGGTGGTTGAGGCGATCGGCGAGGGCGTGACCTCCGTCGCTGTCGGCGACCATGTGATCCCGCTGTACACCCCGGAATGCCGTCAGTGCAAATTCTGCCTGTCGGGCAAAACCAACCTGTGCCAGGCGATTCGCGCCACTCAGGGCAAAGGCCTGATGCCGGATGGCACTACGCGTTTTTCCTACAAGGGCCAGCCGATTTTCCACTACATGGGCACCTCGACGTTCTCCGAGTACACCGTGTTGCCGGAAATCTCCGTCGCCAAAATTCCGAAAGAAGCGCCACTGGAAAAAGTCTGCCTGCTGGGCTGCGGTGTCACCACCGGCATCGGCGCGGTGCTCAATACCGCCAAGGTAAAACCAGGTGACACCGTGGCCATTTTTGGTCTCGGCGGCATCGGTCTGTCGGCGGTGATCGGTGCCGTCAAAGCCAAGGCTGCGCGGATCATCGCCATTGACATCAACCCGGCCAAATTCGAGATCGCCAAGCAGCTCGGTGCAACCGATTGCGTGAACCCGAAAGATTTCGACCGTCCGATCCAGGAAGTCATCGTCGACATGACTGACGGCGGCGTCGACTTTTCCTTCGAGTGCATCGGCAATGTCCAACTCATGCGCGCCGCACTGGAGTGCTGCCACAAGGGTTGGGGCGAGTCGGTGATCATCGGCGTGGCCGGTGCTGGCCAGGAAATCTCCACCCGTCCATTCCAGTTGGTGACCGGTCGCGTCTGGCGCGGTTCTGCGTTCGGCGGTGTGCGCGGTCGTACCGAGTTGCCAAGCTACGTCGAAATGGCCGAGACCGGCGAAATCCCGCTTGATACCTTCATCACCCACACCATGGGCCTGGAAGATATCAACAAGGCGTTTGACCTGATGCATGAAGGAAAAAGCATCCGTTCCGTCATCCATTTCTGAGGTCGGTCATGAGCCTGGAAAATATCTCCTGCCAGAAAAGCTTCGGCGGCTGGCACAAACGCTACAGGCACCGTTCCGATGTGCTCGGCTGCGACATGGTGTTCGCCGTGTACCTGCCGCCGCAAGCGGAGCAGGGCGGCAAGTTGCCGGTGCTGTATTGGTTGTCCGGCCTGACCTGCACCGACGAGAATTTCATGCACAAGGCTGGCGCGATGCGCATGGCTGCCGAGCTTGGACTGATCATCGTTGCGCCGGACACCAGCCCGCGCGGCCCTGATGTGCCGGGCGATCCGGACGGCGCCTGGGACTTCGGTCTCGGCGCCGGGTTTTATCTGAATGCAACTCAGGAACCGTGGTCGCGGCACTATCGGATGCATGACTATGTCGTGCAGGAATTGCCGGCATTGGTCGAAGCCCATTTCCCCGCTTCGGACAAGCGCGGCATCAGTGGCCACTCCATGGGTGGCCATGGTGCGCTGGTCTGTGCCTTGCGCAATCCGGGACGATATCAATCGGTGTCGGCATTCTCGCCGATCAACAATCCGATGGATTGCCCGTGGGGCCAGAAAGCCTTTTCCCGTTACCTGGGTGAAGACCGCTCGAAGTGGCGCGAATGGGATGCCTGTGCGTTGATCGCCGAGGCGGACGAGAAGTTGCCGTTGCTGGTCGACCAAGGTGATCGCGATGATTTTCTCGCTACCCAGCTCAAGCCTGAAGCCTTGCAACAGGCGGCCAAACTGGCCGGTCATCCGCTGACGCTGCGCTTGCAGCCGGGCTACGACCACAGCTATTTCTTCATCGCCAGCTTCATCGACGACCACTTGCAACATCACGCGCGTGCTCTAAGCGCCTAATGTCCGACAAAGCAGGTAGAATCACGCCCTGACAAAAATCGGGGCGTTTTTTTATGCGTATTGGCCACGGCTATGATGTGCACCGTTTCGCTGAAGGCGATTTCATTACTCTGGGCGGCGTGCGCATTGCACACGGCTTCGGGCTGCTCGCTCACTCCGACGGTGACGTCCTGCTGCACGCCTTGAGCGATGCCTTGCTCGGCGCCGCTGCGCTGGGTGATATCGGCAAGCACTTCCCGGACACCGACCCGACATTCAAGGGCGCCGACAGCCGCGTTCTGTTGCATCACGTCGTCGCACTGATCCACGCCAAGGGCTGGAAAGTCGGCAACGTCGATAACACCATCGTCGCCCAGGCGCCGAAAATGGCCCCGCATATCGAATCGATGCGCGCGCTGATTGCCGCGGATCTTCAAGTTGAGTTGGATCAAGTGAACGTGAAAGCTACCACCACCGAAAAGCTCGGCTTTGTCGGTCGCGAAGAAGGCATTGCCGTGCATTCCGTTGCCTTGTTGCTGCGCGCATGAACGAAGCGCAATTGCTTGGCCCGCGGGCCTATGGTGAAGCCCTGGGCACCGCGGTGTTGAAAGCCACAGCGGAAGATTTCCAGGTCGATGAAGTGCTCAATATCCCCCTCAGTGGCGATGGCGAACACTTGTGGATCTGGGTAGAAAAACGCGGTCTGAATACTGAAGAAGCGGCACGGCGGATCGCCAAGGCAGCAGGCGTGCCATTGCGCACCGTGAGTTATGCGGGGCTGAAGGATCGTCAGGCGCTGACTCGCCAGTGGTTCAGCGTGCAACTGCCGGGCAAGGCGGATCCTGATTTGTCGGCGGCGGAAAACGACACGCTGAAAATCCTCAAGACCGGTCGGCACAAGCGCAAGCTGCAACGCGGTGCCCACTCGGCCAATGGCTTCACGTTGCGACTGACGCAATTCGCTGGCGACAAAGCCGCGATCGAAGAACGTCTGCAACTGATCGCCAGGCAAGGTATTCCCAATTATTTTGGCGCCCAGCGCTTCGGCTTTGACGGCGGCAACGTGGTCGACGCCCGAGGTTGGGCTGCGCGCAAGGCATTGCCGGAGCAGCGCAACGTGCGTTCGCGCCTGCTTTCCACGGCCCGCAGTTTTCTGTTTAACCAAGTGTTGGCGGCGCGTGTCGCTGATGGCACCTGGCAGCAGGCGCAGGTCGGTGATCTGCTGGCGTTCACCGACAGCCGCAGCTTTTTCCCGGCAGGAGAAGCCGAGTGCAGCGACCCGCGCCTGGCGATTCTCGACCTGCACCCGACCGGTCCTCAGTGGGGCGAGGGTGACTCGCCGGCGACCGGCGCTGTCCATGTACTGGAGCAGGCAATCGCCGCGCGCGAAGCGGATCTGCGCGATTGGTTGATTAACGCCGGAATGAGCCACGAACGTCGCATCCTGCGGCTGCCCATTGGTGGGTTGACGTGGCATTATCCCGAGCCTGACATTCTGCAACTGGAATTCGTCCTCCCGGCCGGATGCTTTGCCACCGTATTGGTGCGCGAGCTTGTTAATCTGGTGCCGGTGGGGCAGACGGACAGCCCATGCGTATTCTGATTTCTAACGACGATGGGGTAACCGCACCCGGTCTCGCCGCGCTTTATGCTGCGCTGGCGGATTACACCGAGTGCGTGGTTATCGCCCCGGACCAGGACAAAAGCGGCGCCAGCAGCTCGCTGACGCTCGACCGTCCGTTGCACCCGCAAACCCTGGCAAACGGCTTTATCAGCCTGAACGGCACACCCACCGATTGCGTGCACCTGGGCCTTAACGGCTTGCTTGAGCGCGAACCGGACATGGTGGTTTCCGGCATCAACCTGGGTGCCAACCTGGGCGACGATGTGTTGTATTCCGGCACCGTGGCCGCGGCTCTTGAAGGGCGTTTCCTGGAGCGTCCTTCGTTTGCCTTTTCGTTGGTCTCACGGCAAGTCGAGAACCTTCCCACAGCCGCTTACTACGCGCGCAAATTGGTGGAAGCTCACGCTGACCTCGACCTGCCACCGCGCACGGTACTGAACGTGAACATTCCCAATTTGCCGCTGGACCACATTCGCGGAATTCAGCTGACTCGCCTCGGTCATCGCGCCCGCGCGGCGGCACCGATGAAAGTGGTCGACCCGCGTGGCAAATCTGGTTACTGGATCGCTGCGGCGGGCGATGCCGAAGACGGCGGTCCGGGCACTGATTTCCATGCGGTGATGCAAGGCTATGTGTCCATCACGCCACTGCAACTGGATCGCACCTTCAATGATGCCTTCCGAAGCCTAGATGGCTGGCTGGAGGGATTGCGCTAATGGCTCGTGAACAAGACCCGATGCATCGTGGCATCGGGATGACCTCGCAACGTACCCGCGAGCGGCTGATCCAGCGGTTGTATGAGGAGGGTATTTCCAACGCCAAGGTGCTGGAAGTGATCCGCCGTACGCCGCGTCACCTGTTCGTCGACGAGGCGCTGGCGCACCGTGCCTATGAAGACACGGCGTTGCCGATCGGCAATAACCAGACGATCTCCCAGCCGTACATGGTAGCCCGCATGAGCGAGCTGCTGCTGGAAGCTGGCCCGCTGGACAAGGTGATGGAAATCGGCACAGGGTCGGGTTATCAGACCGCGATCCTGTCCCAACTGGTCGAGCGGGTTTTTTCCGTCGAGCGTATCAAGGTGTTGCAGGATCGGGCCAAGGAACGCCTGGTCGACCTCAACTTGCGCAACGTGGTCTTCCGATGGGGCGATGGTTGGGAAGGCTGGCCGGCACTGGCGCCGTACAACGGCATTATCGTGACGGCGGTGGCCACCGATGTCCCTCAGGCATTGCTCGATCAGTTGGCTCCGGGCGGTCGACTGGTGATCCCTGTCGGCTCCGGTGAGGTGCAGCAATTGATGCTGATCATCCGCGAAGAGCACGGCTTTTCCCGGCGGGTTCTGGGGTCGGTGCGCTTCGTGCCACTGCTCAACGGGCCACTCGCCTGAGCATTTGTTCAGGCGCGCTGAATTCTCTTCGATCGCTCTGGTCTTACAGCGGCATCGATGGGTTAAACGGTATTCATCGGCGGGCAGCAAACGTGTGCGCGAAGCGATTTCGCTTCATTAAAGGTAAAGCCTGTCCGGCCCGTTATACTTGCGACATTTCGTGCCGGAACACGGCAATCCACAATTTCAGCCACCACAAAGGGAGCGGCGGGTGAGTCTCACAGTCATTGCGCAGCGTATGGGTACAAAGAGCTTTCAGCGCCTGGTGACTGGCCTCGTCTTGAGCACCTTGCTGGTCGGTTGCTCCAGTTCCAAGACGAGTGACGTGCGTGTCGTCGACCGCAACAAAACCGTCGCCCAACGTCCGGCGGTGACCACGGGTCAATACGTCGTTCGACCAAAAGATACGTTGTTCTCGATCGCTTTTCGCTACGGCTGGGACTACAAAGCCCTCGCTGCACGGAACAACATTCCTACGCCGTACACGATCCATCCGGGTCAGACAATTCGCTTCGATGGTCGCTCTGGTTCAACCCCGGCACCGGTGGCGAGTACAACCGATTCAACACCTTCTTCGTCGCTGAAAACCACGGTAATCCGACGCCAGCCGAATGGCGCAACTACGAGCACCGCGGTGGTTGTACCGTCCGTCGCCAGCAAGCCGACCCCCGCTCCGATGCCTCCTGCCGGCCCGGCCCCGACCGGCTGGGGATGGCCATCTAATGGCATTCTTATTGGAAAGTTCTCCTCAAACGGTAGTTTGAATAAAGGAATTGATATCGCCGGGGATTTGGGACAGCCTGTTTTAGCTGCGTCTGATGGGACGGTGGTATACGCCGGGAGTGGCTTAAGGGGCTACGGCGAATTAGTCATCATCAAACACAGCGACACCTACGTCAGTGCCTACGGACATAACCGCAGGCTGTTGGTTCGGGAGGGGCAGCAGGTCAAGGTCGGACAGACAATTGCCGAAATGGGGTCAACGGGTACAGACCGGGTGAAGCTGCATTTTGAGATTCGCCGACAAGGTAAACCTGTAGATCCGCTGCAGTTCCTGCCACGTCGTTGATTTGTTACCAGCCTGTTCCGTCGCGTAGAGGGGACAGGCTCCAGCGTTGCCAGGGATAAAGGCGCCGCTTGAGCTTGAGGTCGAACTCACCAAAGGACTATAACAATGGCTCTCAGTAAAGAAGTGCCGGAGTTTGACATCGACGATGAGGTTCTCCTGATGGAGACCGGCATCGGTACGGATTCGATGTCGAATGATGAAGGGGCTGCTCCACCTTCCGTTCGTGCCAAATCCAAACACTCCGCTTCGTTAAAGCAGCACAAGTACATCGATTACACGCGGGCACTCGATGCCACGCAGTTGTACCTCAATGAAATCGGCTTTTCCCCATTGCTCTCCCCGGAAGAAGAAGTTCATTTTGCGCGCTTGTCGCAAAGTGGCGATCCGGCCGGGCGCAAGCGCATGATTGAAAGCAACCTGCGGCTGGTGGTGAAAATCGCCCGACGTTACGTCAATCGTGGCCTGTCGCTGCTCGACCTGATCGAAGAGGGCAACCTCGGACTGATCCGGGCAGTGGAGAAGTTCGACCCTGAACGCGGCTTCCGCTTTTCAACCTACGCTACCTGGTGGATTCGTCAGACCATCGAGCGCGCGATCATGAATCAGACCCGGACCATCCGGTTACCGATCCATGTGGTCAAAGAGCTTAACGTGTACCTGCGGGCTGCACGGGAGCTGACTCAAAAACTCGATCACGAACCCTCACCCGAAGAAATCGCCAACCTGCTGGAAAAACCGGTAGCAGAGGTCAAGCGCATGCTCGGCTTGAACGAGCGGGTTTCTTCGGTCGACGTCTCGCTGGGTCCGGATTCGGATAAAACCCTGCTGGACACCCTTACGGATGACCGCCCAACCGATCCATGTGAACTGTTGCAGGACGACGACCTGTCCCAGAGCATTGATCAATGGCTTTCGGAGCTGACCGACAAGCAACGCGAAGTGGTGGTACGCCGCTTCGGGCTACGCGGCCACGAGAGCAGCACGCTTGAAGATGTGGGCCTTGAAATCGGCCTGACCCGGGAACGGGTCAGACAGATTCAGGTTGAAGGCCTGAAGCGTCTTCGGGAAATTCTCGAGAAGAACGGCCTGTCGAGCGAGTCGCTGTTTCAATAGGCGATGAGCTTGTGCGTCATTAAAAACCCCCGACTGGTTCGGGGTTTTTTAATGCCTGGAATATGGGTTGGCCACCGACTCGGGTTTGTAGTCTTGCGTTGTAAGTCTTGGCTTACTCTTTCGTAAGTGTTCGTTATTTTTACAGTGTGGCAGTCATCCATATTCTTGCCATGGCTAAGGCAACTATATGATTTATAAGAATATTATTTAACATTAAAAGCATATGACAAACAGCTTCGATGATTTTGGTCGATTGCTCTCGGTGGGGAATTCTCTAGTATTTGAACTGTGTCGACGGACAGACACGCCCTTCAAGGATGAGGGGAATGGACATCGCAGGAAGCGATTCATCAGGACGATGAAAAGGAACACAGGGAATAGGGAAAAAATGTGGGCGGGTCAAACCGCCCCTTTTTTTTGCCTGCAGAAAAGCAAAAAGGCCCGCTAGGGGCCTTTTCGAGAGCGCGAGATAATCAGCGTTCGAGGTGTTCGATCTTGCCTGGTTTGCCATCCCACTCTTCAGCGTCCGGCAGCGATTCTTTCTTCTCGGTGATGTTTGGCCAGATTTCGGCCAGCTCAACGTTCAGCTGAATGAAGTTCTCCATGCCAGCCGGTATTTCATCTTCGGAGAAGATGGCCACGGCAGGGCATTCTGGTTCGCACAGTGCGCAGTCGATGCACTCATCCGGGTGAATCACCAGGAAGTTGGGGCCTTCGTAAAAGCAGTCCACCGGACAGACTTCTACGCAGTCGGTGTACTTGCACTTGATGCAGTTGTCGGTGACGACGAAGGTCATTTCTAATTTTCTCCTCAGGCGGCGGCAGCGGAGCCCCTTCACGTTGGGGTCGCCAGGTTCGGGAGCGATAGTCTGCAGGCCAGGCTATTAGCCTGCAGCATCCCAAACCGCGCGAGATTCTAACAGCTTGCAGGCAAGTGCGTTAGATCCGTGTCTTTAGTGTATAGAGCATTTCTAGCGCACGACGCGGTGTCATGTCATCCAGATCAAGTTTGGCCAGTTCGTCCAGCACCGGATGCGGCAGGCTGGCGAACATATCGCTCTGCTGCGGCGCGGCCGGTTTGCCTTTGGCTGGCTTCGGGACTTCATGAGGCAGTGCCGTCGCTTCCAGTCGGCCCAGGTGCTCGCGAGCACGCACAATCACTTCGCTTGGCACACCGGCCAGTTGCGCAACCGCCAGGCCGTAGCTCTGGCTGGCAGGCCCGGGCAGCACGTGGTGCAGGAACACGATGCGCTCGTTGTGCTCGGTGGCATTCAGGTGAACGTTGGCCACCAGCGGTTGCGCCTCCGGTAGCACCGTCAGCTCGAAATAGTGGGTGGCGAACAGCGTGTAAGCCCGCAGGTGAGCCAGGCGTTCGGCGGCGGCCCAGGCCAGAGACAGACCGTCGAAGGTGCTGGTGCCGCGACCGACTTCGTCCATCAGCACCAGACTGCGTTCAGTTGCGTTGTGCAGAATGTTCGCGGTTTCGCTCATTTCGACCATAAAGGTCGAACGCCCGCCCGCCAGGTCATCGCTGGAGCCGATCCGGGTGAAGATCCGGTCCACCAGCGACAATTCGCAACGGGCTGCCGGCACGAAGCTGCCTATATGCGCCAGCAGCACGATCAACGCGGTCTGACGCATGTAGGTGGATTTACCGCCCATGTTCGGGCCGGTGATCACCAGCATGCGCGTGTTGTCGTCGAGGCTCAGGTCGTTGGCCACGAACGGCGTGGTCAGCACTTGCTCGACCACCGGGTGGCGACCCTGGGTGATGCGCATGCACGGCTCATCGACGAAGCGCGGGCAGTTCAGGTCGAGGTTCAGTGCGCGCTCGGCCAGGTTGCTCAGCACGTCCAGTTCGGCCAGTGCGGCGGCGGTGTCTTGCAGCGGCGGCAACTGGGCGATCAAGTCTTCGAGCAGCGCTTCGTACAGCATTTTCTCGCGGGCGAGGGCACGGCTCTTGGCCGACAGTGCCTTGTCCTCGAACGCTTTGAGTTCCGGCGTGATGAAACGCTCGGCACCTTTGAGCGTCTGGCGGCGGATGTAGTCGGCCGGCGCCGACTCGGCCTGCTTGCTCGGCAACTCGATGAAGTAACCATGAATGCGGTTGTAGCCGACCTTCAGGTGCGAGAGTCCGGTACGGGCCTTTTCGCGTGCTTCCAGATCGATCAGGAATTGTCCGGCGTTTTCGCTGAGCGATTGCAGATCGTCGAGTTCGCTGTCGTAACCGGTCTTCAACACGCCGCCGTCACGGATCACCGCCGGCGGGTTGTCGATGATGGCTTTTTCCAGCAGTGCCGCGAGTTCCGGGTAAGTGCTGGTGGTCTTCGCCAATTGAATGATGTGCGGCGCTTCAAGCTCAGTCATCGCCACTTGCAGCTCAGGCAGCGCACCGAGCGCATCGCGCAGACGAGCCAGGTCACGAGGACGGGCATTGCGCAGGCCGATCCGCGCGAGAATCCGCTCGATATCGCCGATTTCCTTGAGCTGCGGTTGCAGTTTTTCGAAACGGTAGCCGTCGAGCAGGCAGGTGATCGAGCTCTGGCGCGCCAGCAATACGGTGAGATCGCGCAGCGGACGGTTCAGCCAGCGCGTAAGCAGACGGCTGCCCATGGCCGTCTGACAACGATCGACCACCGATTGCAGCGTGTTGTCGCGACCGCCCGCCAGGTTGGTGTCCAGTTCCAGGTTGCGACGGCTTGCACCATCCAGCACCACAGTGTCGTCCAGGCGTTCATGACGCAAGCTGCGCAAATGCGGCAGGGCGGTGCGCTGGGTTTCCTTGGCATAGCTGAGCAGGCAACCGGCAGCGCCAATAGCCAGGGTCAGGTTTTCACAGCCGAAGCCTTTCAGGTCCTGGGTGGAAAACTGCTGGCAGAGACTTTTCAGCGCCGAGTCACGCTCGAAATCCCACGGCGCACGGCGACGAACCCCACGACGTTTTTCTGCCGGCAGGTCCTTTGGCCAGTCATCCGGGATCATCAGCTCCACCGGATTGACCCGCTCCAGTTCCGCCAGCAGGTTTTCCCAGCCTTTGATTTCCAGAACCGTGAAGTTGCCACTGGTGATGTCCAGCACGGCCAGGCCGAACAGACGCTCGTCACCCAGCACTGCCGCGATCAGGTTGTCCCGACGCTCATCCAGCAGCGCCTCATCGCTGACCGTGCCCGGCGTGATGATCCGCACCACCTGACGATCCACCGGCCCTTTGCTGGTAGCCGGATCGCCGACCTGCTCACAAATCACCACCGATTCGCCGAGCTTGACCAGTTTCGCCAGATAACCTTCGGCGGCGTGGTAAGGAATCCCGCACATCGGAATCGCCTGACCGGCAGACTGCCCACGGGCCGTCAGGGTGATGTCCAGCAACTTGGCGGCCTTCTTCGCGTCTTCATAGAAGATCTCGTAGAAGTCGCCCATGCGATAGAACATCAGCTGGTCGGGGTGCTGGTTCTTCAATCGCCAGTACTGCTGCATCATTGGCGTGTGGGAGGACAGATCGGACAGTGCTTTATTCATCGGATATCAGGCAAATTCGTTGAAAGGTGTAGGGCAAAGGAGGGACATCGGCCCGGCTTTTCCGCGATGGGCGCAAGGTTAACATGAGCGGTCTGCCGGACGCAGGCATGAAAGCCCTGCTGCACATTTCTGCCGTTTATGCGTGTTTTATGCAAATCAGCATTTGTCTTCCGAAAAAAGATCAAGCACTATCCCCGTTATGCAAAAACGCAATGTTTCTACCGTCTTAAGAGCGCTGCTCGATCAGCACGGGATCTCCCCCACGGAGCTTCACCGTCGCACCGGCGTGCCTCAATCCACTCTCTCGCGGATCCTCAGCGGGAAGATCGTCGATCCTTCGGATAAACACATTTCGAAGATTGCCGAGTACTTCGCCGTGAGCACCGACCAGTTGCGCGGGCGCGCGGATGTCGCTGCCACCGCCACTACCGGGCGCGATGAATTGCATTCCGAACTCAAGGACATAAGTCTGTGGGACGACGATACGCCGGTCGATGATGACGAGGTGTCGGTCCCCTTTCTTCGCGAGGTTGAATTGGCTGCTGGATCAGGAAGATTCGTCATCGAAGAGAGCGAACGCTCTAGCCTGCGCTTCGGCAAGCGCAGCTTGCGCCACAACGGTGTGCAGTTCGATCAGGCCAAATGCGTGACGGTGCGCGGCAACAGCATGTTGCCGGTGCTGCGCGATGGCGCCACCGTTGGGGTGAATGCGGGCAAATGCGGGATTGGCGACATCATTGATGGCGACCTGTATGCCATCAACCACAACGGCCAGTTGCGAGTGAAACAGCTTTATCGCTTGCCCACCGGCATTCGCTTGCGCAGCTTCAATCGCGATGAACACCCGGACGAGGACTACACCTTCCAGGAAGTCCAGGAGGAGCAAATCGTGATCCTTGGTCACGTTTTCTGGTGGGGCATGTACGCCCGTTAACCTCGTCGCTGTCCGCTAAAACCCGCCCGAGAGCGGGTTTTTTTTCGCCTGCCAATAACCTCAACGCCTTTGTTTTCGGGGCTTTAATGCGTCAATGCATTTCTAGTGCATAAATAAATGCATTTATGCATTGACTGTATATGCATCCATGCATATTCTTTGTCTCAAGCCGCTCAACAAAGCAGCTCGAAACGAAGCTCTTTAGTTCCACCACAAAGGCAGCGATGAACCGGCCTCAACGGTTCAGAGGGTTGGCAACTGACCCGGGTGTGCAGCGTAAAGCACCAGAAGCAGTTATCCGGCGGGCAGGGACCGCGGTCGGAAAAACAATTTGAATAGATCCGTACCGCGCCAGTAGCGCCGAAAGATCAACGCGAAGGGCCGCATTACTGAAAAGCCCGGCAAGCGCCGGGCTTTTTGGAATGCCTGCCTGACATCGCCACACTGGGCGAGCGCGTGAAGCGGCTGTCTTTACGCAACCAGGGATGCAGGAGCGAATCAGCGCTTGCTGAACATGAAAATCAAGGAGTTTGAATATGTCCCTATACGCAAAAATCGAAATCCCAGCAGTTGTTACCCAACTACTGGAGACCGATCAAGGTAAGCCTGCCGACTCTCAGCCATGGTTTCAATGGGTGGACGTCACAGGTGTCGCTGACATCGGGTTGGGGTATCGCGCTACGTATATGTACCCGGGTTGGACTTTTACCAAGCCAACAGAACAAGACCTGCGCAACGATGCAGATGGTAAAAAAATCCAGCTGCTGAACGCAGCGGTCACTTGGCTGCAGAACAACCCAGTGCATTACAAGGTTGATATCGGCCTCGCCACTCCCGCTGAAGAAGCATTGGCCCTGGCATACAAACAGTACTTCGTTGCAGTGAGTGAAGTGGCAAAGCAATCCAACTTTCCGTTCACCATCAATTGGCCCGTAGCGCCTTTCTGATGCAAGTCCACGGTCAAGTCTGAATCCTTGGGCCGCATTACTGAAAAGCTCGGCCAACGCCGGGCTTTTTGGAATGCCTACCTACCGTCAGGCCATTCAAGAGATACCGTTTGAAGGACACACATCACTCATCAATCACCCCAGGAGGCGTGACATGACAAACGAGCAACAAGCGTTGCTGGACATGCCGATCTGGCTGGTCATCGTGCTCGCCCTGGTGGGCGGGGTGTCCGGCGAAATGTGGCGCGCCGACAAGGACGGAGCCCGCGGCTGGTCACTGCTGCGGCGTCTGGCCCTGCGCTCCGGTGCCTGCGTGATCTGCGGGGTCTCGGCCATCATGCTGCTGTATGCCGCCGGCGTGTCCATATGGGCCGCTTGCGCATTTGGCTGCTTGACGGCGATGGCCGGGGCGGACGTCGCGATCGGTCTTTACGAGCGCTGGGCGGCCAAGCGGATTGGCGTTTGCGAAGTGCCGCCGCGCGATACCCGCCAGGATCACTGAAACCCAAGACCAATGGATTGGCGAACAGCGGTGCCGACCGGCATCCGACCCGCAAGGATGCGGGTTTTCCATGGCCAGTACCTTTGAATCAAACCCGCCCTCAGAGGGTTTTTTAATGCCCGGTGAAAATCCATGAAGATCACTCCACTGATTTCGCAACTGCGTGATCACTGCCCAACCCTCGCCAATCGCGTGGCCGCCGGCATCGACCTCGCCACGCTGCAAGCCAGCAATCCGCTGCAAACACCTTGCGCCTACGTTGTTCCGATCGCCGATCTGGCGAACAAAAGCGTGGCGCAAAACCTGAACCTGCAACCGATCCGCGACCGCTTCGAAGTGACCTTGGTGCTCGACACCACGGACGCTACAAAAGCGCTGGATCTCATGCACGACCTGCGGGCCGAACTGTGGCGCGCGCTGGTGGGTTTCAAGCCCGGCAGCGACTACGACGCCATCGCCTACGACGGCGGCGAACTGGTTTCTATCAACAGCAGCCGTGCGCTGTATCGCCTGCGTTTTTTTACCGAGTTCCAGCTCGGCCGCAATCTGCCTGGTCAGCCTGCGGAGAGCTGGCACGAACGTGAACTGGACGGTTTGTCGTCCTTTACCGGGGTCACAGTGCGGGTCGATGCGATCGACCCGGCGGACCCCAATCTGAAACGCCCGGGGCCCGACGGGCGCCTGGAACTGACTTTCTCTGGAGACGTAACCCCATGAGCAAACGCATCACCGTGCTGCCGGCCCCAGGCCGTGCCGTGCCCGACCCGGAAGCGGGCGATCTGTTGCCCCTCGAGGGCCGAGAAGTGCCGGACAACGCCTGGTGGCGTCGACGTCTGGCCGATGGCGATATCACTACCAAAGCCGTGAATGCGGCAAAACCACAGGGAGCCAAATAATGGCGATCGGATTCAGCAACATCCCCGCGGACATTCGTGTTCCGCTGTTCTACGCAGAGATGGATAACTCGGCGGCCAATAGCGCATCGTCGGCCATGCGCCGTTTGATCGTCGCTCAGGTCAACGACGACATAGCGCCTGCCGACGTCGGGAAGCTGGTGCTGGTGTCCAGCGTGGCGCTGGCCAAAAGCATCGGTGGCCAAGGCTCGATGCTGGCCTCGATGTACGAGACGTTTCGCAAGACCGATCCGGTCGGCGAGATCTGGTGCCTGCCGCTGCACAACACTGAAGGCAGCATTGCCAAAGGCGTGCTGACCCTGACTGGCGCTGCCACCCAAAGCGGTGTGCTCAACCTTTATGTGGGCGGCGTGCGCGTTCAAGCGGCCATCGTCAACGGCGCGACGGCGACTCAAGCGGCAACGGCGCTGGCGCTGAAAATCAATGCCGCCACCGATCTTCCGGTCACCGCCGCTGCGGTCGAGGGTGTCGTAACCCTGAGTGCCAAATGGACCGGCGACAGCGGCAACGACATCAGCCTGCAATTCAATCGCCTGGGCAAGAGCAATGGCGAAGAAACGCCTGCCGGCCTGACCTCGGCAATCACCGCCATGACCGGCGGCGCCGGTGTCCCGGATCAGGTTGGCGCCGTGGCGGCGCTGGGCGATGAGCCGTTCGAGTTCATCTGCATGCCGTGGTCGGATCTGTCGACCCTCAACACCTGGCAAGCTGTCATGGATGACAGCACCGGTCGTTGGTCCTGGGCCAAGCAATTGTTCGGTCACGTCTACAGCGCCAAGCGCGGTACCATCGGAACACTGGTTGCCGCTGGCCAGGCGCGTAACGATCAGCACATGACCCTTCAGGCGCTGGAACCGGGCGTTCCGCAACCGTTCTGGGTTCAGGCTGCTGCACTGGCTGCACGCACGTCGGTCTTCATCTCCGCCGATGCCAGTCGTCCGACTCAAAGCGGTAGCCTGCCAGGTGTCGACCCGGCCCCGGCGAGCGAACGTTTTACCCTGACTGAACGTCAGTCGCTGCTCAATTACGGCATTGCCACCGCCTACTACGAAGGCGGCTACGTGCGCATCCAGCGCTCGATCACTACCTACCAGAAGAATGCCTACGGCCAGGCCGACAACTCCTACCTGGACAGCGAAACCATGCACCAGTCGGCGTTCATCGTGCGTCGCCTGCAAAGCGTGATCACCAGCAAGTACGGTCGTCACAAACTGGCCTCCGACGGCACCCGTTTCGGCGCCGGCCAGCCGATCGTGACCCCGAGCACTATTCGCGGAGAGCTGATCGCCCAGTACGCCAAGCTCGAACTGGAAGGCCACGTCGAAAACGCCGAGCTGTTCGCCCAGCACCTGATTGTCGAGCGCGACGTGCAGGACCCGAGCCGGGTCAACGTGCTGTTCCCGCCGGACTACATCAACGGCCTGCGCGTGTTCGCGCTGCTCAACCAATTCCGTCTGCAGTACGACGACGCGGCGTGATCGTTGCCGTTCTCTGACTGCAATGACTGTGTGAATTCAGCCCACCGCGCGTGGGCTTTTTATTTGAAGGGAGAAACACCATGGGTCAACTGATTGCGGGCACCTGCTACGTCAAAGTGGACGGCGCTCAACTGACCATCAACGGCGGCTGCGAAGCGCCACTGATGGCGGTGAAACGGGAAACCGTCGTACCCGGCTTCTACAAGGAAACCGACATCGCACCGTCGTTCAAAGTCACCGCTTTGCACACCGCGGACTTCCCGCTAAAGCAGCTGGTGGCCGGTTCCGACATGACGGTCACCTGCGAATTCAGCAACGGCAAAGTCTACGTGCTGGCCGGTGCCTATCTGGTTGAAGAGCCAGCCTCCAAGGGCGATGACGCCACCATCGAATTGAAATTCGAAGGCATCAAAGGGACTTGGCAATGAGCGGCGCCGTGAAGCTTCAAGTTGCGATCGAAGCTCACGGCGAGCCCTTGACCGAACTCAACCTGCGCCGTCCGACGGTGCAGGAAGTTCGAGCGATCAAGGCGCTGCCGTACAAGATCGACAAGAGCGAAGAGGTGAGCCTGGACATGGACGTTGCGGCCAAATACATCGCGGTCTGCGCCGGCATCCCGCCGTCGTCAGTCAACCAGCTGGACCTGGCTGACCTCAACGCGCTGAGCTGGGCCGTCGCGAGTTTTTTCATGAGTGCGGCGTCGGAGCCATCACCGACCTGATCGCAGTCGCCTATGACCTGGCCTGGTTCTGGAAGGTTGACCCCGAACAGATGATGGCCAGGCCACTGGATGTGCTCCGCGAATCGCTGGAGCACGCGCAACGGATCAATGCGATGCAGCAGGTGCAGTGATGGCGGAAAAAGATGAGAAAGAAACGAAGTCGGTCCTCCTGACGGGCATCGATGAACTGTCACCCAAGCTCAAAAGCCTTCGCACGAAAGTCGAGGGCTTCAGACAAAATCTAGAACAGGCCGGCCTCGGCAAGCTCGATATCAGCGGTCTGTTCAAGGGCGGTAGTGTGATCACGCCTTTCGTGGAGGCCATCAAGGCGTCTGACGCGTTCAAGGGTAAATTGACTGAGGTCAGCGAGTCAGCCGAAGGCATTGAATTGCCGAAAGCGCCGGCGAGCGCGACGCAAACCCTGAATGTGTTCAGTCGGTCGATGGAGCAAGTATCGGTCGCCGCCAACAGCGCTTTGCAGCCCGCAGTCGCTACGGTCACGGCAGGTCTGCAACCGTTGTTGAACGGATTCGGCAACCTGCTTGCAGATAACCCGAAGCTGGTCGAGGGACTGGCGGCGGGCGCCATCGCGTTTTCGGCGATGCAGACCGCTGTGACTGGCGCGACCCAGGTGTTCGATCTGATGAACATGGTGCTCAAGACCAACCCGGTCATGCTGATCGCCACGGGCATTGCTTTGGCAGCCGGTTTGATCATCGCCAACTGGAAGCCGATATCGACGTTCTTCGCCGGGCTCTGGCAGAAAATTTCGCCGGTGGTGATGCCCATGGTCGAGTTCTTCAAGACGATGTTCGCTTTCACTCCAATTGGGCAAATCATCAGTCATTGGGGGCCGATTACCACAGTATTCGCGGCGATCTGGGACGTCATCAAGGCAACGGTGTCAATTCTGTTCGTGGCATTCGAAAGGGCTTTCAGATGGAGCCCGATTGGGCTGGTGATCACTCACTGGACGCCGATCAGTGAGGTGCTTGTCGCCGTCTTTGGACGGATAAAGGAAGTGGTGGCTTCAGGGTTCGCCTTCGTTGAGGCGTGTTTTGCCTGGACACCGCAGGGCATGATCCTGAACAACTGGGGGCCAATTACCGGAATGTTTGTGGCCATCTGGGACTTGCTGGTGGCGCTGGTCGTGCCAGTAAAAGAGGTGCTGCGCGGCGTGTTCGACTACTTGCCGCTGGAGGCAATTGCCGAAATCTGGGGCAAGGTTCCGGAGTTCTTTTCCGGGATTGTGGAAAACATTCGCAACGTGATGCTGATTCTGTCTGCCATCTTCAGCAGCCAGTTCGGCTGGTCACCCCTGGACGAATTTACCCGGCAGTGGGACCCGCTGACGAAAGGGATCAGCGAATGGGTGGACAAGGTTCAAGCCATCATGGCGCCGGTCAAGGAAATGCTGGGTGGCAGTTTCGGTGGTTTCATCACCAAGGTCACCGGCAAGATCGAGAGCCTGACCGAAGCACAAAATAAAACCAACGCTGAAGGCAAGGGGGAGCTGGCACCGGCGTTTTTCGGCGCCGATTCCAAGACTCCGTCCAGCGACCTTTCGGTGCCCGACAATCAGTCGCGGCAACCTTCGATACAGTCTGGCTCCCTGACCCAGCATTCCAGCGCCCTGATCCAGCAAAGCGCCGCCAACAGCCGCACACAACTCGAAGGCGGCCTGACCGTGCGCTTCGAAAATGCGCCGGCCGGCATGCGCACCGATCAGCCGCAAACCAATCAGCCGGCGCTGGCGCTCACTTCGCGCATCGGCTACCGCACATTGTCCCTTGGAGGTTCCAATGAGCTGGCGTGACCGTTTGATGCCGGCGTCCTTTCGAGGTGTCGGATTCTGGGTTGACCAGGCGAAATCCCCGGTCGGCCAAAAAGGCCAGTTGCACGAGTATCCGCAGCGAGACCTGCCGTATTTCGAAGGCCTTGGCCAACAGGCGAAGGTCCACGATCTGACGGCGTTCATCGTCGGCCCCGATTGCCTGGAGCAGCGCGACAAGTTGCTCAAGGCGCTGGAGCAGGGCAGTGGCGAACTGGTCCATCCGTGGCTTGGACGTCTTCAGGTCAAGGTCGGCGAATGCGACATGACCCACTCTCGCCAGGACGGCGGGCTGGTGACGTTTGCCCTGAAGTTCTACCCGGATGTGCCGGTGCCGTTTCCGGTCGCGGCGGTCAGTACACAGAAACTGTTGCTGGCGTCCGCGGACACTTTCCTGGGCTCTGCGGTGGCGCGCTTCGAAGATGCCATGAGCCTGATCCAGGCGGCGCGGATCGGCATTGCCGACCTGCGCAACAGCATCAAGGACATCTACGGGGTGATCCAGCAACAGCTGCAACCGTTGATCGACCAGTATCGGCAGATCAGCGACCTGGTCAAAGCCGTGAAGGAATTGCCCAAGGAAGTAGCGGCGGAGTTCAAGGCTTTGCTCGGCGACATCAAGGAGCTCAAGGACTTCGCCCGTGAGGGATATCGTGGCGTGATTGCCAACGTCTCCCAGCAGGTCGAAGCGATCCGCAAGGCCGATGCGCCGAAGCTGACCACCGGCAAAGACACCATGGCTGCGGCTCAGGCACTGACCAATCTGGTGCAGGACGCCTTGGTGGTGCAGGCCGCCAAATGGGTGGCCTTGTTGCCGATTGCGACGTTGCCGGTGAAGGTTTCTCCGTCACCGCTGGATCTGCAGGTGGAGCAGCCGGTCACCCGCCCGGAAGTGCCGGTGATTGATGATGTGCAAAGGGCGCTCAAAGAAATTGAAGAGGCGATCAAACTGGTCGAGGACAAGGCCAATCCTGCGCACTATCAGGCCGCCGCCGATCTGCGCCAGAAGTTGAAAGCGCACCTCAAGGCCGTTGCATCGTCTGGCATCAGGCTGGTGAGCAAGTCATTTCAGGACAGCCTGCCGGCGCTGGTTGCGATCTACAGACAGGTGGCTGACGCCACGCGGGTCCTGGAAGTGACTCAGCGCAACGGCATTGTCCACCCGGGCTTTCTCCCGCCGCGCGAACTCAAAATTTCCGGGGAGTAGCGATGAACGAGCAGGATAACCGCGTCACTCTGACCGTCGACAATCTGGAATACGGCGGGTGGAAAAGCGTAGAAATCACGGCGGACCTGGAGCGTCAGTTCCGCACCTTCAAACTCGACATCACCTGGCAATGGCCGGGTCAGACCGAGGTACGCCGGATTCAACCCGGCGCGCCCTGCGAAGTGCGCATAGGCAGTGATCTGGTGCTCACCGGATATGTGTTCAAGGCGCCGATCAGCTATGACGGGCAACGCATCAGCCTGAGCATTGAAGGCAGTTCAAAAACTCAGGATCTGGTGGATTGTGCCGCGACCAACAGACCCAACCAGTGGCACCAGCAATCGCTGCTGCGGATCGTGCAAGACCTGGTCTCGTCCTACGGCGGTTACGTCGTCAGTGAAATCCCGGAAACGGCTCGGCGAGACAGTCACACCCTTGTGCCCGGCGAGACGGTTTTCCAGTCCATCGACCGGTTGCTGTCATTGTTCCGAGTGTTTTCCACCGACGATGCGCAAGGCCGGGTGGTGCTCGCACGGCCGGGCAGCGGTGGGCGTGCCAGTGAAGCGCTGGAGTTGGGCAAGAACATTCTGTCGGCCAATGCGCCAATGGACTACAGCCAGGTGTTCTCCGAGTATCGGGTGATTGGCCAGCAGAAGGGCAACGACAAAAAAAGCGGGGCGACGGTCAGCGAGGTCGAGGCGGTATCCACCGACCTGGGTTTCAAGCGACGGCGGACCACCGTGATCAATGAAGGCATGCAGCTCACGCCCGAACTGGCCCTGCAAAGAGCCAACTGGGAAAGTGCAACCCGTATGGGCAAGGCCCTGACCACGACTTATCAAGTGCAGGGTTGGCGGCAAGCCAATGGCGATCTGTGGCGACATAACACACTGGTTCGGGTCAAGGACCCGGTGCTGGAAGTGGATGGCGACATGCTGATCTCCAAGGTCACTTATTCGCTTTCGCAGCAGGGCTCGATCACGACCCTGCAAGTCGCGCCACCTCACACGTTCGACGCCAACCCTACGCCGCCGGAGAAAACCTGAACTCGGTGCCGGATCTCCCGTGCGCCTCCATTCTGTGAATGATCGCGGTCCAATGTAGGAGCGAGCCTGCTCGCGATTGCGCACTGATATTCACCGTTGATATTGACTGACAGACCGCTATCGCGAGCAGGCTCGCTCCCACCATTGATCGCGTTCGGGCCGATTATCCGAAGGAAACCCAATGAGCCTACTGACACGCCTCCTGGCGCGCGGCACTGTCGTGCTCGCCAACTCGGCTACCAAGCTTCAATCGCTGCAAATGCGCCTCACCGCCGGCGAAGTGAACGACGACATGGAGCACTTCGAACCCTACGGTTTCACCAGCAATCCGCTGGCTGGCGCCGAAGGCATCGCCACGTTTCTGGGCGGTGACCGTTCCCACGCCATCGTGCTGGTGGTTGCCGACCGTCGCTATCGCCTCAAAGCCCTGGCGCAGGGCGAAGTGGCGATCTACACCGACGAGGGCGACAAGATCCACTTCAAGCGCGGGCGGGTCATCGATATTGAAACCGCGACCCTGAATATCCGCGCCAGTACCGCTGTAAATATCGACACGCCGGTGATCAATCAGACGGGCAAGGTCGTCTCCACCGGCGATCAGATTGCCGGCGGCATCAGCCAGATCAAACACGTGCACGTTGGCGTGCAGGCGGGCAACGGCCAGACCGGTGTACCGGCAGGGGGCCAGTGATGTTCATCAGCCAGAACCTCCACGCCGCGCTGACCCGTTCAGTGCTGATCAGTCTGTTCACCTGGCGCCGAGCTGCCGATGACGATGCCCTCGATGACGAAGAGCGTTTCGGCTGGTGGGGAGACACATTTCCTACCGTGGCGGACGACCGGATCGGCTCGCGGCTGTGGCTGCTGCGCCGGGTCAAGTTGACCCGTCAGACCCAGATGGACGCCGAGTTCTATGCCCGTGAAGCCTTGCAATGGTTGCTCGATGACGGTCATTGCAGCGCCATCGACATCATCAGCGAACGCCTCGACGCCCAGCGCCTGAACCTGCACACGGTCCTGACCCTGGCCGACGGCGAGCGCCTGGACATCAACCCTGATAACAGTTGGCAGGTGATCTATGCCGTTTGAAACTCCTTCGCTGCCGGTGCTGATCAAACGCGCCCAAAGCGACCTGGCCAGCGATTCGCTGCGCCAGTCCGATGCGCAAGTGCTGGCCCGAACCCTCGGTGGCGCGGCTTATGGTCTGTATGGCTATCTTGACTGGATCGCCGAGCAGATTCTGCCGGACAAGGCCGATGAGTCGACGCTGGAACGGATCGCCGCACTGCGCCTGAACCAGCCGCGTAAAGCAGCGCAAGCGGCGACGGGCAGTGTCAGTTTTACCGCCAGCGCCGGTGCCGTGCTGGACGTCGACTCGTTGCTGCAATCGAGCGACGGTCGCACGTATAAAGTCACCGCTTCACGCACCACCAGCAATGGCCTCAACAGCACGACCATCGCGGCGCTCGACGCAGGCAGCCTGGGTAATGCCGATGCCGGCCTGATGCTGATTCCGGTGCAGCCGATTCTGGGTATTGTCGGCAGCAGCTTTACTGTTCAGGCACCGGGATTGATTGGTGGTGTCGCTCGGGAAAGTCTCGAATCCCTGCGGTCCCGAGTGATCAGTTCCTACCGCATCATCCCCCATGGTGGCTCCGCGCAAGATTACGAAACCTGGGCGCTGGAATGTCCCGGGGTGACCCGTGCCTGGTGCCGCGGCAGTTATCTGGGGCCTGGCACCGTTGGCCTGTTCATCATGCGCGACGACGATCCACAACCGTTGCCAACCCCCGCGCAACTGGCTGAAGTCCAGGCCTACATCGAACCGCTGCGCCCGGTTACCGCCGAGTTGCACGTGTTGCCACCGGTACAAAAGCCAGTCACCTATCAACTGAGTCTGACGCCCGATACCAGCGCTGTCCGCGCCGCTGTCGAGGCGCAACTGCGCGATCTGCACAACCGCGAAGCCGGGCTGGGCGACACCTTGCTGATCAGCCACATCCGAGAAGCGATCAGCAGCGCCACGGGTGAAAGCGATCACGTACTGGCCAGTCCGACGGCCAATGTACCGGCTGCGATCAACCAGTTACTGACCTTCGGAGGTTGCGTATGGCAGTGATCAGAACCGCCGCGCAATACCAGGCGCAGCTGCGCAGTTTACTGCCCAGCGGCCCGGCCTGGGATCCCGAGCGAGTGCCGGAACTCGAGGAGGTCCTCAAAGGCGTCGCCCAGGAACTGGCGCGCCTCGACGCTCGTGCCGCCGACCTGCTCAACGAAATGGACCCCGCGGGCGTCAGCGAATTGGTGCCGGACTGGGAGCGAGTGATGAACCTGCCCGACCCATGCCTGGGCGCCACGCCCCTGTTCGATGACCGTCGATTGGCCGTGCGCCGCCGACTGCTCGCGGTCGGCAGTCAGGCCGTCAGTTACTACGTAGAAATCGCCCGTACCCAAGGCTACCCGAATGCCACCATCACCGAACACGAAGCCCCCCGTATGGGCCGCGCGCGATTCGGCGCGGCGCATTTCGGCACCTGGCAGGCGCAGTTCATGTGGACACTGAACACTGGCGGGCGATTGCTGCTGGGCCGACGTTTTGGTGCGAGTTACTGGGGAGAACGCTTCGGCGTCAATCCAGGCTCGGCGCTGGAATGCCTGATACACCGCAGTGCACCGGCGCACACCAAGGTGCGCATCAATTATGACTAAGGAGTAGTGGGATGGATTATCCGAACAGTGTGCCCAGCGCCGGGTTGGTGAATGGAAAGTTTGTCGATGAAGACCCGTTGGCCGGGACGCCGGGGTCGTTGATTCCGGCGAGTTGGGGGAATGGGGTTACTGAGGAAATATTGGGGGTTATTGGTGCTGCAAATCTTCCGGCGACGGAAGGTAATAATAAACAGTTGTTAGAAGCTATTAAAAAACTGCTGGATGACGCTTCGAAGCGCTCTGGAATCCTTTCCGGATTGCTGTTGAATGCGAGTTTCTCAATTCCCGTTGCCTCATTGACTGGAACCTTCAAGGCCGATGAATTGAGCGTTAAATCGACACTGACTGGCATGGGCTATCGGTTGCAGAACTTCAGCAAGGTTATCAATCTCGCTATAACCGGTGCGGGTGGGATGGATGCAGGGACGGCACCTGTTAATGGTTATGTTGCGCTGTACGCTATCTATAACTCCGTCACCGGTGAGCAGAATATTCTTGCTGTTAACAGTACGTCGACGATTGCACCTGGTGTATATGGCGGCGGCAAAATGCCGAATGGCTATGATGCTTCGGCGTTGATCAGTGTTTGGAGCACTGATGCGACAGGGAAGTTGAAAGTTGGTGCGCAGCGGGGGCGGAAAGTTTTCATACCGCTTTTCCAAGCCTTCAGAGGAACTGTTCTACTCAATGCGTCACCCTTGTCAATCGCGGGTGTTGTCCCTCCCAACGCATTTGAAATCAATGGTGAAATGATATTGCTTAACAGTACTAACGTCTTGTCATTCTTCAATATGGTTTTGAGCACTAATAGCGGACTGGGACAGCAAATCGCATCTATAAAGCTAGATTCGGGTGGGTCGTTGGGTAGCAATTACTCAATGCCTGTCGTTGCACCCCAAACAATCAATATCACTTGCCAGAGTGATTGTGCGGCGCCCGTTTTCGAAGTGTATATCGGTAGTTACTCATTCAGCTGAGCAGGAGTGCATTATGGAAGTGATAAATGTTCAATTCGACAGTGAAGAACGAAAGGTCATTGTTGCGGAATTTTCATCGGTGCAAGATGCAAGCTTCTGGGGGAACCTGGGTGTGGTGTCGAGAGATGATGACAGGTACACGCAGTTCCAGCTAAAGACGGGAACTACCACGAGCGCTTCTACAACGCCCGCCCTCAAGCGGGCGTTTTCTTTTCTGCGTTCTTGATATCGGCGTTGTTCTCGCATGTTTCACAATAGTCAATGGAGTAACTAATGGATTATCCGAATAGTATTCCCAGCGCAGGCCTGGTGAATGGAAAGTTTGTCGACGAAAACCCCCTGACCGGGACGCCGGGATCGTTGATTCCGGCGAGTTGGGGCAATTCGGTGACTGAAGAGATTTTGACAGTCATTAGGGCCGGAGCGTTAACACCATCGGAGGGTGATGACAGTCAGTTGAAGCAAGCTATCTCAAAATTGATAACCGATAAGGTCCCAGGCTCTGCTTCGGAGTTGATCTCGGGTGTCTTGAAGTTAGCGACTCAGGCACAAGTCAATACCGGAACTGATGACGCTACTGCGATAACGCCGAAGAAACTTAAGTCGGGTTTTATTCTGTCTACCAATTACAATGGGCTTATCGGATATTTGGCATTTCCATCATGGTTGGGAGGGTTTGTCATTCAGTGGGGATTTGTCAATAGCTTGGCGACTGATGTGATTACTACATTGCCGGTAAGTTTTAACAGCGCTTTTATGTCGGTCGTTGTTTGCAACGGTTACACCGCGGGTTCTGGTTCTATTGGCTATGTGGCGGCTTCGCCTTATACCCAAGGATCGTTTGTGTCCCGAGGCTCCAGTCCGTCGTTAGGCGGCAATTTTATTGCGTTGGGGAGGTAAACAATCATGAAAATTTATTGGAGCAGCTCAGCAAGAAGTTTCTTTGATTCACGAATCAACACTGTATTGCCACAAGATGCTGTTGAAATCTCCAGCGAGCATCGCGACCAGTTGCTGGCAGGAGAGCAACGAAACTGCCGGATCGGGGCAGACGTTGATGGCCGACCGATGCTTGAGGAGTGCCCTGATCGAGTATCTGAATTCGCGGCAGCCGTTGAACGGACATGGCGTGATGCCCGGCTCCTTGAGACCGATGCAATCGTCGCGCGCCACCGGGATCAGTTAGAGGCCGGGATTGAAACAACGTTGTCGAAGTCGAGGTATGAAACATTGCAGGCCTATCGCTTCGATTTGCGAAACTGGCCGACATCCAGAGGCTTTCCCGCGATTGCCAAACGACCGGTTTTGATCGACGAAGAACAACTTGGCCCAGTCAGGAAAAAGCGGGTCAGGAAGCCTGTCCAGTCTCAAGCCCCCACCAGCATTTGAGTCGGTCGCGTTGATCAGTTTCCCCGCGAGATGGATTGGCCGGGATTGGAGTTTTCTGAACCCAAGGAGCCGACCAAATCACCGCCCTCACTTTTTTGCGCTAAATAAAAGTAAGTCGAGGATTTCTTATGCTTCTTACTGAAGGGCAACTGCTGAAGATCATGCCCAACGCCCGCCACCAGGCGGGCGTTTTCATTTCTGTCCTCAACAGCGCCATGTCTGACTACAGCATCGATACGCCGAGACGCACTGCCGCCTTCCTCGCGCAAGTCGGCCATGAGTCCGGGCAGCTGCTTTACGTGCGTGAACTCGGCAACGATCAGTATTTGAGCAAGTACGACACTGGCACGTTGGCCACCCGTTTGGGCAACACCCCGGAACCCGACGGTGACGGCCAAAAATACCGCGGCCGAGGCCTGATCCAGATCACCGGTCGCGACAATTACCGTCAGTGCAGTATTGGGCTGTTCGGCGATGATCGTTTGTTGTTTTTACCTGAGCTGCTGGAAAAGCCTCAATGGGCTGCCGAATCAGCCGCCTGGTTTTGGCAGCAGAACGGTCTCAACGAACTGGCCGACCGCGATCAGTTCAACAGCATCACCCGTCGCATCAACGGTGGGCTTAACGGCCTGCAAGATCGACTGCAACTGTGGGCGCGGGCGAGGGCGGTGCTATGCCAGCCTTCGGTTTGATGACGACGCCTTACCGGGCAATCGGCCTTTTTTTGTTTCTGGCGATGTTGGCTGGTGGTTCGGCGGCGCTGGCCTGGCACTTTCAGGATTGGCGCTATGGCCGGCAACTCTCGGAACAGGCCAGGTTACACGCCGAAGCACTCAATCAGCTGACGTTGGCCGCCGCAATGCAGCAACAGGCCGAGCACGACAAGCGCCTGGCGCTGGAGCAGCGTCTGTCGGCCAGTGAACACATCCATTACCGAGCGCTTAGCGATGCCCAACGTGATCAAGGTCGCCTGCGCGATCGTCTTGCCACTGCTGATCTGCGCCTGTCAGTCCTCCTCGATGCCGGCGACGCTGCCCCGGGCAATTCAGTGCCAGCCTCCGCCAGCTCCCGCAGCCTGGATAATGGCGCCTCGCGAGCCCGACTTGACCCGGCGCATGCTCAACGAATTATCGCCATCACCGATGCCGGCGACAGCGGACTGATTGCCTTGCAGGCCTGTCAGGACTATGTCAGAGCCGTCGCCCGCTAACATTTTGAGCGATCCTGTGCCTTGCAAGCGCAATCCGCTCGTGTACGGTAGTGCTCATTCCGCTCGCTCAGGAGATGACCGTGAAAGAAATCACTCAACTGGCCGCTGAACTTGGCAGGCGCTTGCAGGTTCTGAATGCCCACGTCACTGCGGCCGAGTCTTGTACCGGCGGCGGGATCTCGGAGGCGATCACTCGCATTCCGGGGAGTTCAGCGTGGTTCGAGGCCGGTTATGTGACGTATTCCAACCGGCAGAAAACCGAGCAGTTGAACGTTTCCCCCGAATTGTTTCCTGCGGTGGGCGCGGTCAGTCGCGAGGTGGTCGAGGCGATGGTTCGCGGCGCGCAGGAAAAAAGCCAGGCGCATTTTGCCGTGGCGGTCAGCGGTGTGGCCGGGCCGGATGGCGGTTCTCCGAACAAGCCGGTCGGAACGGTCTGGCTGGCCTGGGGCGTTGGCGAGCAGGTGTTCAGCGAGGTGCAGCACTTCGCCGGTAACCGCGATGAGGTCCGCCGACAAACGGTTAAGGCCGCGCTAGAGGGGCTGCTGCGTCATGCCGCTGGAGAAATCTCAAATCAGGGGTAGGCGATCCTGAAACGCTGTGGAATAATACTGGCTACTTATACAGGTGTTGGCCGTCAGGCCTTATTGATTACGTGAGGACTTTAATGGACGACAACAAGAAGAAAGCCTTGGCTGCGGCCCTGGGTCAGATCGAACGTCAATTCGGCAAGGGTGCCGTAATGCGTATGGGCGATCAGGACCGTCAGGCGATCCCGGCTATCTCCACTGGCTCTCTGGGTCTGGACATCGCGCTCGGCATTGGCGGTCTGCCAAAAGGCCGTATCGTTGAAATCTACGGTCCTGAATCCTCCGGTAAAACCACGCTGACACTGTCGGTGATCGCCCAGGCTCAAAAAGCCGGCGCGACCTGCGCATTCGTCGACGCCGAACACGCCCTCGACCCTGAATACGCCGGCAAACTGGGCGTCAACGTCGACGACCTGCTGGTTTCCCAGCCGGACACCGGCGAGCAAGCCCTGGAAATCACCGACATGCTGGTGCGTTCCAACGCGGTTGACGTGATCATCGTCGACTCCGTGGCCGCGCTGGTTCCGAAGGCTGAAATCGAAGGCGAAATGGGTGACATGCACGTGGGCCTGCAAGCCCGTCTGATGTCCCAGGCACTGCGTAAAATCACCGGTAACATCAAGAACGCCAACTGCCTGGTGATCTTCATCAACCAGATCCGCATGAAAATCGGCGTGATGTTCGGCAGCCCGGAAACCACCACCGGTGGTAATGCGCTGAAGTTCTACGCTTCGGTTCGTCTGGACATCCGTCGTACTGGCGCGGTGAAAGAAGGTGATGAAGTCGTCGGTAGCGAAACCCGCGTCAAAGTCGTCAAGAACAAAGTGGCTTCGCCGTTCCGTCAGGCTGAGTTCCAGATTCTTTACGGCAAGGGCATCTACCTCAATGGCGAGATGATCGACCTGGGTGTTCTGCACGGTTTCGTTGAGAAGTCTGGCGCGTGGTATGCCTATGAAGGCACCAAGATCGGTCAGGGCAAGGCTAACTCGGCCAAGTTCCTGGCAGACAATCCGGAAATCGCCGCCAAGCTCGAGAAGCAACTGCGTGACAAGTTGCTGACCCCGGCGCCGGACGTCAAAGCATCGCCAGTCAAAGAGACGGCTGATGACCTGGCTGACGCTGATATCTGATTGATCCGATGACCGCCGTACTCGATACACTCGTCGCGGTGCGGCGAACCGCCATGGACCTGCTCGCACGACGCGAGCACGGTCGAGTCGAGCTGACGCGTAAACTGCGTCAGCGCGGCGCCCTCCCTGAAATGATCGACACAGCACTCGACCGCTTGACGGACGAGGGACTGCTGTCCGAATCCCGTTACCTCGAAAGCTTCGTTTCCTACCGTGCTCGCTCCGGTTACGGCCCTTTGCGTATTCGCGAAGAACTGAGCCAGCGCGGCCTGCAACGTAACGACATCGAACTCGCCTTGCGCGAGAGCGGTATCAACTGGCAGGAGCACCTGGAAGAGACCTGGCGGCGTAAATTTGCCGGGCACCTGCCGATAGACGTCCGGGAACGCGCCAAGCAAGGACGGTTCCTGAGTTATCGGGGATATTCCATGGAAATGATCGGCCGCTTGTTCAGCGGTCGGGGAATGGATGATTAATAAAAAACGGCCCGTTATTTCGATAGCGGGCCGTTTTTTTTTGCCTCGATTTTGCCTCACGTCACCTTGGACGGCTCTCGCGTGCGCTGTTGCGCCTGGGGTTTGGTATCGGCCCAGTTTTCCGGCAAGTTGATGTAGTCCACCAGTTCCCGCAGACGGCCATGATCCCTGGCATTGAAGTTGAAGGCCAGTCGCGCCAGATGACTGAACTGCGCGTCATCGTGCTCCTCGCCGCTGTAGGCATGCTGATGAAAGTGATCGCTCAGGCACAGGTCGGCAAACGCTTCCTGCATGTCTTCGAGCGCCTGATCGCTGAGTTTGTGGTTCATGCGGATCACGAACTGATGCTTGAGCCAGCGACTGGAGTGGAAGTTGCCATAGAACTGATTGATCTGCTCTACCGCTTCTTCGGCGCTGTAGACCAGGCTCACCAGCTTCATGTCGGTCGGCAGGATGTAGCGGTTTTCCTCCAGTTGGTGGTGAATGAAGTCCAGCGCGCCCTGCCAGAACGTGCCACCCGGCGCATCCAGCAGCACCACCGGTACCAATGGGCTTTTGCCGGTCTGAATCAACGTCAACACTTCGAGTGCTTCATCCAGGGTGCCGAAACCACCGGGACAGAGGACCAGCGCATCGGCCTCTTTGACGAAGAACAGCTTGCGGGTAAAGAAGAAATGGAAGGGCAGCAGGTTGGCGGAGCCCTGGACGGTGGGGTTGGCGTGCTGCTCGAAGGGCAGGGTGATATTGAACCCCAGACTGTGTTCCAGGCCGGCACCTTCATGGGCCGCCGCCATGATGCCGCCACCGGCGCCGGTGATGACCATCAAGTCCGAGCGTGCCAGCGCGGCGCCGAGTTCACGGGCCAGGCCATACAGCGGATGTTCGATCGGTGTGCGCGCCGAACCAAAAACAGTGACCTTGCGTCGCCCCCTGAACTGTTCGAGCACGCGGAAGGCATGCTCCAGTTCGCGCAGGGCTTGAAGGGTGATCTTGGCATTCCAGCGGTTGTGATCTTCCTGTGCCATGCGCAGCACGGTCAGGATCATGTCGCGGTAAATCGGGATGTTGGGGCTGTTGGGTGAAACCAGGTTGAGTTGCTCTTCGACCTTGCTGACGAGGTCGTGGCCGCTTTCTTCGAAATGACGGCTCAGGAGGTCATTCGGTTGGTAAGGCATTCAACTTCTCCTTCTGCACAGAACCCTTGGCACCGACAATGCAGTCGCCAGCGCCGCGACACCTCATGTGTCGCTGTCTGCCCAAGCCCATGCCTGGGCGATCCACCGACCCGGTTGTCATCGAGTCGTCCATACAGGCTCTGTTTTTCCCTTGGATGAAAGAAACGTTCGCACAACAAGACACGCGACGGGCAGCCCCTTTCCTGCCCAGAAAAGTGATCGTGAATACTCTGAATCTAGACCCTTGCAGAGATTCTCGCTGACTTGATCATTGCGCCGTAAAGTCTTTCCTGGCAACCGCTTATTGACGATTTGCAAGGTGAATTCACCGTTCGTCTGAACGCAACCCGCACGCCCAGCGCTCTGATTTACTAAGTTACAGGCGTGACACGACAACTTTGCGTCAAAGGCAGGGCGCACGGTACAAGCGGTTCAAGGATTTTTCGCTCACACAGGGCGAGGCGCAGGGAGGCTTTAAGCCATGGCCAGAGTCATTCTGGAAATCGATACGCAACTGTATCGATTACTCAAGTCATCCGCCGAGACCAATCATTTGAGTCTCGAAGAGGAGTGCTGCCGGCGTCTGGAGGGTGCAGAGCGACGTTCGCGTTATTTGCAGGCGTTGTTGGCAGAACTGCGCGCCGAGGATGAACAGCGGCGCGCCAATTCCCGATGATTACTTCTTCTTGGCCGGGCCCGCTTTCGGGCAATCCGATTCCTGATAGCTGGCGGAACCGACCGAGCGATTGGTCTTCACTTCAGTGAAGTCGTAACGCATGACCGCGCCCTTGGCCATCAGTTTGCGGAACGATGGGTTGTTGCACACAGAGGCGCCCAACTGGAAATACACGGCTTTGGGGTCGGCACGCATCTTGTTGGCGTGGCTGCTCTGTACGCTCAGATGATTGATCAGCGTGTTGCCTTCGACGGTGTAGCCCTGATCAAGAATGTCTTCGTTGATCGCCCGTGGAGTACCGACACTGCTTTGTGTGGCGACGTTTCGCAGTTCTCTGTTGAGATTCTGCTCACTCAAGGACGCGGCCTGAGCGCTGAAGGACGACGCCAGCAAAATGGCAGCGGTGGGAACGATAAGGCGCAGCATGAAACTCTCCTGGTTCAGTGACTGGTGGTTCGACCTGTCACATGACTGTGCGTTCAGTGGCGGCGAATTATAGGGGACGAGGCCTGGACGGTACAGGCTTGCGCCGGCTGCTCTGATAAACTGCCGCGTCTTTGTGCCCTGTCGAGTGTTTTACGTGTCGATTTTCTGTCCCCTCCGGTGCTGCCTGCGATGAGCCCAGTAACCCCACCCTTTGCTGCAAACGCCGTTGCCCGCTTGCGCGACCAGCGGGAGGAGGAGGGCATCAAGCCGATTCAGGCACGTGGCTGGAGAGCGCCGCGTTGCCGTGCCTGCCGCGTGATCGAGAGCCACTGCCTGTGCGCCTGGCGCCCGCAGGTCGAGGCCCGCTCGGGCGTGTGCCTGATCATGACCAATAAAGAAGTGTTCAAACCGAGCAATACCGGTTGGCTGATCGCCGACGTGGTGCGCGACAACCACGCCTTTATCTGGTCACGCACGGAAACTGATCCGCAGTTGCTGGCGTTGCTGGCCGATCCGCAATGGCAACCGTATCTAGTCTTTCCAGGTGAATACGTTGAGCCTGAGCGCGTGACGAACACCGTCGAAGCCGATAGCACCAAGCGACCACTGTTCATTCTGCTCGACGCGACCTGGACCGAAGCCCGGAAGATTTTCCGCAAAAGCCCCTACTTTGATCGGCTGCCGATCCTGAGCCTGCTTCCCGAGAAACTCTCGCGGTACCGGTTGCGCAGGTCGACCCGCAGCGAGCACTTGTGCACAGCCGAAGTGGCAGCACTGTGCCTCGATCTTGCGGGCGATACCGAGGCTGCATCGGCGCTTGACGCGTACTTCGACGTTTTCAGCCAGCATTACCTGGATGCGAAACATCAGCTGGACATGAACGTTGCAACGCCGGCCCACACCGAACTGATGCCTTTTGTGCAGAACACGGCCCCGGTCAACTGCTGATTGTCGCCCATACTGCAAAGATCTGTACCGGTCAGGCACCTTGACCACCCCGGTTTCGCTGGGCATGCTTGGCGCCGATTAGGGCGCGGCCGCAGTTTGATACGTCGCATTCTTTACGTGGATAGCCACGTGATTGGCGTTGAACGCGCCCTGTTGGTGCAGCTCCGTGGCTGTGCCTTGAGTTGTTTGAAAAACAGGATCATTTGAAAAATGGCCACATACGAAATCCTGATTGCCGATGACCACCCTCTTTTTCGTAGCGCCCTGCATCAAGCGTTGACCCTGGGACTTGGCCCGGATGTCCGTCTGGTGGAAGTGGCGAGCATTGCCGAGCTGGAAATCCGACTGGACGAAAAGGCCGACTGGGATCTGGTGCTGCTGGACCTCAACATGCCCGGGGCCTACGGTTTTTCAGGTCTGGTCCTGCTGCGCGGTCAGTACCCGCAGATTCCGGTGGTCATGGTGTCGGCCCAGGAAGAAGCCTCGATCATGGTGAAGTCCCGTGAGTTCGGGGCCAGCGGCTTCATTCCCAAGTCCAGTGACCTGAGTGTCATCCAGAAAGCCGTCCGTGCAGTGCTCGATGGCGATGTGTTCTGGCCGCCCCAGGCGTTCGAAGCCGTGAGCGTTTCCGCTGAAGCCAAGGCGGCCAGTGAAGGCCTTGCCAGCCTCACACCTCAGCAGTTTCGGGTGTTGACCATGGTCTGCGAAGGGTTGCTGAATAAGCAGATCGCTTACGAGCTGAGCGTTTCCGAAGCAACCATCAAGGCCCATGTCACGGCTATATTCCGTAAGCTGAATGTGCGCACGCGCACCCAGGCTGCGTTGCTCTTGCAACAACTTGAGTCAATTTCGAGCCACTAAGAGTTGGCCTGTTCACGCTTTTTTGACTTTGGTTGATCTAGCTTTCCCACTCCTTTTTGGTCAGTTGCCTACTCTATGTCTCCATTCAAAGGCCAAACCGGCCTCAAACGCATCCTCAACGCTTCCGGCTACTCATTGGACGGTCTGCGTGCAGCCTTTACCGGCGAAGCGGCTTTTCGGCAACTGGTGTTGCTCAACGTCATCCTGATCCCGCTTTCGTTCTTTCTGAACGTCAGCCGTGTCGAGCAGGCGTTGCTGATCGCGGTCTGCCTGTTGGCGTTGATCGTCGAGTTGTTGAATTCGGCGGTGGAAGCGGCCATCGACCGCATTTCCCTTGAGTTACACCCGCTTTCCAAAAACGCCAAGGACATGGGCAGCGCCGCGCAGCTGGTAGCGCTGACCATGATCGGTCTGGTGTGGGCAATCATTCTGCTTTAAGCAATGGTGGGCAGTACGATCTCGTCGCTGCGCTGAACCCCGGCGGTGAAAGCGCGGCACAGGTCGAGGAATTCGCGCATGGCTGACGTCTGATATTTCTGTTTGTGCCAGATGAAATAGAACTGGCGCGCCAGGTCCAGGTCTGGTGTTTCCAACGGCACCAGGCTGCCCCGACGGAACGCATCACGCAGCGCCAGCCGCGAAATACAGCCAATGCCCAGGCCTGACTCCACCGCGCGCTTGATCGCTTCGGTGTGTTCCAGTTCCAGACGGATATTCAATGCGCTGCGATGATGACGCATGGCCTGGTCAAAAGTCAGCCGCGTGCCAGAGCCTTGCTCCCGCAGAATCCAGGCCTCATGGGTCAATTCTTCCATGGTCGCGCTGCCACGCTTGGCCAGTGGATGCTGAGGTGCGCAGAACACCACCAGTTCATCCTCGACCCAGCTCTGCACTTCGATGTCCGGATGACTGCAGTCGCCTTCGATCAGACCCAGATCAATTTCATAGTGCGCGACTTGCTGCACAATGTTGGCCGTGTTCTGCACGTGCAGCTTCACCTGGCTTTCCGGATGGCGCTGCATGAAGCTGCCGATCAGCAAGGTGGCCAGGTAATTGCCGATGGTCAGGGTCGCGCCGACCGCCAGAGAGCCGAAACCGGACTTGCCGTTGAGCAAGTCTTCGATTTCCTTGGCCTGGTCGAGCAGCGCCACCGCTTGCGGCAATAACTGTTTGCCGAGGGCGTTGAGGCTCAGCCGTTTGCCGGCGCGGTCGAACAGCTGGCAGCTGCACTGACGCTCTAGCTCGGTGATCGAGGTGCTCGCCGCCGATTGCGAGAGGTTGAGCAGACCCGCAGCACGGGATACGCTTTCCTGCTGGGCGACGGCGACGAATACTTGAAGTTGACGGAGAGTAAATCGCATATCTATATAACCGATAACCCTTATCTTAATAATCCATTTAACAGATATTGTCGCTGCCATTAGAATGCGATGCAATTGCGCACATCAGCGGCGCAGGCAAAATCTCCCAGGAGTCCCACGTACATGAGCAACATGAACCACGAGCGTGTCCTCAGTGTTCATCACTGGAACGACACTCTGTTCAGCTTCAAGTGCACCCGCGATCCGGGCCTGCGCTTCGAGAACGGTCAGTTCGTGATGATCGGCCTGCAACAGCCCAACGGCCGGCCGCTCATGCGCGCTTACTCGATTGCCAGCCCGAACTGGGAAGAGCATCTCGAGTTCTTCAGCATCAAAGTGCCTGATGGCCCGCTGACTTCCCAGCTGCAGCATCTGAAGGAAGGCGACGAGATCATCATCAGCAAAAAGCCTACCGGCACGCTGGTGCTGGATGACTTGAAGCCTGGCAAACATTTGTACCTGCTCAGCACCGGTACCGGTCTGGCGCCGTTCATGAGCGTCATCCAGGACCCGGAAACCTACGAGCGTTTCGAAAAAGTGATCCTGTGCCACGGCGTACGCTACGTCAACGAAGTCGCTTACCGCGAGTTCATCACCGAGCACCTGCCGCAGAACGAGTTCTTCGGCGAGGCGCTGCGTGACAAGTTGATCTACTACCCGACCGTGACCCGCGAGCCGTTCGAGAACGAAGGTCGCCTGACCGACCTGATGCGCAGCGGCAAGCTGTTCAGCGACATCGGTCTGCCACCGATCAACCCGCAGGACGACCGCGCCATGCTCTGCGGCAGCCCGAGCATGCTCGACGAGACCAGCGAAGTGTTGAACAGCTTCGGCCTGAAAGTGTCGCCACGGATGCGCGAGCCGGGTGACTACCTGATCGAGCGAGCGTTCGTCGAGAAGTAAGCACAACGCCTGGCGGCTATGCTTTCCCTGTGGGAGCGAGCCTGCTCGCGATAGCGGTGTACCAGTCAGCATTACTGTCGACTGACACACCGCTATCGCGTGCAGGCTCGCTCCCACAGTGGTTTCTGGGGTTCAGGTTTTTGCGGGAATGACTTCCAGGACGCGGATCACACCCGCCTCGGGATAATGCCAGCGCACATCCACATCCCAGAACTGCGCGCCATATTCCCGTTCGGGTGTAGGAGTTTGATACGCCGGGCGTGGGTCTTGTGCCAGGCATTGCTCGATCAACGCCACCAACGGCTCGTCAAGGCGCTGAGCATGGCCGTGAGCCTGTTGCAGCGCTGAGTCCGTCCACTGCACGGGAATCAGCTGCGGCGCGGCGCTGGCGATGCTATTGGAAGCCGTGTCGATGACGTCGGCGTAAGGCACGTAGGGTTTGATGTCGAGAATCGGCGTTCCGTCGAGCAGGTCGATTCCCGATATCCACAGGCGATTGGCTTCAACCTTGTCCAGCTTCACCACCGATTGGCCGATGCCATTGGGCCGGTGCGTCGCGCGGGTGGCGAACACGCCCATGGATTTGTTGCCGCCCAGGCGAGGAGGGCGGACTTTCAGGCGGGGCTTTTCTTCCAGTGCCTGATGAAACAGGAACAACAGCCAGACGTGGCTCACCTGCTCCAGTCCCTGCACCGCATCACCCTGATCGAACGGCGCCACCAGTTCCAGCACGCCACGAGCGGCCGGGGCCAGTTGCGGTTGGCGCGGGATGGCGAACTTCTCCTTGAAGCAGGAGCGCACGAAGCCGATGGGGGAAACGGTGTAGGTCATGGTTTGGGGTCGAGGCGGTAAGAGGGTGGGCATGATAACCCGGGCCGCCCCAGAATCGGTGGTGCCTGTCAGTCCGTCATCGCGAGCAGGCTCACTCCCACATTTTGGAATGCAATCCCCTGTGGGAGTGAGCCTGCTCGCGATGGCCGCACCGCGAATCTCAGAGACTAAACCCACCATCCAACGGAATAATATTCCCGGTCATATAAGCCCCGGCCGTACTCGCCAGGCTGATCGCCAGCGCCGCCATCTCTTCCTCCCGTCCCCAGCGTTTCATCGGAATCAACGCCGTGTCTTCGGCCAGCGCCTGTTCATCATTACCAATATGCTGGGTCATCTTGCTCGGGAAACGCCCCGGCGCAATCACGTTGACGTTGATGTGCTGGCTCACCAGCTCCCGCGCCAGAATTCGCGACAGTTGATGCAGGGCAGCCTTGCTCGGCCCGTAGGCATAAGCCTGTTCGCCAAAGGAAGAAATCCCCGCCACCGAGCCGATATTGATGATTCGCGCCGGACTGGCTTCTGAGCCGGCCTTTCGCAGCAGGGGCAAAAACTGCTGGATGCAGTTGAACACCGAGGTCACGTTGAGCTGCATGACCTTCTCCCAGCCCTTGACCGGGTAGCTTTCCAGCGGCGCGCCCCAGGTGGTGCCGGCGTTGTTCACCAGAATGTCCAGATGAGGAATCTGTTCGCCCAGTCGCGTGGCCAGTTGCAACACGCCTTCTTCATTGGCCAGGTTGGCCGCTACACCGTGGCAAGTCCCGAAAGCGCTCAGCTCATCAGCCGTTTGCTGACACGCTTCGGCATCCCGGGCGCAGACGTACACGGTGGCGCCGGCCTCGACGTAAGCCTTGGCGATCATTTTGCCGATACCACGGGTGCCGCCGGTCACCAGAGCGGTGCGGCCTTGCAGGGAAAAGTACGGGTGCATGGCGAATCCTGAGAGCTGAGGGTCAATACACCCTAGTCGCCAGCCGCCGGAAGCGGAGCCACTATTTTTGCGAGGAATGAAGGTCTATAGAGCCTTCGGCTGATGCCACTCCCTGTAGGAGCCGGCTTGCTGGCGATGGCGAATTCAAAAACGCCATCGCCAGCAAGCCGGCTTCTACAGGTGATGTGTGCTTACTGCGGGCGAACGCGCAGGGTCAGGCCCTTGAGGAAGTTGCGCAGCAGCTGGTCGCCGCACGGGCGATAGTTGGTGTGGCCGAACTTGCGGAACAGCGCGCTCAGCTCAGGCTTGGACACCGGGAACTCGGACGCCTTGAGGATCGCGTGCATGTCGTCTTCTTTCAGTTCGAAGGCCACACGCAGTTTCTTCAGGATGATGTTGTTGGTCACCGGCACTTCGATCGGCTGCGGCGGACGGCTTTCGTCCTTGCCGCGCTTGAAGATCACCAGGCCGTCGAGGAAATGCGCCATGACTTCGTCCGGGCAGCGTACGAAGCCTTCCTCGTCTTCCTCTTTCTTGTCGAGCCAGGTCAGCAGGTCTTCCAGGGACACGTCCATGCCGCCGATCTTGATGATCTCGATGACTTTCTTGTCGCTGATGTCGAGCATGTAGCGCACGCTGCGCAGTACGTCGTTATGAATCATGGTGTGCAATCCTGATATTCAGCAGTGGGCGCCGCATAAACAGCGGCGCCAAAATGTGTGGCGGCGTGAAAAGTCTTAGAACTTCTCTTTGCCGGACAGGTAGCGCCATTGCCCCAACGGCACTTTGCCGATGGACACGCCGCCGATGCGGATGCGGCGGATGGCGACGACCTTCAGGCCGACGGCCTGGCAAAACAGGGCGATCACGCCCGGTTGCGGGTTCTTCATCGCAAAACGCAGGCGGTTTTCGTTCTGCCAGCTGGCCTTGACCGGCGGCAGTTCCTTGCCTTTGTAGGTGAGGCCGTGGTTCAGGCGGTTGAGGCCGTGAGCCACCATGTCGCCCTCGACTTCGACGACATACTCTTGCTCGATCTTGGCGGAGTCAGCGGTCAGCTTGCGCAAGATCTTCCAGTCCTGGGTGAACACCAGCAGACCGCTGGCATTGGCCTGCAAATCGGTACTGGCGGTCAGGCGCAGGAAGTGGCCCTTGAGCGGACGTTTGCTGAAGCGGTGTTCTTCGCTCAGAGTTTCGGCGCTGATGGTCGCCATCGCCGTTTCCGCGTCCATGCCCACGGGCACGTTCAGCAAGATGGTCACCGGCTCCGGTGCAGTGGCCTTGGCCTCTGGATCGAGCTCGACTTTCTGGGTGTCGACCTTGAATTGCGGCTCGTCGATGACCTCGCCGTCCACGGTGACCCAGCCGCCCTCGATGAACAGCTCAGCCTCCCGACGGGAACAGCCGACGAGTTCGATGAGGCGTTTGGAGAGACGAATCGGGTCAGTCATGACAGGGCCGTAACAAAAAAGGGGTGGGCATTGTACCTGCGTGGCGCCGGTTAATCCCGGCTCCATTTGCCGCAGGTGCTTTTAATGTGGGAGCTGGCCTGCCAGCGATGCAGACGACGCGGTCTTTCTGTTGGACCGAGTTGATACTATCGCAGGCAAGCCAGCTCCCACATTGTTCGATGTTGTGTCAGCCATTTCGCGTCAGTTGATGCGCCTGACGAAGGCGCATGTGCAGCAACGGATACGGCTGCCCCATGCCATCGACCTCCGAACGGCCAATCACCTCGAACCCCTGCTTGAAGTAAAACCCCAGCGCCTGCGGGTTCTGCTCGTTGACGTCCAGCTCATCAGCGTTCAGGTGTTCCATGGCATAACGCAGCAACTGCTTACCCAAACCCTGGCCCCGGTGAGCCGGGTCAATAAAGAGCATTTCGATCTTGCCCGCCGCCACCCCGGCAAACCCGGTGATGCGCTGGCGCGAGTCTTTGGTGCAGATCAGCATCACCGCGTCGAGGTAGCGGGTCAGCACCAGGTTCTTCAGCAATTCAATGTAGCTGTCCGGCAGAAAGTCGTGGGTGGCGCGCACCGAAGCTTCCCAGACCTGCGTGAGTTCTTCGTAGTCGCTCTGTTTCGGCGTGTGGATGACCGAATGTTGGCGCATGGCCGGATGCCCCTTTTACCGTGGAATGTGCGAGTCCTTTCTCCCACAAAACGATAGACGTAAAAAAGCCCCGCATCTCGTCAAGAGAGCAGGGCTTTTCGTATTTTTTGCGTTTAGATCTGTTCAGCCCACAGGTCGTATTCGTCGGCGTCGGTCACTTTGCACCAGACTTTGTCGCCTGGCTTCAAGTTGCTGCCGTTGTCGATGAACACGTTGCCGTCGATTTCCGGGGCATCGAAGAAGCAGCGGCCTACGGCGCCTTGCTCGTCGACTTCATCGACCAGCACTTCGATTTCACGGCCGACGCGCATTTGCAGGCGCGCCGAGCTGATGGCCTGCTGGTGCGCCATGAAGCGGTCCCAACGGTCCTGTTTGACGTCGTCCGGCACGATGGCCGCGTCCAGCAGGTTGGCCGGTGCGCCTTCGACTGGCGAGTACTGGAAGCAGCCGACGCGGTCGAGTTGCGCTTCGGTCAGCCAGTTCAGCAGGTACTGGAAGTCTTCTTCGGTTTCGCCCGGGAAGCCGACGATGAAGGTCGAACGGATGATCAGGTCCGGGCAGATTTCGCGCCAGTTCTTGATCCGCGCCAGAGTCTTGTCTTCGAAGGCCGGGCGTTTCATCGCTTTCAGGACTTTCGGGCTGGCGTGCTGGAACGGGATGTCCAGGTACGGCAGGATTTTCCCGGCGGCCATCAGCGGGATCAGCTCGTCGACGTGCGGGTACGGGTAAACGTAGTGCAAGCGGACCCAGACACCGAGGGTGCTCAGGGCTTCGCAGAGTTCGGTCATGCGGGTTTTCACCGGCGCGCCGTTCCAGAAGCCGGTGCGGTATTTCACGTCGACGCCATAGGCGCTGGTGTCTTGCGAGATCACCAACAGCTCTTTGACGCCGGCCTTGACCAGGCGCTGGGCTTCGTCGAGCACGTCACCGACCGGACGGCTGACCAGTTTGCCGCGCATCGACGGGATGATGCAGAAGCTGCAGCTGTGGTTGCAGCCTTCGGAAATCTTCAGGTAGGCGTAGTGGCGCGGGGTCAGCTTGATGCCTTGCGGCGGCACCAGGTCGATCAGCGGGTTGTGATCCTGACGCGGCGGCACAGCGTCGTGCACGGCGTTGACCACTTGCTCGTACTGCTGCGGACCGGTCACGGCCAGCACGCTCGGGTGCACGTTGCGGATGTTGCCTTCTTCGACGCCCATGCAGCCGGTCACGATGACCTTGCCGTTTTCCTTGATGGCTTCGCCAATCACTTCCAGGGATTCAGCCTTGGCCGAGTCGATGAAACCGCAGGTGTTGACCACCACGACGTCGGCGTCCTGGTAGGTGGACACAACGTCATAACCTTCCATGCGCAGCTGGGTAAGGATGCGCTCGGAGTCGACCAGTGCTTTGGGGCAACCCAGGGATACGAAGCCAACCTTTGGATTGGCCGACGCAGGAGTGGTGGACATGTCTAACCTCGGTATTTGTGACGCCTCATACCGAAGTCGGCAAGGCGGCTGACGGGCACTTGGTGTGCCTCTGATCAAAAAGTGCGCAATTCTAGCGATGAGAGGCGCACTTGACCAGCTTTATGCAGGGAAATGCGACGAGTGCTGCGCTATGCTTCGCGCCTTTACGCTTTACCAATTTTTTACAGTCAACAAAACGTCTGTAACGTCATGTAAAACAGCGCATGCTGCGTGGCAAAGCATAGTGCTTCTTTCAAAGAAGTCCGGTCTGGGTAGTAGGAGTGGTGGATGGGTCAGGCAAGTAGTCAGGCGGCGGGTGCCGAGCATTCGGCGGCAAAGCCGATCGGCATGCTGGTCGCAGCGGTCGGGGTGGTTTATGGCGATATCGGCACGAGCCCGCTGTACACCCTTAAAGAAGTGTTTTCCGGCGGCTATGGCGTACCGGTCAACCATGACGGCGTGCTGGGCATCCTGGCGTTGATCTTCTGGTCGCTGATCTGGGTCGTCTCGATCAAATACATGATGTTCGTGCTGCGCGCCGACAACCAGGGCGAAGGCGGGATCATGGCCTTGACCGCACTGGCGCGTCGGGCGGCGGCGGGGCATCGCAAATTGCGAGGGTTGCTGGTGGTCTGCGGGCTGATCGGCGCGGCGCTGTTCTACGGCGACAGCATGATCACCCCGGCGATTTCCGTACTCTCGGCGATTGAAGGCCTGGGACTGGCATTCGATGGCATCGACCATTGGGTGGTGCCGTTGTCGCTGGTGGTGCTGGTGGCGCTGTTTCTGATTCAGCGGCACGGTACTGCGCGGATCGGCATCCTGTTCGGGCCGATCATGGTCACCTGGTTTGTGGTGCTGGGCGCGCTCGGTGTCTACGGCATCCTGCAGCACCCGGAAGTGTTGCAAGCGATGAACCCGGTCTGGGGCGTGCGCTTCTTCATCGTTCACCCGGGCATGGGCGTGGCGATTCTCGGTGCGGTGGTGCTGGCACTGACCGGTGCCGAAGCGCTGTACGCCGACATGGGCCACTTCGGTCGCAAGCCGATTGCCCGCGCGTGGTTCATTCTTGTGCTGCCGGCACTGGTGCTGAACTATTTCGGTCAGGGCGCCTTGCTGCTCGGTGATCCGGAAGCCGCTCGCAACCCGTTCTATCTGTTGGCGCCGAGCTGGGCACTGATCCCGTTGGTCGGTTTGTCGACCCTGGCCACGGTGATCGCTTCGCAAGCGGTGATTTCCGGCGCGTTCTCCCTGACCCGTCAGGCGATCCAGCTCGGTTACATCCCGCGCATGCACATCCAGCACACCTCCAGCGCCGAACAGGGCCAGATCTACATCGGCGCGGTGAACTGGTCGCTGATGGTCGGCGTGATTCTGCTGGTGATCGGCTTCGAATCCTCCGGCGCCCTGGCCTCGGCCTACGGTGTGGCAGTGACCGGAACCATGCTGATGACCACCATCCTGGTGTCGGCGGTGATCTTGCTGCTGTGGAAATGGCCTCCGATCCTCGCCGTCCCGCTGTTGCTCGGTTTCCTGTTGGTGGACGGTCTGTACTTCGCGGCCAACGTGCCGAAAATCATTCAGGGCGGGGCGTTCCCGGTGATCGCCGGTATCGCGCTGTTTGTACTGATGACCACCTGGAAGCGCGGCAAACAGCTGCTGGTGGAACGCATGGACGAGGGCGGGCTTCCGCTGCCGATTTTCATCAGCAGTATCGCGGTGCAACCACCGCATCGCGTCCAGGGCACCGCGGTGTTCCTGACTGCGCGCCCGGACGCCGTGCCCCACGCGTTGTTGCACAACCTGCTGCATAACCAGGTGCTGCATGAGCAAGTGGTGCTGCTGACCGTGGTCTACGAAGACATCCCGCGAGTGCCGCCAACACGGCGCTTCGAGGTTGAATCCCACGGAGAAGGGTTCTTCCGCGTGATCCTGCACTTTGGCTTCGTCGACGAACCGGACGTGCCGCAAGCGCTGAAGCTGTGTCATCTCGATGATCTCGACTTCAGCCCGATGCGCACCACCTACTTCCTCAGCCGCGAGACGGTGATCGCCTCCAAACTTGAAGGCATGGCCCGCTGGCGTGAGGCGCTGTTCGCCTTCATGTTGAAGAATGCCAATGGCAATTTGCGGTTCTTTAATTTGCCGTTGAACCGGGTGATTGAGTTGGGTACTCAGGTGGAGATGTAAGCCCCATCAAAAAGCCCCCGTTGCCATGAAAGCAGCGGGGGCTTTTTTGTGTCCGATGACTTGAATCAACTGACTATCCCCTGTGGGAGCTAGCCTGCTGGCGATAGCGGTCTGTCAGTCGACAACAATGGTGGATATCAGTCCGCCATCGCGAGCAGGCTCGCTCCCACAGGGGATCTGCGGTGTTACTAGCTTTCGGGCAGGTCTTCTTCTGATTCGGTCTTTGTCCGGGCTGGTCGCGGCGTCAGCACCTTCACCACATCATCAATCACCGCCTTACCCATCGCAGTCAGATAGTGAGCAGCCCACGCGTGGCGGTCGGTGTCTCTTGCGTAGGCGGCATCCTCGGAAAATGATTTGGCGAGGAACAGCAGATCGGATGCTTGGGACAATGCTTGAACGATGGGGACACCGGCGCGGACGTTGAACAACGCCTGATCCGGGCAGTAGATGAGCGGGGTGAAGCCTATGGTTTTTAATTCTGAAATTGCGGAAGCATCATTTTTAGTCATAGTCAAAAAATCCTAGTTGAGGAGCTGACTCATTCGTTTCCAAGCGAATGGGTGACAGCTGTACGCAGGTTGGAAACCGGGAACTAGGAAACCGGCACGCCCGAGGGCGTCCCACGCACAGCTGCCATAACTCATGATTACAAAATACGCATGCAATCATGAAGGGGCGCTGTTGCGGCCAGTATCCGACGGGTTTCCAAGCCCGATCGCTGAAAGGTCAGCGACGTCCGGAGAGTATCCCGTCGAAGAAAAACGCAACAAGGCGGCAAAGTGCCCAAACGCGAGATTCGGAGTTTGCCTACAAGGTCTGCGGGCGTCATCCGATATTGCGACACGTTAAGTTAAACGAAACTAAACACGGTGAGGGATTTGATAAGTCGCGGGAGTTTTTGCGTTGTTGCAAATATCGAAAGGTCTTGACGGTTCAATATTTCCAATGAGACAAGTGTCCACGTTTTATGGAATGTGGACACTTGGAGTTCCTGGCTTCATGAAGAGTCAAGACATTTTGCTTTTGTTCAAGATGGTCAGCCTGCACGCCCAGGAAGAAAATCTCTTTGGGAGGATGGAGTCTGAGTCGAATTCGAACACAGTTGAGGAGTTATTGAAGCCCCAGCAGATAAAGCGAATGACCGCGGGGAGCCCAGTGGGGCAGCCGCGAGTCACCTACCCCGCTGATAGTGAAGAAACTGTATTCCACCGCCAGGAGTTCGACTCACCGTTGAGCGACGAGGATGGATGGGAGGGGTGGTCGGAGCCTGTGCCTTCTACTCCGCTGGCGAGCTGGAGTGAAGGTTACTCGTTGCGTGCGTTATCTGCGTCTCTTGGGCTAAGCAAAAGCGAGGTTTCAAACGCTATAGCCAGGTGTCGTGAGTCCGGATTGCTCACCAATGACTACGACACCGGGCTCCCGAAAGTTAATCGGCGAGAACTGCTGAAAATTACCGAGCACGCTCTGAAATACTTTTTCCCCGTGAAGCCGGGCGCGATGGTTCGCGGTATTCCGACAGGCTTCGCAGCGCCAGCGCTGTCCAAAAGCATCAAGAGCGCTGGCGGGTTGATTCCGGTCTGGCCTGATGCACTCGGAACTGAGCGGGGTCAGGCGATAGAGCCGCTCTACAAGACAGTGCCGGAAGCGGTGAAGAGAGACAGAACCCTTTATCACTATCTTGCGCTGGCCGATGCGATCCGTCTTGGTGGTCCGCGAGAGTGTGGCGTGGCGATCAACATTTTAAAAGCTGGGATGGGCCTGAAATAACATGTCGTCAAACGCTGATCACAACTACGAGCTCATAGAATTTGTTGCAGAAGGTTTGGGGGCGGCGTTTCTCACTGAGGTTGCTTTTGTTGGTGGTTGCACCACCGCCATGCTGGTTACTGATACTGCTGTGCTGGACGACATTCGTTTCACCGATGATGTTGACTTGGTGATCGAGCTTGCAGGCATTAGCGCCTGGCAACACCTCATAGAGCGGCTGGCGGCCAAGAACTTCAAGATCACCGGTGAGGATGAAGTCAACTGTCGTTTCCGTTTCAACGACGTCGTCGTTGATGTGATGCCTTCTGATCCCGCAGTTCTCGGATATGCCAACCGTTGGTTCGTGGAGGGACTGGCGAGGGCCGATAAATTTACGTTGCCCAGTGGGACCGTCATCCAGATATTTAAACCGACCTACTTTCTTGCGACGAAACTAGAGGCTTTTAGTGGTCGCGGTGAGGGCGACCCTTACCACAAAGACGTCGAAGATATCCTCATCTTGATTGATGGTCGTCCAGAGCTTTTAGAGGAAGTTCGCCAAGCTGAGCCTGAGCTCAAGAAATTCATCACGACTGGAATTCGAGAACTCACGGTGCTCAATGGTATCGACTACGTGATTGAAAGCTCGGGCTCGGTGCAGGCCAATCCGGGTAGAGGGCGAATTATTCACATGCGCATGAAAGACCTGAGCAACGCATGAGATACATCACCAGATCGGTGATAGGACGGACCAGGAAAGCCAATCATGACTATGCTGGCGCTCTCTGCATCGGGGGCAGAGGGCTGTGCGTCATTACGGATGGTACGTCGAAGCCCGGCAGTGGCCAACTGGCTGAATGCTTCGTAAAAGGTGTTTTAGCGGCCTACCCGAAACACATGGATCGATGGGGCGATATCACCGAGCACGAAGAAGTTGAGCAGTTGCTTTGTTCAGTGCTGGCCGAGCTTCACCCCACTTTGTTTGCGGACCAGACTGGGACCATGTGTTACCTGATCGGTTTCGTTGCTCATGGGAAGCTCACGCTTGCGTATGAGGGCGACTGTTCGTGCGGCGTCGTGACATCGGGTGGCACGATCGAGTGGATTACGCCGCCCCACTGCAAGGCCAATTGGAAGCGCGACCGTTCGCATCGTGAGTTGGCGCAAGATCCGGCACGAAACTGGGTCACCCGATGCCTGAAGGCTAATCGTGCCCCGGACCCTGACTTTGTTTTTCACCCCTTGGCCGTTGGTGAGCGACTGGTGTTCGTAACCGATGGCTTCTGGGCGGAGTTAACGGAGGCGCAGCAAAGCAGCTTACTGGCAGCACCAGATAGCGACTTTATCGCTGTTGAAGATGACGTAACGTGGATAGATGTTCAGTTTTAGTCTTGGGAGCAAAGAGCATCGACATGAAGTCCGGCTAGCTGGTAGCGCTTGATGTTTGTACATGTAAAAAAGCCCCCGGAGCCTTATGGCAGAGGGGGCTTTCTGTAGACTGTTCAGATCACTCCTGAGCCGTCTCACCCTTGCCCTGACGCTTCTCGATGATGTCCACCAAGCGCTTTGCCAGCGCCGGGTAGTTCTCGTCGAAGTGATGGCCGCCAGGCAGTTTCATCGCTTCGCCCACGGCGCTCTTGTCGGTGCAGCCGCTTTCGTCGACTTCTTCTTCGCCGTAGATGCACACCACTTTTTCCGGTGGCAGCTTGGACATTTCCGGGCCGGTGGCGGCTTCTTTGCCGGCGTTGCCGAGCCAGCCTTCGACTTCGATTTCGAAGCTGCCAGTGCGGGCGAAGGCCAGCAAGATGATTGCGTCGACGCGTTGCTGCTCCGCGGGCTCCAGGCGGTTGTAGATCGCCGGCAGGACGTCGGCGCCGAACGAGTAACCGGTCAGGATGAAGCGCTTGGTGCCCCATTTCTGCCGGTAGTGTTGCATCAGTTCGGCGAGGTCCAGGGCGCTTTGCTCCGGGCTCTTGTGCTGCCAGTAGTAGCGCAGGGTGTCGATGCCGACCACCGGGTAGCCGATCTTCGCCATCTCGCCCGCGACGTCGCGATCCAGGTCACGCCAGCCGCCGTCACCCGACAGGAACAGGGTCACGGTGTCCTTGGCCTGGCCGGCCGGGACTTCAACCACGGGGATTTGCAGGCCACCGGCGGCTTTATCGCCACCGACAAGAATCTTGCGCAGTTCGTTGTTCAGCACTTGCGGCAGGTTGATGTCGTAGTCGCTGATGCTGGTTTCGGCGTTGGCCTGGTCGCGCACGAAGCCGGCGCTGGTGTCGTCCGGGTTGTCGTTCCAGGCCACCAGCCAGTGGCCGTGAGTCGCGCTTTTCGGCAGCAGGTGGGTGCAGCCGGGTTTTTCCAGCGCCAGGTCTACCGAGACGGCCTGAGCCTTGTCGTCCTTTTGCTCGGACAACCAGCGCCACGCCAGCACGGCGCCAGGGCCGATGCCGCTGACCAGGGTCGCCGGGCCTTTGAGCTCTCTCAAGCCCGATTGCAGGGCGCGGCTCTGCAGCAGGCAGTCCTTGGGCAGGATCACCTGGACAATCTGCGCCGAGCCGGTGCGGCTGAGGGTCATCAATTGTTTGTCGCTGAGTTTCTGGTCTTCATTGACCGCCACCAGCACCTGGGCGCGTGGCGTGTTGCCGGGGATGACGCGGGTCATCGCCGCGCCATCGGCCGGGGTCAGCTGTTCGAGGGTCGGTTCGGGGGCCGGGCGTTTCAGGTACCAGTAACCGCCGCCGAGAATCAGGGCCAGCACGACCAGCGTGCCCAGTACATACCGCAAGGAGCGTTGAATCATCAGCGTTTCACCAATCCAGTCAAGCCGCCCGCAATCAGGGCAGCAGTGTCGGCCAGGGCAACCAGCGGATCGAGTCCGGCAGGTACGGCCATATAACGGGGTTCCCAGTCAGGCTGGAACTTGTCTTTGAAGCGGCGCAAGCCTTGGAAGTTGTAGAGCTGCTCACCACGGCGGAAAACCATCGAGCCCAGACGCTGGGTCAGCGGTGCGCCACGCCGGGGTTGCAACCCCGACAACGGCACCATGCCCAGGCTGAAACGCGCGTATCCGTGACTCTTATAATGTTGAATCAGACCGACCATCATGAATTCCATGGTCAGCTTCGGCGCCTCGGGGTGCGCGCGCATGAGATCAAGGCTGGCCAGATCGTGGCCGTAAGTCTCGAGCAGGTTGGCAAACGCCACCGGGCGCCCTTCGAAACGAATCACCGCCACGCGAAAATGCTTGATGTAGTCGTCGCTGAATCGGCCGAGGGAGAAGCCTTTCTCGCGCACGTTCTTGCCGGTCAGCCAGGCATCGGAAATGACTTTGAGCTCATCCATCGGCGCATGGCCCGGCTCATGGATTTCCAGCGACAGGCCATCGCGGGTGCCGCGGTTCCAGGTGTAGCGCAGGTCTTTCATCTCTTTGCCCTTGGCTTCGAGATCAAAGCGCTGCAGATCGACCCGGGCTTCTTCGCCGAGCTTGATCGCGGTCAGGCCGATGTCCATGTAGTACGGCAGGTTCTCGGCGCGCACTTGATAGAACACGGGGCGGGCGTGGTGGATGTCGCAGAGGTCGCGGAACTGCCAGATCATTTCCGCCCGTTGCTGGGTCGGGCCGATCGGGTCGTACAAGGCCACCAGGCTGCGGCCACGGCGGGCGTACATCAGGAACGCTTCGTCGTTGGGGTGAAACAGCAGCGCCTTGTCACCGGTCAGGGCCAGGCCTCCGTCCGGTTGCGAGGAGGCCATGAGAATCTTTACCGCGCGATCCAGTTCATCAGGCGTCGGCAAGTGAATCACCGGGCGTGCGGTGCGCAGCAGCCAGGTCAGGGAGACGACCACCAGCAGAACGGCGGCGCCGAGCAGCGAGCGCAAGCCACGCGGAGCATCGGCGTCGAGGGTGAACTGCCACCAGAGTTGATGGCTGTACGGAACGTCTTGATAGGCAAACAGCAGAAGCCAGATCGACGCGCCGAGCACGCATAGGCTGGACACCAGATACAACGGCGAGAACGGCAGTTCGGTCAGGCGGCTCGGGCGATAGAACGAGCGCCGGAAAACTCCCAGCAGGCTCGCCGTCAGGGTCATCAGGCAGGCTTCTTCCCAGTCAAAACCCTTGAGCAGAGAGAGCAGGGCGCCGACCAGCAATAGAATGGTGGTCAGCATCCACGCGGCGGACAGCCGACGACGCAGCCCTTGCGCCAGCAGCAGGCACAGCACGCCGACCAGGCTGGCACCGAAGTGCGACGCGTCGACCAGGCGATGGGGAATCAGAAAGCCGATGTGTTCCAGGCGGGTGTCGATTTCCGGGGTCACGCCGGAGAACAGCAGCACCACGCCGGACAGGAACACCAGCACCGCCAGAATTGGTGCCGCAAGACCGGAAGCGGCTCGCAGGGACTGGCGCGACTGAAACAGGCGCTGGCCTTCGTTGATCAGCAGGAATACACACGCCACCAGCAGCGGCAGCACGACATAGATCAGGCGATAGAGCAGCAGCGCGGCGGCCAGTGGAGCGGCGCCGAGTGTGTCGGCGAAGGCGGCCAGGAGAATGGCTTCAAATACGCCAACACCGCCGGGCACATGGCTGAGCACGCCAGCGGCCAGGGCCAGCAGGTACACCAACAGGAATGCGCCGAAGGGCGGCGCTTCCGGCAGCAACAAATAGAGCACGGTCGCGGCGGCGGCCACGTCCAGGGCGGTGATGATCAGTTGCAGGAAGGTCAGGCGGCGACCGGGGAGGCGCAAGGTGCGGCGCCCGACCTTGACGAGCAAGTTGTCCTTGGAAGGCTGTTCCGGAAGGCGACGGCGGTAGATGCCGATGGCCAATACGCTGAAGAGCAGCAAAACGGCTGCGGCAACGGCGCCCAGCAACCCTTCGGACAATCCCAGGGCCGCCGAGGCAGCAGGCAGGTTGCTGAGGGTCGCCAGGGCGGCCAGCGGTGGCAGGGCGCAACCAAGTGAAAGGCTGGCGAACAGTGTCATGTGAGCGACTTCTGAAGCCCCCAAGCCATGACGTGCATATAAACGGTAGCGGACCGAGCCCCCCGAGAGCATCGAAAGACCAATGGCGTTGCCGATGGCAAATGCGGTGAAGCCGCCCAGCGCCAGGATGCGCGGCGCCAGTGTCACACCCGCGTAGCGGCTGGCCGACCATTCGTACCCCAGCAGAATGATGAAGCCGACCACAGTCGCGCCCAATGCGCCGAGCAATGCCGGTTTCGGTATTTCGAGGATCGAGTCATGCAAAGCGTACAGATCGAGTTCGCTGAGCAGGTGACGACAGGCAATCAGCGCGATAGCGAACAGCAGCAGAGTGACCGCCAGGCCGATGGGTTGACGGTACTTGCTGACCAGATCCAGCAAGCGCAGACGCTCGGCCTTGATCGGTTGGGTCGCTGTGACGGTGTCTTGTGGATCAGACGAGTTGGCGCGCATCAATCACCTCTTGGATTGTGCGCGACAGGATGGAGGTATCCAGCCAAGTTACCAATCCCTGTAGAAAAAAATAATCACAAATATTAACGCCTCTCACCGGTTGGCGGCGATGGCATGTCATTGGACGTAGAGGGTTCTGTCTGCGATTCAGCATAGTCTGAACTCACAGCCTGGGTGATCCCGAACGCTTCGGTACACAGTGACAGGTCATTGTTGCGAAAGGACTTTTTCAACAGATACAAAAAAGGCCACTCTTTCGAGTAGCCTTTTTTGATGTTTGGTTGCGGGAGCCGGATTTGAACCGACGACCTTCGGGTTATGAGCCCGACGAGCTACCAGACTGCTCCATCCCGCGTCTGTGTGGCGGCATTCTATAGAGATACGCCTGAGTGTCAACCGTTAATCTTGAACCGGGTCGAATAAGCGTGAATGAGCGGCGAACGGTCGCAGGGTAGGCTTAAGTTTCGGAATCAGAACGATTTCTCCCTTTTGGGGAAAGAGCGGCACAAAACAGACGCGCACAAAAAAGGCCACTCTTTCGAGTAGCCTTTTTTGATGTTTGGTTGCGGGAGCCGGATTTGAACCGACGACCTTCGGGTTATGAGCCCGACGAGCTACCAGACTGCTCCATCCCGCGTCTGTGTGTCGGCATTCTACAGAGGATCGCGAGGCTGTCAACCTTGAATCCGGATAAAACCTGTTCCGGTTCAATCGCTTAGGTGGAAAGTGGGGCAGGGAGATCGTCTGCAAGGCAGGTGTGGCAAGGCTTGCAGCTCTATCGAACGGCGCGTTTCGATTGAGAAATTAAATTCATTGGGTACTTTTCCTACGAGAGGGGAAGAAGATTCAGACTACTGGTGCTATATACAGGTGTCAGTGAGATACTGCCGATCCGACACGCCAAAACACCATTTCTTCACCATGAACACCGCTTCTATATGAACCAGCGAAAGATCATCCACGTCGATTGTGACTGCTTTTACGCCGCCATCGAGATGCGTGACGACCCGCGCCTGGCAGGTAAACCCCTTGCGGTGGGCGGTTCTGCGGATCGGCGCGGGGTGATTGCCACCTGCAACTATGAAGCGCGGGCCTATGGCGTGCGCTCGGCGATGTCTTCCGGGCATGCCTTGAAGCTGTGCCCGGACCTGACCATCGTCAAGCCGCGCATGGACGCCTATAGAGAAGCGTCGAAGGAAATTCACACGATCTTTCGCGATTACACCGACCTGATCGAGCCGCTTTCCCTCGACGAGGCTTACCTCGACGTGTCGGACTGTGCCCATTTCGGGGGCAGCGCCACGCGCATCGCCCAGGACATTCGCCGCCGAGTCTCCAATCAGTTGCACATCACCGTTTCGGCCGGCGTCGCGCCGAACAAGTTTCTGGCCAAGATCGCCAGTGACTGGAAGAAGCCCAACGGTTTGTTTGTGATCACGCCGGATCAAGTAGAAGACTTTGTCAGCGGTTTGCCCGTGAGCAAGCTGCACGGCGTGGGCAAAGTCACCGCTGACAAACTGGGGAAACTTGGCATCGTCGATTGTTCGCATCTGCGCGAGTGGGACAAGTTGGCGCTGGTACGTGAATTCGGCAGTTTTGGCGAACGACTCTGGAGCCTGGCTCGTGGGATTGACGAGCGTCTGGTGCATAACGACAGCCGCCGGCAGTCGATCAGTGTCGAAAACACTTACGACGTGGACCTGCCGGATCTGGTGAGCTGCCTGGATAAATTACCCGAGCTCCTGGAAACCCTGGCTGGCCGCATGGCGCGGATCGACAGCAGCTATCGGCCGGGCAAGCCGTTCGTCAAAGTGAAATTCCATGACTTTACCCAGACAACGCTGGAGCAGGCCGGGGCAGGGCGGGATCTTCAGAGTTATGAGCTGTTGCTGACCCAGGCGTTCAATCGCGGCGGGAAGCCGGTGCGGTTGTTGGGGGTTGGGGTCAGGCTGGAGGATTTGCGGGGTGGGTTTGAGCAGATGGAGTTGTTTGAACGGTAGTGGCAGGGTTTTGATGCGGCGGTGAATGTCAGACCGTCATCGCTAGCAGGCTAGCTGTGATCTCTCTGTAGGTTGTTCACTCGGGGCTTTTCCGGGAAATTGGAGGTGCGAACCAAACCAAGTACCTGGAGGCCCCGAGTGAACACTCATAAAAATGCCCGATTAACCGTTT
>NZ_JBOFQE010000091.1:0-20485 GCF_051660785.1 Pseudomonas sp.
CGAGCCTGCTCGCGATAGCGGTGTATAAGTCGCCATTGATGTTGACTGACACACCGCTATCGCGAGCCGGCTCGCTCCCACAGGGTTTGCGGCGTTTTTGATTCCTGCGCATGTGTACCACTCGGTACAAACTCCACACACCCACGACACCTTGCCCCTTGACGCTGCATAAGCCGGTGCACCCGCCGGTTTTCCATTCCAGGGAGTGAGCCCAATGATTGGTAGCGTCAGCAACTACACGAGCTATACCAGCACCAGCAGCACCACAACCAACAACGCCCGCAGCCAGCAATTCCAGAAAGAACTGTTCGCCAAACTCGACAGCAACAGCGACGGTGCGGTGGATCAGGACGAGCTTGAAAGTGCCTTGTCGCAGAAAACCGACGATGGTCTTCTGGTCAGCCTGAGCAAGAACTTTGGCGACCTGGACAGCGACGACAGTGGCAGCCTGAGCAGCGAAGAAATGGCCGCAATGGCACCGCCGCCACCACCGCATGACCAGGCACCGAACACTGAACTGGCCGATGCGCTCATCAGCGCCCTGGACGCCGACGGTGACGGCGCCATCAGCAGTGACGAATTGAGCAACGGTCTGAGCAATGCCGGCAGCAGTGCCGACAGCGAAGAGATCTTCTCGGCCCTGGACAAGAACGAAGACGGCACCGTCAGCAAGGACGAACTCGCTGCCAGCCTCACCCCGCCGCCACCGCCGCCACAACAGGTGTCCAGCGAAGCATTGTTCAGCCACCTTGATACGGACAGCGATGGCAGCGTGACCGCCACCGAATTGAGCAGCGCGTTGCAGGCCAGCAACAGCACTTCATCGACCAGCACTGACACCAGCGCCGCGCTGCTAAAAGTGCTGGACAGTGACAGCAGCGGCGGGGTCAGCAGCGATGAACTGAAAGCGGCATTGCAAGCAGGGCGTGAGAAAACCAGTGAAGAGTTCAACGTCAATGAAGCGCTGAACAAAATGATCGCCAATCTGAGTAAGCAGTATTCGCTGGATAATGTGGCGACGGTAGGTAAATACCTGAACGTAGCGACTTAAGTCAAAAGCATCGCGAGCAGGCTCGCTCCCACATGGGACCGAGGTGAAACACAGAATGTGTGAACACCACCGAACCCTGTGGGAGCGAGCCTGCTCGCGATGAGGCCCTAGGCCGCAATAAAAACCTTACGGCCGGCGATCATCTACCCGCGCATGACTCTTGCTCCAGTCAGTCAACAGACTGTACGCAACCGCCAGCAACGTCGGCCCAATAAACAACCCGATAAACCCAAACGCAATCAACCCGCCAAACACGCCCAGCAATACGATCACCAACGGCAAATTCCCGCCCCGGCTGATCAGGTACGGCTTCAGCACGTTGTCGACGCCGCTGATGATGAACGTGCCCCAGCACCCGAGGAACACCGCCATCCCGTACTCGCCTTTCCAGGCCAGCCACGCGGTGGCCGGAATCCACACCAACGGTGGCCCCATCGGAATCAGGCTGAGCATGAACGTCACGATGCCAAGCACCAGCGCCCCGGGCACTCCGGCAATCAAAAACCCGATCAATGCCAGAACCGCCTGCGCCGCTGCCGTGCCGATCACCCCGTTCACCACCCGCTGCACGGTCCCGGCCACGAGCTCGATGTAATACCCGGCACGATCACCGATCAGCCGTTCCAGCAAGCCATGGACAAACGTCGCCAACCGAGGCCCGTCGCGGTAGAAAAAGAACACGAAGACAATGCTCAATGTCAGCTCGAGAATGCCGCCGCCGATCTGCGCGCTGCGTGCCAGCAACCAGTTGCCTACCTGGCCCAGATAAGGTTTGATCGCCACCATCATCGCCGCGCCTTGCTGATCGATGCTGTTCCAGATCACCACCAGCCGCTCGCCCACCAGAGGCACACCACCCAGCCAGGTCGGTGCTTCCGGCAAGCCGTCCATCTGTACATCCTTGATGAACGCCGTGGCATCACGCACATGGTCCGCCAGGTTGAACCCGAGCCACACCAGCGGCACTGCCACCAGCAACATCCAACCCAGTGTCAGTACCAGCGCAGCCAGGGATTCGCGACCATTGAGCCAGCGGGTCAACAACCGCATCAACGGCCAACTGGCGAACGCCAGCACCGCGCCCCAGAACAGCGCCGACCAGAACGGCGCCATCACCCAGAAGCTCGCGCCAAACAGCACCAGGAGCAGGATCTGCACCAACAGCCGATCGTTATTGGGCATGTAGAGTCTCGAAGAAGTCAGTCAGAAAAGAATAGGCGAACGCGCCCGGCGCGTTCGCCTGATGAAGCTTATCGCAACAGTTCGATGTGCAGGCCAGAGCCTTCGACGTTGCCGGCTTCCATTCGCGCCGCCCGCACGCCCTGCCCGATCAGCGCCTGACGCCAGGCTTCTGCCTTGGCTCCGGAAACACTGACCCGCAAGGTGGTGTCGAGGTTCAAGCCGCGAGAAATCAAGCGCAGCCAGGTGTCATCAGGATCAGCGCTCAGCTTCGGGAAATCGAGTTCACCGGTGCTTTTAAGCTCTCGCAGCAACGTTGCCGAGGTTGGTAGCAAATCGCCTAGCGGGGCAGCAGCGTCGAACTGTTCGACGTGCAGGTAGGCTTTGCGATTACCGCGAGTGATGCTGTAAAGCGCAACGAGCGTGTTGTCCTGTGGCGCCGCCAGTCGCAGCAGCAAATACGCCTGCTGATCATCGGCGCCGTAGAGCTTGGCATTGGTGAAGACATCATTGGCCCACAGGCTACTTTCACCGCAATCGCGCGCCTGGCACCAGAACAGCAGTTCGGCGCCCTGCTTCTGCAAGGCTTCACGGGCGGCGGTGAAGGCGTCGGTTGAAGAATGCTCCGGCGGCAACTCGTAGGTCACCGAGGTCGCGGTTCCCCGGGCGCTGACCTGACCATCGAAGCGCAACTGGCCGCTGATCTTGCGGATCGAACCCAGCGGATAAATCCGCTCAAGCTCAACGCCCGGGCGATAGTCGACGATCTGTGCATCGGCCATACGCGGCACGATCAGCAAGTCCTGACTGCCCGGGACATCGGCGGCAAACAACAAGGGACTGAAACAACACAGCGCCAGCACACTGAATGAACGCATGGATAGACTCATCGGATCAGCATGGCCTGGGCACCCTTGACGACACTGGCATCATCGATGCGCTCGGGCACCAGCAAACCGCGCTGGACCGCCGGGCGTGCTTCCATGGTCGCCATCCAGCGCTGCAAGGCCGGCAAACCTTCAACCTCGACACCGGACCACTCGTGGCCACGCACCCACGGATAGGTGGCGATGTCGGCAATGCTGTACTCGCCCGCCAGAAACTCGACTGCTTGCAGGCGCGTATCGAGCACTTCATACAGGCGCCGGGTTTCATGCTGGTAACGGTCGATCGCGCCCTGAAGTTTTTCCGGGAAGTAGCGGAAAAACACGTTGGCCTGGCCCTGCATCGGCCCGATCCCACCCATCTGGAACATCAGCCATTGCAGGACCACTGAACGCCCCTTGGGGTCTTTCGGCAGCAGTTTGCCGCTCAGTTCAGCGAGGTAAATCAGGATGGCGCCGGATTCGAACACGGCGAAATCGCCGTTGGCGCGGTCGACAATGGCCGGAATCCGGCCATTGGGATTGATCTTGAGGAAGTCCGGTGACTTCTGTTCCTTTTTGTCGAAACTCAAGGCGTGCACCGTGTAGGGCAGGCCGAGTTCCTCGAGCACGATAGAGACCTTGTGGCCATTCGGGGTCGCAGCGGTGTAGAGATCTATCATGGTTGTCTCCCATTTCAACCCGCCCAGCCTCGACAGTTGCCCGGCGCAAGTCAAGGAACGGCGAAGAACCTATTGAAACAGTCTGCGACAAGGTCGGCGCCGGGTTCGTCATTCAGGTGCAAATGATGGCCGCCGGGCAGCTGTTCACGGCTAAAGGGTAGACGCTCCAGCAGTTCGGGATGTTTGGCGAGCATGCCGTCGGCAGCGACCACCAGCAACGCAGGACAACTGACTCGCTGGACGAAGGCCATCGCCTGTTCGGTGGTAAGACGCAGTGGCGACGGCAGCGTGAGGCGGTTGTCGGTGCGCCAGGTGTACCCGCCCGGCACCGGCATCAAACCCCGTTGGGCCAAAAGCTCGGCGGCTTCACGACTGACCGCCACCAGTCCTTTCATTCGCGCCTCGATGGCACGGTCCAGGGTGCTGTAGACCGGTTTGCGTTTTTCCCGTAAATCCAGCTGCGCTTGCAGGGCCATGCCCATGCGTTCGGCGGCATTTTCGCCCTTGTCCGTAGGAGGAATGATGCCGTCGATCAACGCCAGATGCGTGACGCGCTCGGGCATCGATCCGGCGATGATCAACGAGGCGATCGCGCCCATGGAGTGTCCCATTAATGCAAAACGCTTCAGGCCCAGCTGTTCGGCGACTTGCAGCACATCGTGGGCGTAGTCCCACATCGCGTAACCGGCGCCGGTCGGGCGATGACCGGAGTGACCGTGACCGGCCATGTCCAGGGCAATGATGCGCAGGCCTTTAAGCTTCGGCGCCAGCCGGGCGAAGCTGTTGGCGTTGTCCAGCCAGCCGTGCAAGGCGATCACCGGCAGGCCGTCTTCAGGGCCGAACAGGTGCGCTGCCAGCTCGATGTGCGGAAGACTCAGGCGAACTTCTTCGACAACGTGGCTCATGCGCAGTCCTGCTTGTTACGACTTTCCCAGCGGCTGAACAGGTTTTTCAGCAGCGTGGCGGTGTCTTGCGGACGTTCGAGGGGAAACATGTGGCCACCGGGCATCGTCAGGGATTCACCCAATGGCATGCGCCCCACGGAGCTGGTGTGGTGACGCATCACCACCCGGCTCTTGTGCCCGCGCACCACCGCCAGCGGCACTTTCAACTGCCGTGCGCGGCCTGGACTGGTGTGCGGGACGCCACGGTAAATGCTGATTTCCGTGGCCGGGTCGAAGCGCAGGCGCAGCTTGTTGCCGACTTTTTGCAAACCGTGTTGCAGGTAAGCGTCGAAGCATTCGGGATCGAAGCTGCGGAACAGGGTTTTACCCGCGAAATAGAGTCGCGCCGCTTCCAGGTCGGCGAACTCTTCCCGTCGTCCCAGCGTACGGCCGGCCGGGGTCAGGCGGTCGATGAAACCGAAACGCTTGGCAGCACGGATCACCCATTGATCGGTGCGGGTCAGCACCGGTGAATCGAGCATTACCACGCCGCGATACAGTTCAGGGCAACGCAATGCCGCGTGCAGGTGCAGCACGCCACCGAAGGAATGGCCGACACCCCAGACCGGTTCCGGTTGCTGCTTGAGGTGATGGATCAGCTCATCCACCAGGTTGCGCCAATTGTCGTCCGCCGGGAAACGCGGATCGTGGGCGTGCTGTTCCAGATGCGTCACCTGATACTCGGGCGCCAGCGCCGCGAACAACTTGCCATAGGTGCCCGAAGGAAAGCCGTTGGCGTGGGCGAAAAATATCTGTTGCGACATACCGGTCGATCCATGAGCTAGAACAAGCGTTGATTGTCCGTAAGACGCGAGGCTGCGGCAATGACTGTAAGTGCCAGGAATGATGACAGTCCGGTCAGGGGAATGGGCCATTCAGAAATCGGAAAACCTTGTGGCGAGCGAGCTTGCTCGCGTTCGGCTGCGCAGCAGTCGTAAATACGGTGAACGCCGTGGGACTGGAGATTGGGGTGCACCGGGGCTGCTTCGCAGCCCAGCGGGAGCAAGCTCCCTCGCCACAGGTAATCATCGGGCCGGAAAATGTCGGTCACTCGACGGTCAGCGACCCGGTGGATTCTCACCCAACGGCACCACCGCCATGGTCAACCGCGACACGCAACTGGCCTTGCCTTCATCGCTGGTCAAACGGATATCCCAGACATGGGTCGTGCGGCCAATGTGAATCGGCTTGGCCACCGCCGTCACCCGACCGCTGCGCAGTCCGCGCAAGTGGTTGGCGTTGATTTCCAGGCCCACGCAATAGAACTTGCTGGCATCGATGCACAGGTAACTGGCCATGGAACCGACCGTCTCGGCCAGCACCACCGAGGCGCCGCCGTGCAACAGACCGTATGGCTGGTGCGTGCGGTGGTCGATGACCATGCTCGCGGTCAGGGACTCTTCATCAAAGGCTTCGAAGCGAATATCCAGCACTTCGCCGATGGTGTTTTTCTGGATTGCGTTCAACTGCTCGACGTTGGGAGTGGTACGCCACAGACTCATCGTTGCTTTCCTTTGTTGGTTTTATTCGTGGCTCAATCCTGCCACAGCACCGCCTCGCTGCGCTCGCTCCATTCTTCAAACCGGTCACCGTACGCCGCTTCGATCACGTTGCGCTTGATCTTCAGGGTCGGCGTCAGGAAGCCGTTTTCCACCGCCCAACTGTCCTTGACCACCACCAGGCGACGCAAGCGTTCGTGTTTGTCGAGCACACCATTGACCTCCTCCAGCAGTTTTTCCAGGCTGGAATGCAGGCCCGCCCGCGCCGTTCCTCCGGCGTCCTGCTGACCGACCGCCGACAGCACGCACAATCCCAGCGGCGCACTCAAGCCATCGCCGACCACGCACACTTGTTCGATCCGCGAATGCACCGCCAGCCGGTTTTCGATCGGGGCCGGGGCGACGTATTTGCCCTTGCTGGTCTTGAAGATTTCCTTTAGCCGCCCGGTCAGGCGCAGGTTGCCTTCAGCATCTTGCTCGCCCTTGTCACCGGTGCGCAGGAAGCCGTCTTCGGTGATGGTTTCTGCAGTTTTCACAGGGTCCTTGAAATAACCAAGCATGGTCGCCCCGCTACGCACCATGACTTCGCCGGAGTCGGCGATCCGCACTTCAACTTCCGGACAAGGCTTGCCGATCCAGCCGGGTTTGTTCTCGCCGGGTCGGCCGATGTGGGAATAACCGCAGCTCTCGGTCATGCCGTAGACCTCCAGCACATCCAGCCCCAGCTTGCGGTACCACAGCAACAAGGTCTGCGGCACCGGCGCGGCGCCGGACAACGCTACGCGCAATGCATCCAGCCCCAACCCGGCGAGCACTTTGTGCCCTACCCGCTTGCCGATGAAGGGCAGGCCGAGCAGAAAATCGAGGCGTTTCGCCGGGATCTTGCTGTACACGCCCATCTGGAATTTGGTCCAGATTCGCGGCACACCAAACAACGCAGTCGGCCGGGCGCGCTGCAAATCCGTGAGGAAGGTGTCGAGGCTTTCGGCAAAGAACACGGTTTGCCCGGTATAGATTGACGCCAGCTCGACGAACATTCGCTCGGCGACGTGGCACAGCGGCAGGTAAGACAGCAGTCGGTCCGACTCGTTGAGGCCAAACAACTGGGTGCCGCGGGTGGTGGCAAACCCTAGTGTGCCGAAGCTGTGCATCACGCCTTTGGGCAACCCGGTGGTGCCGGAGGTGTAAATGATGGTCGCCAATTGATCGGCAGCGGGTTTCGGGTCGTCCTGGATCGGTGAGCTTCGTTGCAAGTCGGCCCAGCTGAAATCGAAGGTCCCGGGCGGATGCAAGGGCAGGCTGATGGTCGGCAGATCGGCACTGACCCCGCGAGACATGCCCGACCAGTCATCGAGTTTGCCAATGAACGCCAGCGCCGCTTCTGAGTGTTCGAGCACTTGCGCCACGGATTCGGCGGTGAGGTTGGGGTACAGCGGCACTGAAACGTGCCCGGCCATCCAGATCGCCAGGTCGGCGATGATCCAGTGCGCGCAGTTTTTCGAGATCAGGGCGATGTGGCTGCCTTGGGGCAGTTCGCGGGCCCGCAGCCAGTGCGCGGCGCAGCGAGCCTGATGGCCGACGTCGGCCCAGGTCAGGGTCTCGACCTGTCCACCGCCGGTAGGCTGGACCAGAAACCGTTGACGGGGATGACGGGCTTCACGCTCGTAAAAGACGTCCAGCGGCAAACGAAAAGCAGCAGACATGCGACTCGCTCCTTTATTTTTGGTCTGGAGCAAGCGTAGTCAACCAAGCGGTTGCTTGGTTGACTATTTCATACAAAATCCCGCGACGCCGGCGAACCCTGTAGGAGCGAGCCTGCTCGCGAAAGGAGGCGCCTCGATATATCTGTTAAACCGAAGTGCAGCTATCGCGAGCAGGCTCGCTCCCACAGGGATACGGTTTCTTCAATTATCCGGGGTGCTTGATACCGTTGAGTTTCATCGCGCCAGCCAGCGGCAAGTCACCTTCGAGCTCGGCAAGGCCGGCGGTTCCCACTTTTTCCGGGTCCTGCACATGGCCGTTCTGCAGGTAACCCAGCAGGTTGCCCACCAACGGGTTGTGACTGACCAGCAGCGCGTAATCCACCGACACCAATTGCTCTGCGACCGCTTGCGGGCTGTAACCGGGGGTCAGCCATTCAACAGTGCGAATGTCCGGTTGAAAGCCCAGCGCTTCACGCACCAGCTGCGCGGTCTGCTGCGCTCGCAAAAACGGGCTGGCGTAGATGGCTGTAATGGGCTGGCCGATCAGTTTAGCCGCGCTGAGTAGCACTTCTTTACGACCATGCTCTGTCAGTGTCCGCTCCGAATCGGGACGCGAGCCATAAGGCTCGGCTTCACCATGACGCAATACCCAGAGTTTCATAGCTTGGGCTCCTCATCTCGGGCCGGATGTGGCGCTGGCGGCACGGCGTGCGGCGCTTCGCCTTCCGGTGTACGCGGCGTCGGCCAGTCGGCGAACGGCCAGGGTTTTTGGTCGCTGTGGAAGGTGCCGAAACGACCGATCTGCGCCAGGAACTGGCTCAGGCTGTCGCCGAAGTTCATCAGGCTGGCGCTCGGGGCGCCATAAATCAAACGATAGATCAGTTGCACCAGCACCACCGCGCCGAGGATGAACTGCGCCACTTGCCAGACCAGCAAGAAGACGATCATCCATAACACCCGCAGCAGAATGGACTCGTAGGTGGCCTCTGTTTTCGGATCGTTCATGTGCATCTCCCTGGAAAGCGTGATCAGTTGAAACCACTGGTGGAAATGAAGTCCACATCGGTTTTGGGTTCGCCGCGCATCAACAGTTCAATCACTTGATTGAGCGTGCGCCCTTCGAACAGGATCGCGTGCAACCCGGCGACCAGCGGCATATAGACGCCCACTTCCTGAGCCTTGGCCTTGAGCACTTTCAGCGTGTTCACGCCTTCGGCGACTTCGCCCAGACGGGTCACCGCATCTTCAAGACTCAACCCCTGACCGAGCGCAAACCCGACCTGGTAGTTGCGGCTTTTCGGCGACGAGCACGTGACGATCAAGTCGCCCACGCCCGCGAGCCCCAGGAACGTCATCGGGTTGGCGCCCTGGTTCACCGCGAAACGGGTCATTTCCGCCAGCGCGCGTGTGATCAGCATGCTCTTGGTGTTTTCGCCCATGCCCAGCGCCACCGCCATGCCGGCGATGATCGCGTACACATTTTTCAGCGCCCCGCCCAGCTCCACGCCGAAGCGATCGGCGCTGGCGTACACGCGAAAGGTACGGCCATGCAGCGCTTCCTGAACCCGTTGGCAGAGCTCTTCGTCTTCGCTGGCGACCACCGTGGCGGTCAGCGCGTGCTCGGCGATTTCACGGGCCAGGTTCGGCCCGGACAGCACACCGATGCGCGCTTGCGGAGCGATCTCTTCGAGGATCTCGCTCATCAGTTTGAAGGTGTGGGCTTCGATGCCTTTGGTCAGGCTCACCAGCAGTTTGCCGCTCAAACGTTCGGCGTGCGCGACCAGGACCGAGCGCAACGCGCTGGACGGCAGCGCGACAAAGCACAGGTCGCAGGCCTCCAGGGTCGCTTGCAGGTCGGTCACCGGTTCTACCGCCGGAAGAATCTTGATGCCTTTGAGGTAACGCGGGTTCTCGCGATTGACCCGAATGGACTCGGCCTGCTCGGGGTCACGCATCCACTGCCGGACCTGATGCCCGTTCTCGGCCAGCAGATTAGCCACGGCGGTACCAAAACTTCCGCCTCCCAGGACCGCAATTGGGCGCTGTTCAGTCATATGCAATCCGTTAATCCATACCAGTGGCGATGTCGGCATTATACGGAGCGTCCCAGTGGCGGCCAGCCCCCGCATCAATTACCGGCACTTGTAGGAAGAAGACCAATAAATCCTAGGAAAATGCCGGCATCGTGAATGGAAAAGTCGATCAGCTCGGTTAACATGCGCGCCAACTAATCGTTATCAAGGACGTTTCGTGTCGTTTGGCTCTCCTTCACCCCGCTCGCCGCTGGTTCTGGCACTGCTTTTCAGCTCGCCATTGCTGGCCGACGACTTGTTTCTCGACAACGAACCGCTGCCGCAAGTGCTCACGGCCACCCGCCTGAAGCAGTCGCCGGCCGCTGTCCCGGGAAGCATGACGGTGATCGACAGCGAACTGATCGACGCCAGCGGCGCGCGGGACATCAGCGAGTTGCTGCGGCTGGTGCCGGGCATGATGGTCGGCAACATCAGCGGCAACCAGGCGGCGGTGAACTACCACGGCACCAACGCCACCGAAGCGCGGCGCATGCAAGTGCTGATCGACGGCCGTTCGGTATACCGCGCCGGCCTGGCCACGGTGGACTGGAGTGATATTCCGGTGGCCATGGAAGACATCGAGCGCATCGAGGTTTTCCGCGGACCCAACACCGTCAGTTACGGCGCCAATGCGCTGATGGCGGTGGTCAACATCATCACCCGCAACCCGGCCGACAGCCACGGCACACGGATGAAAGTGACCCGTGGCCAGCGCGGCATCAACGACTTTTACGCCAGCCAGGGCACGGGTTGGGACGGCGGCGACCTGCGCCTGTCGCTGTCCGGCCAGGAAGATGACGGCTTCGACACCAGCCGCAACGGTGCCGATTATCGCGACAGTCGCCGCTTGAACCGTTTCAACCTGGCCGTCAGTCAGACGCTGAGTGAAAACCAGAGCATCGACTGGCAGTTGAACGCCAAAGACGGGACCAACCAGCGGCCTTATACCTACCGCCCGGTGTTCTCCGGGATTACTGCTGCCGGGAACAATTCCGACGTTATTGCCAAGGACTACGCCAGCTCTTTGCGCTGGAACCTCGACATCAATCCTGATCACAGCCTTTATATCCAGGGTTCGGCCCAGCACTGGGACCGTCAGCAGACCTGGCGCGCCTGCGATGCCGAAGTGTCGTTCAGCCCGGAATTGACCGAACTCTGGCAGCTCAACCCGAACTACACCGAACGCCTGGCACGCAACATGGAGCGCTACACGGGCCCTGGCGCACCACCGGGTACTGCGACGGAACGTGCGCTGGGGAATCAGGTGCTGGCGCAATGGCGCAACGGTGCCCGACAAACCCTCTGTGGCGACATCGACCAGAGCGCCCGGGAATCGCGCTACGACCTCGAATTGCAAGACACCCTCAGCCTGTCCGACAGTCTGCGACTGGTCAGCGGCATGAACTATCGTTACGACCGGGCAGATTCCGAGACCTACTTCAATGGCACCCTCGATGACACCACCTGGCGGGCATTCGGCCAACTCGAGTGGCGCGCCACCGAGCACTGGTTGCTGCAGGGCGGCGCCATGTTCGAAGACACACAATTGACCGGCAGCTCGCTGACCCCGCGAGTGGCGGTCAATTACCTGATTAACCCGCGCCATGGCCTGCGGGCCGTGTACTCGGAAGCCATTCGTTCACCGGACATGTTCGAAAACAACGTCAACTGGAGTTACCAGGTCACCAACCTGCGACCCAGTGCCTATGGCCAGTCCAGCGCCCGGTATTTCGTCAAGACCCGCGGCCCCGGCGACCTCGAACAGGAACGCATGCGCTCACGCGAACTGGGCTACAACGGCTACTTTGCAGAGCTGGGGCTGACCGTCGATGTGAAGCTGTTCTACGACGAAATCAGCGGCATGATCAGCGAACCGCTGCGCAACAATCAGTACATCGCCAGCAATTCCAACAGTTCGCGCTTCAAGGGCGCGGAAACCCAGCTGGACTGGCGCCTGAGCAGCGCCGATCGGCTGCGCCTGACTTATGCCTACGTCGACGCCGAGGCGAGCAATCCTCAGGATGAGTTGTTCACTGCGCGCAACAGCGGTTCCGCCGGCTGGCTGCGTAATTGGGGCCACGGCTGGAACAGCGCCCTCTTCTATTACGGGGATGACGCTCTCAACGGCTACCGCTTCGAACGCGTCGACACGCGCATCGCCAAACGCATCGGCCTGGGCAAGGCCAGCCTGGAACTGGCTGGCGTGCTCCAGCAACGCCTCGACAATCAACCCACCACCTTCGTCGATAACAACTACGACGAGCGTCGGGTTGTCTACTTCAGCGCGGAGCTGACGTTTTAAATGCTGCAGCGCCTGTCGCGTAAGTCGCCAACCCTTGGCCGCCTGCTGGCAGGATTGTGCCTGGTGTTTGGCGGTCTGCTCGGCAACCTGCCGGCACAAGCCGCCGACATTCTGCTGACCGGCACCGAAGACAATCCCGGCGTGCAATCCTTTGTGCAGGCGCTGAGCGGCATGCGCCCCGCCGACAACGTGCGTTTCCAGGTACTGGACAGCTTGCCGAGGCCGGGCAGACTTCCCACCGATACCCGTTTGATCCTGCTTGATCTGCCGAGCCTCGACTGGCGCCTGCAAGAGACACAAGGTCCGCCAACGCTGGTGCTGCGCATCAGTCGCCTGCAAGCCCACCAACGTTTCGGCGCTGATTTTCCATCGCACCTCAGCCTGCTCTGGAGCGATCCGCCGCTGGATCGGCAATTGCGCCTGTCCCGTCTCATCCTGCCCGAGGCCCGTCGCATCGGCGTGCTGTATGACAGGCACAGCGAATTCCTGCTCAACGAATTGCGTCTGTCGGCGCAAGCGTTGGGCCTCGAGGTGATCGCTGAGCGCTGGGATAACACCAACGACAGCCGTCCCTTGCAGGATTTGCTGAAGAACTGCGATGTGCTGCTGGGCCTCGACGATGCCGATTTGTACAACCCGAAAACCGCCAAAAACCTGCTGTTGAGCAGCTACTCGCGGCAACTGGCGCTGGTCGGCCCGAACGCCGCGTTCGTCAAGGCCGGTAGCCTGGCCAGCACCTACAGCGATCAGAACGATTGGCTGGAAGTGCTCGACGAATTGCTCGATCGCCCGCCCACAGCTTGGCCGCGTGCGTTGTATCCGCAACACTTCAAAGTGTTAAGTAACCCGCAGGTGGCTCGTTCATTGGGTATTGAACAGGTGACTGAAGCGTTTGTCGCAGCACAGTTGGCCGAAGGAGAAAGACGCCCATGACCTTCCGTCGCGGTTGGGACATCAATACCCGCACGCAGATCATCAGCCTCGGCCCCGCCCTGTTGCTGACGTTGCTGCTGATCAGTTTCTTCACCTTCGTGCGGATCCAGGATTTGCGCCAGGAGCTCAACCACACCGGTCAGTTGATCGCCAACCAACTGGCGCCTGCTACGGAGTACGGGGTGATTTCGGGCAACAACGAGGTCCTTGAAAGTTTGCTCAAGGCCACGCTGGCCACGCCCAACGTGCGCTTCCTGGAAGTACAGGACAGCGCCAACCGGATTCTGGTGTACGTCGAGCAACCGTCGGAAACCCACACGCGCTCGCACCAGGTCGAAGTGTTCCAGGCGCCGGTACGGCTGCAACGGATCGCCCTGAACAATGATTTTTTCCAGGGCAGCAAAGTCGCCAGCACCGCCCCGCCCGAGGATTATCTGGGCCGGGTGATCGTAGGTTTATCCAATGACGCCTTCAGCCAGCGCCAGCAGGAAATCCTGTTCAAGGCCGGGATTCTTGCCTTGTTCGCGCTGCTCTTTACCTTTCTGGTCGCCCGGCGCCTGGCCGGCAGTTTGTCGCAGCCGATCCGCGACATCGGCCACGCCGTGAAAGCGATTCAGGATGGCGATTACAAAACGCCGTTGCCGATCGTCGACGACACCGAATTGGGCGCGTTGTCGCAGCACATCAACAACCTCGCCCACGGCCTCGAACAGGCCAGCCGCGAGCAGCATCAGGCCATGGCGCAATTGATCCAGACCCGCGAAGAAGCGGAAAAGGCCAACAACGCCAAATCCGACTTCCTGGCGATGATGAGCCACGAACTGCGCACGCCGATGAATGGTGTGCTGGGCATGCTGCAACTGCTGGAAACCACCGACATGACCGAGGAGCAGATCGAGTATGCGGCGCTCGCTTCGGAGTCCACTGAACACCTGCTCAAAGTCATCAACGATATCCTCGATTTCTCGCGCATCGAGCGTTCGGAACTGGAGCTGGAACACATTCCGTTCAACCTGGCGGACTTGATCAGCAGCTGTGCCCAGTCGTTCCAGCACAGCGCGGCGCAACGCGGGCTCGAACTGGCCCTGACGATTCCCGAGGACATGCGTGCGTTGCAGGTTCAGGGCGACCCGACGCGGATCCGGCAGATTCTGGTCAACCTGGTCGGCAATGCGCTGAAGTTCACCGAGCAAGGTCGCGTCAGCATCGAACCGCAGTGGCAGTCTCTGGATCACGAGTTGCTGTGGTTCACCTGCACCGTGCGCGACAGCGGGATTGGCATCTCGGCTGAAAGCCTGGAATTGATGTTCAACGCGTTCCAGCAGGCCGACAGTTCTATTTCAAGGCGTTACGGCGGCACCGGACTGGGGTTGCCGATTGCGCGCACCCTGGCCGAACGCATGGGCGGCACCTTGCGCGCGCAGAGCGAAGAAGGCCTGGGCTCGGTGTTCACCCTCGAAATTCCCTTGGCCCTCTATAAACAGTCGCTGCCGGAACTCAAGCCTCGCACTCAGGCCGGCGAGGGTCATGGCGAAGGACGCAATGTGCTGCTGGTGGAGGACAACCCGGTCAACCAGACCGTCATCGAAGCAATGTTGCGCAGCCTGGGCTTTACTGTCAGCGTCGCGACCGATGGCGCGCAAGCGGTGCGAAGTGCCGAGAGCCTGATTTTCGAAGCGATTCTGATGGACTGCCGACTGCCGATCATCGATGGCTACGAAGCGACTCGTCAGATCCGCCAACTGCCCGGCTGTGCAGACTTGCCGATCATCGCCCTGACTGCCAATGCATTGCAGGGCGACCGTGAAGCGTGTTTATCGGCTGGAATGAACGATTACCTGGCCAAGCCCTTCAAACGTACAGATCTGCAGCAGATTCTGCAGCGCTGGGTGCAGTAGTGCAGGCCTTTCGACCATCTGCGACTGGCGTGAAAGGCGAAAGTGCGGCAGTCTTAGGCACCCGAACAGGCCCGAAAAGGGGCTTGAATAATAATTTCAGTGCACAAGTGTACATTCATGTCCTTGGTGCTGTGACTTTCACCACAACGCAATAGTCTATGAGTAGGCTGCTGACTCGAGGCATGAACGCCTCGGTCGGTCGGGAAGATTTGCCCCACCCTGCCGCATGGGACTATTGAGGAGCTCGCATGACCCAACAAAACGCCTTTACTCGGGAAGACCTGCTGCGCTGCAGTCGCGGTGAGCTGTTCGGCCCAGGTAACGCACAACTGCCCGCCCCGAACATGCTGATGGTGGATCGCATCACCCATATCAGTGCCGAGGGTGGCAAGTACGGCAAAGGTGAATTGGTCGCCGAGCTGGATATCACTCCGGACCTGTGGTTCTTCGCCTGCCACTTCGAAGGTGATCCGGTAATGCCAGGCTGCCTGGGCCTCGACGCCATGTGGCAACTGGTCGGTTTTTTCCTCGGCTGGCAAGGTCTGCCGGGCCGTGGCCGTGCACTGGGTTCGGGCGAAGTGAAATTCTTTGGTCAGGTCCTGCCGACCGCCAGGAAAGTCACCTATAACATTCAGATCAAGCGCGTGCTGAAGGGCAAGCTGAACCTGGCCATCGCCGATGGTTCGGTCAGTGTCGACGGCCGCGAGATCTACACCGCCGAAGGCCTTCGGGTCGGCGTTTTCACCTCCACTGACAACTTCTAAGGGTTATCCGCATGCGCCGCGTCGTTATCACTGGTCTGGGCATCGTATCGTGCCTGGGCAATGACAAAGAGACCGTCTCCGCTAACCTGCGTGCAAGCCGCCCTGGCATCCGGTTCAACCCGGAATATGCCGAAATGGGTCTGCGTAGCCAGGTTTCCGGCTCCATTGACCTTCCCCTCGAAGAGCTGATCGATCGCAAGATCTTTCGCTTCGTCGGCCACGCGGCGGCTTACGCCTACCTGGCCATGAAAGATGCCATCGCAGACTCCGGCCTGACCGATGAGCAAGTCTCCAACCCGCGTACCGGCCTGATCGCCGGTTCCGGTGGCGCCTCCACGCTGAACCAGATGGAAGCGCTGGACATCCTGCGCGAGAAAGGCGTGAAGCGCGTTGGCCCATACCGTGTAACGCGGACCATGAGCAGCACCGTTTCCGCTTGCCTGGCAACGCCGTTCAAGATCAAGGGCCTGAACTACTCCATCGCTTCTGCCTGCGCCACCAGTGCTCACTGCATCGGTACCGCCATGGAACAGATCCAGATGGGCAAGCAGGACATCGTGTTCGCCGGCGGCGGTGAAGAAGAGCATTGGAGCCAGTCGTTCCTGTTCGACGCCATGGGCGCACTGTCCAGCCAGTACAACGAAACTCCGGACAAAGCTTCCCGTGCCTACGACGCCAAACGTGACGGTTTCGTCATCGCCGGCGGTGGCGGCATGGTCGTGGTCGAAGAGCTGGAACACGCTCTGGCCCGCGGCGCGAAGATCTACGCGGAAATCGTTGGCTACGGCGCGACCTCCGACGGCTACGACATGGTCGCTCCAAGCGGCGAAGGCGCCATCCGCTGCATGCAGATGGCCATGTCCACCGTTGATGCTCCGATCGACTACCTGAACACCCACGGCACCTCGACTCCGGTCGGCGACGTCGCGGAAATGAAAGGTGTGCGTGAAGTGTTCGGCGACAAGGCTCCAGCCATCAGCTCCACCAAGAGCCTGTCGGGTCACTCCCTGGGCGCCGCCGGCGTTCACGAAGCGATCTACTGCATGCTGATGATGGAAGGCAACTTCATGGCGGGTTCCGCCAACATCGACGAACTGGACCCGGAAGTGGCCGACATGCCGATCCTGACCAAGACTCGCGAAGACGCCACCATCAACACCGTGATGAGCAACAGCTTCGGCTTTGGTGGCACCAACGCTACCCTGGTACTGAAGCGCTGGCAGGGTAAGTAATACCCCGCTGCTTCACCGCACATGAAAACGCCCCGACTGGTTCGGGGCGTTTTTTTTGTGCCTGAAACAAGGGTCAGGCCAGACTCAAAACCTGTGGGAGCTGGCTTGCCTGCGATGACGTCGGCACACCTGACATCAATGTTGCCTGGCACTCCGCTGTCGCAGGCAAGCCAGCTCCCACGGGTTTAGCGGTGTTCAATCCATCAGGCCAGAACTGCGGTTTTGGTCGGCGCGAACATGAAGCTTTTGTCATGAAACTCAACGCCCTGCGACCGAATGCCGCGTGTTTGGCGGGGTGCAGGACTTTTACGGGTTTTGCAAAAAATCGTTACCGAACTCAACCGTTTACTTAGCAAGCTACCAAAATATATAACGGAGGCCTGCACACGCCTTGCTGCAGATAACAGAGATTGGAGCTAGCAGATGACTGTAAAAGTAACTGAACGCGACGATTCACATAAATCCCATGAAGGTATCGCCGCCGGTATCCGTATCTGGGATGTACATCAACAAGACATGCTGGTGGGGATGTTTCATTCCGAAACCGACGCCCACAGCTACAAGGCCGAACTGGAAACACAGGAACAGAAACGCGAAGCGTCGGCCCGCTGAGCCTGCGTGACGAGTCAAGCGCCTGCCCGGTCAATTGCCGAGGCAGGCGACTTCCAGACAGACTGCGATCAACTCAAGTCCATTACCACAAGGTGCAGCGTGTCCTCGATGATCATCGACGGAACCAGGTGAGTGATTTTGCCGGACGCCACTTCTGCGAACTGGCATTGGCCCTCACCCATCCCGTCGTTCCTGACCGCAAACCGGACACTGTCCGGGTAACGCTTGCCCTCTTCGAAATCCATCCCGCAGGCAATCAGAAAATCGATGGTTGAATCGACTGCCTCCAGCTCATCATCCCGCTGACCACTTTCCAGGAAGGCATAGTCCAGGCACAGATTGATACTGAAAGGGCACTCGGGAATCAACGTATTGGAGAATACCGGGCCATAACCCTGCGCAGAATGATGTTCGGCTATGGTCGAACTGAAATCCTTGACCTTGACCCTTACATTCTCCGAAAGCTGAAAGAACCAATACCCGTCTTCGCTATCGACATACTCTCCAAAATCAATACCGGAGACATAACGTTTGGGCCACATCGACAGTTCCGGCCGTCCATCACTCTGCAATTTGAAGTTACTGGATGCCATCAAGTAGTTGATCACATCAAAATAAGCCGCGTCACCCTCCCCGACTTTGATCAAGTTGGCACACGTGCCCGCCAGCAGTACAACTTTTCCGTATTGCTCCTGCGGCAGCCACTTCATCAGTTGTTCCATACATTCTGGCATTCTGTCCATGTACGCCGTACTGAGTTCCAATAACTCTTCCTCGCTCTGTACGCTGTTCCACGGAACATTCCAGAAGAACTCGGGCAACGTAAAGAACAGGCAGTGGCTATTCGGGCACTGATCAATCACGGTTGCAGCGGCCACTCTGAGCCGGTCGCTGACGAATTGAATCCTGCGGTCGAGCTCCTGGCTCACATAGGCCGTCATGGACTGGCCTGGCTTGCGCGACCAGGAAAACTCGGAATAAAAGGTGGGGTGTTGTAAAGACGCGACAGTGACCAACATAAAAACCTCAACAGTTAGTTAATAAACCTCCTTTTCGAGAACAATCGAATACTTAATGAAATAACAGACACCGATATAAAATCCGAGATCAAACATTCCTTGAAGATATTAAACACGCCAGAAAAGAAGAACCCGAAAGAGCGTATCCATCCGCTCTTTCGGGTTCAAGGTATTTAACAGTCGAAGTACTAGCGCATGTGTAGTTAGCAACTACTACACATCAGGCATCTACCACATCAGATCATCAGGAATCTGATAGGCCGCGTACGGATCGTCCTCGGCAGCAACTTCTTCAGTCTTGACGTTCATCTGCACGATTCGTTGCGGATCGCGCTCCTGAATCTTCAGGGCCGCCTCACGGGGGATCACTTCGTATCCGCCGGCATGGTGCACGATCGCCAGGAAGCCGTTGCTGAGCTGGTTACGCATCAGCGTGTTGACGCAGAGGCGCTTGACCTTCTTGTCGTCAACGAAGTTGTAGTAGTCCTCGGTGGTCAGCTTCGGCAGGCGCGAGACTTCGATCAGTTGCTTGATCTGCGCCGCACGGGCCTTGGCCTCGACTTTCTCTTGTTGCTGGCGGTTCAGCTCCTGATCGCGCTTGACCTTCTCGGCCATCGCTTCCTGAGCCGCACGCTGCTGCGAATCGTCGAGTTCAATCTGACCCTTGTGGGCCAGGCGTTGCTGCTTCTGCTTCTCTTTGCCGACCTGTTTGGCCTGCTTTTGGTTGACCAGCCCTGCTTTGAGCAACTGGTCGCGAAGGGAAATGCTCATGGTGCTTGGTTCTCACTTAGGCAACTGCTCAACCGCAGCTGGGCAAATTCTTTTCCTGACGTTTGGCTTCGCCCCACAAGGCGTCCAACTCTTCGAGGGTGCAATCTTCTATGGGACGGAGGGTGTCGCGCAATGCCTGTTCGATAAAACGGAAACGTCTTTCGAACTTGCTGTTGGCGCCACGCAGTGCAGTTTCCGGATCGACCTTCAAATGACGCGCCAGATTGACCACGGAAAACAGCAGGTCACCGACTTCATCGGCAATCGCTGCCGAGTCATTGTCGGCCATGGCTTCGAGCACTTCATCGAGTTCTTCGCGGACCTTGTCCAACACCGGCAAGGCGTCCGGCCAGTCGAAACCGACCTGCCCGGCGCGCTTCTGCAACTTGGCCGAACGAGACAGCGCCGGTAATGCGGCGGGCACGTCGTCGAGCAAGGACAGCTGTTCGGGTGCAGCGGATTTCTCGGCGCGCTCTTCAGCCTTGATCTCTTCCCAACGCTGCTTGACCTGTTCTTCACTCAGGCGCGGAACATCCAGCGGCGCGTACAGATCGCCGGTGGGAAACACGTGAGGATGACGACGGATCAGCTTGCGCGTGATGCTGTCGATGACGCCGGCGAATTCGAAGCGCCCTTCTTCCCGGGCCAGTTGGCTGTAATAAACCACCTGAAACAGCAAATCGCCCAACTCACCCTGCAAGTGATCGAAGTCCCCGCGCTCGATGGCGTCGGCGACTTCGTAGGCTTCCTCAAGGGTGTGCGGGACGATGGTGGCGTAGGTTTGCTTGATGTCCCAAGGGCAGCCGAACTGCGGATCGCGCAGACGGCTCATCAGGTGCAACAGATCTTCAAGGCTGTACATCATTTATCTCTCACCGCAAAACCTGTGGGAGCTGGCCTGCCAGCGATGGCATCACCTCGACTCTACTGAAAGATCGAGGTGCCTGCATCGCTGGCAGG
>NZ_JBOFQE010000092.1:0-83470 GCF_051660785.1 Pseudomonas sp.
CGCGCGACCTACCTGACGTCGTGGTTGCACGAGTACAACTGGCATCGCCCGCATGCCAGCCTGAGTTATTTGCCACCGATTAGCCGAATAGCATCCGTGAACAACGTGGTGGGTTTACACAGCTAGCCTGCTAGCGATGAGGCCAGACCAGTCGCCGCAAACTTTAGATATAGGTAAGATATCGGCCCTTCCCCGCAGCCCCTTGCTGCACCCCGCCGAATAAGCCGATTTCCATGCCTTTCGAACTCAGCGTTGACCTCACCACCCTGGCCATTCTGGCCGTCGTCGCCTTCATTGCCGGTTTCATCGACGCCATTGCCGGTGGCGGCGGTCTGCTGACCACCCCGGCGCTGTTGACCGCCGGCCTGCCGCCGCACCTCGTGTTGGGCACCAACAAACTGAGTTCGACCTTCGGATCCGCCACCGCCAGTTTCACCTTCTACCGGCGCAAGCTGTTTCATCCAAGGCAGTGGGTCCACGCCATCGTCGGCACGCTGGTCGGTGCGCTGACCGGCGCCGTCGTCGCGCATTACCTGCCGGCCGAATGGCTCAACAAAATGCTCCCGGTAATCGTCTTCGCCTGTGGCCTGTACCTGTTGTTCGGCGGCACCCCGAAAGCGCCGCTGGACAGCGACGCGCCGATCAAGAAAAAGTGGCAATCGACCCAAGGCTTCAGCCTCGGTTTCTACGACGGTGTGGCCGGCCCGGGCACCGGCGCCTTCTGGACCGTCAGCAGCCTGCTGATGTACCCGATTGACCTGGTGAAGGCCAGCGGCGTGGCGCGCAGCATGAACTTCGTCAGCAACATTGCGGCGCTGTCGGTGTTCGTGTTTTCCGGGCAGGTGGACTGGATCATCGGCCTGAGCATGGGCCTGTCGGTGATGGTCGGCGCGTTTTTCGGGGCTCGCACCGCCATCAGCGGCGGCGCGAAGTTCATTCGTCCGGTGTTCATCACCGTGGTGCTGGGCTTGACCGTGCGGTTAGCCTGGCAACACTGGTTCAGCGTGGCCTAAGCGCCGCGCCACGTAGACGTCTATGAGGTAGCGGGCAATCGAGCGCGACGCCGGCAACGGCGGCAACGCATGAACGTTGAACCACTGGGCGTCTTCGATCTCGTCTTCCTGACAGACAATCTCGCCTGCGGCGTACTCGGCGTGGAAACCGAGCATCATCGAATGCGGGAACGGCCAGCACTGGCTGCCCAGGTACTGGATGTTCTTGACCTCGATCTGCACCTCTTCGCGCACCTCGCGAATCAGGCAGTCCTCAGCTGACTCACCCGGCTCGGCAAATCCCGCCAGCGTGCTGTACACCCCAGGCACAAAACGCGGCGAACGCCCCAGCAGAATCTCGTCGCCACGGGTGACCAGCACAATCATGCTCGGCGAGATGCGTGGGTAATAACGCAAATCACATGGCTTGCAGTACATCGCACGCTCAAGCGGGATTTGCTTCGCCGCCTGACCACAGTTGCCACAAAAGCGATGCTCGCGGTACCAGGTGCCGATTTGCGCGGCGTAACCGAGCACCTTGTACACCGTGTGATCGCCGTCGAGCATGAACGCCCGCAGGCCTTTCCAGTTGCAGCCCGGCACGTCGCTGTGACTGCGCAGCTCCAGTAAATAGACCGGTTCGCCGTCCAGGTGACCGATGCCGTGTTCGGCAAGGATCGACAGTTCCTGACGCTTGAGCCATTCGCGGGGGAACAGCGCGCCATTGTCATCGAACAGAAAGCCTTCGGGGCTGCGAGCCACGGCCCAGCCGCCGGGTTGATCGGTGTCCAGTACTGCGGTGGTCCAGCGTGAAGTCATGTTTAATCAATCCAGAAATTCGGGTTTCTGTTTGCTCATATGGGCGGCCATGGCCACGCGCAAATCGGTGGATTGCAGCATGGCGGCGTTCCAGGTGGCGACGTATTCGAGGCCGTCGTCGATGCGGTGGTCGCGCATGTAGCTGATCATCTCTTTGGTGCCGGTGACCGCAATCGGCGACTTGCTGGCGATTTCCCGGGCAATGCCCATCACTCCGTCCAACAGGCTGGCATTGTCGCTGTAAACGCGATTGACCAGGCCGATGTTGCGCGCTTCCTCGGCGCCAAAGGTGCGACCAGTGTAAGCCAGTTCACGCAGCATGCCGTCACCGATGATCCGCGGCAAGCGTTGCAAAGTGCCAACGTCGGCGGCCATGCCGATGTCGATTTCCTTGATCGAGAATTGCGCGTCCTCGGCAGCGTAACGCATGTCGCACGCGGCAATCAGGTCGATGGCGCCGCCCAGGCAATACCCTTGAATCGCTGCCAGCACCGGCTTGCGGCAATTATCGACCGCATTGAACGAGGCTTGCAGGGCGAGGATCTTGCGACGCAGCAGGCGCGCATTGCGGCCGACGTCCTTGCCCAGTTCATTGGCCACCCCGGCCAGCATCATCAGGTCGATACCGGAGGAAAAGTGCTTGCCGGCCCCGCTGAGCACCACCACCCGGGCTTCGTCGGTGTCGTCGATCCACTGAAAAATCTCGATGATCTCGCTCCAGAACGCGGCGTTCATCGAGTTGATCTTTTCCGGGCGGTTGATCTGCACATGGGCGATCTTATCGGCCAGTTCGACGGTGAACGCGGTGTACTGAGACATGGCAGTGATCCTTTTACCGGGCAAAAAATGAGGTCCGGACTATAACAAGGCATTGCCTGGGGGAGTAAGGCAGTGGTTCGGCCAAAAGCGGGACTGGTACCGGTTCTGTGGTGCCTGATCCGGCCCCATCGCGAGCAGGCTCGCTCCCACATTGGTTCTGCGTCGTTTACAAATCCCCTGTGGGAGCGAGCCTGCTCGCGATTGGCCGCACCGCCGATCTAACGGCCCTTCACCGCCACAAACGCTACGGTTTCATAAGGCACCGTCACCACATCCTTCCCACGCAACGCAGGTTCCCCGGCAATCAACGCCCGCATCTGTTCATCCACCCTCGCCCGTTGCTCATGAGGCAACGCCGCAATGAAACTGGTCGAGCGCACCCGATTGAAAATCACATCCTCCGGTGCTCCTGTGTGCCCATGGCTGAAATGCTGCGCCTGCAACGGCCCGAATGCCGGATGTGGGAAAGCCCGGCGCCAGGCTCCTGTGTAATAACGCGGTGTATCGCCCTCCAGCGCATTGACGATCGCATCCAGTTTTGGCACCCAGCTCACCTTGGTATCCCGCAGGTTCCAGACCAGGCCCAGCTTGCCGCCGGGTTTGAGGACCCGGGCGATTTCGGTCAGTGCTTCGATACCGGCAAACCAGTGAAAAGCCTGGGCGCAGACCACCACATCCACCGATGCATCCGGCAGTGGCAAGTCCATCGCGGTGCCGCTTACCGCCAGCACATCGGGGAATGCCTCGGACAACTTCTCAAGCATCTGCGGCACCGGTTCCACGGCAATCACCTGCGCGCCGGTCGCCACCAGCCGCCCGGTAAATTTGCCGGTGCCCGCGCCCAGATCAATGACGGTTTTGTCCGCGTTCAATTCCAGGGTCTCGCTCAGCCATCTGGCCACCTGCGGCGGATAGTCCGGGCGGCCGCGAACATAGGTGTCCGCGCCGGTTTTATAGCCCGCAGCCGCAGAATGATGAACCTGATCTTTCATGGCAGTGCTCCCGATCGACAACGAATGCTGTCGAGCATAGCGTCTCGATCCGCGCTTTCCCTGCGAAAGAAATGAATAATTGTTCACCCTGCGGTGTTCTCCAATCAACGCCCCATGAGGATTGCCTGTGAACAACCTGCACCCCGATTCGCCGCTCCGTTATGACCGCCTCACCATGACCCTGCACTGGCTGACCGCCCTGCTGGTGATTGGTATGTTCGCCAGCGCACAGGTCTGGCAGCAACTGGAAAAAGGCACGCCGTTGCGCAAGGAATTGCAGTCGTTGCACATTTCCTGCGGCATCCTGCTGGCCGTGATCGTGATCGGTCGACTGCTCTGGCGCCTGTCTCGCGGCCGTCGGTTGCCACCGGCCAACCGGGGTGTGATGAATGTGCTGGCGAAGTCGGCGCACTGGGCGCTCTATGGCTTGCTGCTGAGCCAGATTGCGCTGGGTTTTGTATTTCGCTGGGCTCAGGCAGAACCTTTCAACTTTTTCGGTTTGTTCGATGTCCCAACTCTGCTGACGTTCGATAAAAGCATGCGTTCGGTCTTCGGCAGCCTGCACGAACAAGTGGCCTGGGCCATCGTGATTCTGGCCGGCCTGCATACGGTAATGGCGCTGGTTCACCATTACGGCCTACGCGACAATACCTTGCGCCGGATGCTGCCGGGGCGTGGTTCGAACTGAAACGAATTAACCTGTGGAGCATCGTCCATGACTATCCGTTTTGCTGTTTTTACCGCCCCGCTGTTGCTCGCCGTCGCGTTGACTGGTTCTCTTGCCTGGGCGAACGGTGACGAAGAAGAACCCGCCAAACCCAATTGCCCCAAAGGCCAGGTCTGGGACAGCAAGCAGCAAAGGTGTCTGAAGCAAACCAGCAGTCTGGTCCCGGACGCCGACCGTACCGAATACGCTTATCGCCTGGCCAAGGACGGGCGCTATGAAGAAGCCTTGGCGCTGCTCGACACCCTGAAAAACCCGAATACGGCCAAGGCCTTGAACTATCGCGGCTATGCCACGCGTAAACTGGGGCGCACCGACGAAGGCATCGGTTATTACCTGCAATCGGTCAAACTCGATCCGCAGTATGCGCAAGTGCGTGAATACCTCGGTGAGGCTTACGTGATCAAAGGTCGGCTGGACCTGGCGCAAGAGCAGTTGCAGCAGATCAAATCCATTTGCGGCAGCACATGCGAGGAATACCAGGACCTGGCCGAAGCCATCCACGATTCATCGAAAACCTGACACATCGAACAGACGGAGGTCGCTATCGCCAGCGATCAGGCAATACGGGCAGAACTGGGCCAGCATCTGGCGCGCTTGTGGCGTTACGGTCTGCTGCTGTCCCGGCAAAAGCATGTCGCCGAAGACCTGGTGCAAGCGACTTGTGTTCGGGCGCTTGAGCGTGCCGGGCAATTTGTCCCCGGGACCCGGATGGACCGCTGGCTGCTGAGCATTCTGCATTCGATCTGGCTCAACGAAGTGCGCGCCCGGCGGGTGCGCCAGGGCCAGGGCCTGGTCGATGGCGACAGTCAGTTGTCTTTTGACGGAGAATCCGCGGCGCAGACCCATGTGCTCGCCGCCCAGGTCATCCGGCGCGTCGACGCCCTGCCCGAGGCCCAGCGCGAAACGGTGTACCTGGCTTACGTTGAAGGCCTGTCGTATCGCGAAGTCGCCGAGGTGCTGCAAGTGCCCATCGGCACCGTCATGAGCCGCCTCGCCGCTGCCCGGGTGAAACTGGCGGAATACCCGCCATTGCACGCCGTACCGAACCCTTTCACGGGAGAACGTCGATGAACGACCGCACGACACCTTCGGACGAGCAACTGGTGGCGTACCTCGACGATCAACTTGATGTCGATCAGCGCACCCGCATCGACACGGCCATTGCCGAAGACTCGACCCTTAATCTGCGCGTGCAATGGCTGGCCCGCAGCAGCCTGCCGTTCAAAGAAGCCTACGATGAGCTGGCTCAACAAGCCCCCGTCGACCGTTTGCAGTCGATGCTCGACACCTTGCCTTCGCCTGAACGCCCGGTGATGAATCGCCGCTGGTTCCTCGCCGCGGCGGCGGGACTGGTGGTCAGCGGCGTGGTGGCGGACCGGTTGTTCCTCGGCTGGCAATTGAGTCAGGAAAAGAGCAACTGGCGCGGACTGGTCGCCGACTACATGTCGCTGTACGTGCCGCAAACCCTGGAGCACTTGCCCGTCGATGAAGCTTCGCAACGGGCGCAATTGCGTATCCTCGACGCGCGTCTGGGCCTGAGCCTTTCGCCTGCACAACTGGCCCTGCCACGGTCCGAACTGAAGCGCGCGCAAATCCTCGAATACGACGGCATGCCGATCGCACAGATTACCTATCTGGACCCGGCGCACGGCCCGATAGCCCTGTGCGCCAAGCGCTCCAACAGCGGCAGCCGGCATTTCGCCCACGAGGTTCGACACAAGATGAATGTGGTGTATTGGGCGGACATGGAACATGCCTGGATGCTGATCGGGCATAACCCTGCGGCGGAATTGGAGAACATGGCGAAGTTATTGCGCAGCCGGCTTAGCGCCTGAGCGAAGTTGTCCTATGCTTGGCGTCCAACTTTCCAAGGAGGAACCCATCCATGCCAAACGCTTCTCGCACAGCCCTGCTGGTCATCGACGTACAGAACGACTTCATTCCCGGCGGCCAACTGCCGGTGCCTGAAGGTGACCTGATCGTGCCCTTGATCAACCGCCTCGGCGGCCAGTTCAAACAGGTCATCATCGCCCAGGACTGGCACCCGCCGGGCCATGCCTCGTTCGCTTCGAGCCACCCCGGCCGCAAGCCTTTCGACGTCATTCAGCTGCCTTACGGCGAACAAACGCTGTGGCCGGAGCATTGTGTTCGAGCGACCGCCGGGGCCGAGTTGCACAAGGAGCTGGACCTGCCCCATGCACAATTGATCATCCGCAAAGGCTGTAATCCGGACATCGATAGCTATTCGGCGTTTCTGGAAGCGGATCGCACGACCACCACCGGACTGGCCGGCTATCTGAAAGAACGCGGCATCGACACCGTTTACCTGGTTGGCCTGGCACTGGACTTCTGCGTGATGTTCTCGGCGCTGGATGCGCGAGCGGCGGGTTTCAATGCGTTTGTGGTGATGGATGCGTGCCGGGCCATTGATCTTGACGGATCGTTGGCGGCGGCGATTGAGCGGATGCAGGTGGCTGGGGTCGGGTTGATTCCCTCCACCGAAGTACCGGATTAATCCCCTGCCGAATCTGCGAGGCTGCGTTTAACGCAACCTCACAGATTCGGTAGTAACTACATTTCAGAAGATTTTTTTTATCTCATCGCCGAATTGAGTACCATAAGTTTTGTAGCTCACTTTATCCCCTATATAAAGACGATCGGGACCGAAAGGACTGTATTCCTCCACACTACATAACACCTCCGCCCCCCCGCCTTCAGGCTGAACAACTGCATAAATTTTAGAAGGCGGCCAATTCAGTTCCATTTCAGAAGGAGGTGGATACGGTTTAAAATCTTTGACAATCCCGGTAGAGTTAGTTGCGACGCTTGAATTCACCATTTTTGCTCTCCTTGCATTCCTATAACTTTCATGAAAATTTCACGCTGCCTGATGCTTGCTACGCAGAAATAATTAGATACCAAGCGAGCAATTACAACTACTGTCAGATATAACAGTCAGCATCTACAAACGAGATTAAAACGCTATCGTTTATCGCATTTTGTCTCCCATAACTTCTTGCCAATCGCTTCTCGCACAGCCTTGCTGGTCATCGACGTACAGAACGACTTCATTCCCGGTGGCCAACTCCCCGTGCCGGAGGGTGACCTGATCGTGCCCTTGAACAATCGCCTCGGAGCCAGTTCAAACAGGCCATCATCGCCCAGGACTGGCACCCGCCCGGCCACGCCTCATTCGCGTCGAGCCACCCCGGCTGCAAGCCTTTCGATTATCCGCAAGGGGCTGTAACCCGGACATCGATAGCTGTTCGGCGTTTCTGGAAGCGGATCGCACGACCACCACCGGACTGGCCGGCTATCTGAAAGAACGCGGCATCGACACGGTTTACCTGGTCGGCCTTGCACTGGATTTCTGCGTAATGTTCTCGGCGCTGGATGCACGGGCGGCGGGTTTCAATGCGTTTGTGGTGATGGATGCCTGTCGGGCCATTGATCTTGACGGATCGTTGGCGGCGGCGATTGAGCGGATGCAGGTGGCTGGGGTCGGGTTGATTCCCTCCACCGAAGTACCAGGCTAATCCCTTGTAGCAGCTGCCGAGCAGCGCGAGGCTGCGTTCGGCGACGAAGTCGTTGTGAAATCAGCCCCCGCGGCGCCCCTGTAAAACCGCGTTCGCAGGGTTTACGAGGACTGCGTCCTCGAACGCAGCCTCGCGCTGCTCGGCAGCTGCTACAGCGCGTGCGTCAGGCTGAAGTGGGTAGCCACAACCGGAACCGTGCGCCGCCCAATGGCGACGGTTCGACGGTCAATGTGCCGCCCTGCGCTTCCAGCGCTCGACGGCTGATGGCCAAGCCCAGGCCAAACCCGCCAGTGGCCCGGTCGCGGCTGCGGTCCAGCCGATAGAACGGTTCGAAGATCCGCTCGCGTTCATCATCGGGAATGCCGATGCCGTCGTCATCGACCCAGATTTCGCACCCCTTCGCGCACACCTGAACGCCAATCTGAATGCGTTTTTCGCAATAACGCATGGCATTGCGCAACAGGTTCTGAATCGCACGAGCGGTCAGTCGCGGGTCCAGCACGAAGCGTTCGAGCTGCCCGTGAAGCACGACATCGATCACGATGTCCGGCGATTCCAGCTCTTCGTCGACGCTGCCCAGAATGCTGTCGATAAATTCATCGAGCGACACTTCGACCTGTTCCGGCAGCCGTGCCGGGTTTTGCAATCGGCTGTAGGACAGCAACTCCAGCACCAGCTCATCCAGTTCACGAATATGCGCGACCAACCCTTGCAAACGTTCGCGACTGGCGGCCGGCAAGTCGTCGGACAGCGCCAGGGCCAGGCCGAAATCCAGGCGAGTCAGCGGTGTGCGCAGCTCGTGGGACACAGCGTTGAGCAAGTCACGCTGCTGGTTGAGCAGGTTTTCGATATCGCCGGCCATGGTGTCGAAGACGTTGGCCAGGCTGCCGATATTGGAGTGCGGTGAAATCTGTGTGCGCTCGCTCAAGTGACCTTTGCCGAAGCGTTCGGCGGTGCCTTTGAGTCGTTCCAAATCGCGCCAGTGCGGGCGCAGCCACAGCAACAGGCAGGCAAGCATGGTCGCGCCGATCAGGACGTTGATGCTCCAGTACAACAGGCTGACGTCCATCGGGTCCGGCGGCACGACCATTTGCACCACCGTCGTATTGTTCAACGGTGCCACGGCCAGGGTGCGCCAGCCCCAGTCGCCGATACGCACGACCTTCTCGCCGCGCTGCAAACGCTCCTGCTCATCAAGGGTGAAATCGGGGTCGTCATTGCGGGTCAGGACGATGTGCAGCGGTGAGAACTCCTTGTCCATCTCGCTCGCCAGCGCCGGCCACTGCGTTTCGGGCACGGCGTGGAACTGTTTGACGATTAGGGTTTGCAGCCCGCGCGAATAATCGAGGTTGTAGGTGACAAAGCGCTCATGAAAAACCTTGATCACCAGGTCCGGCACCAGGTAGATCGCCGCGCTGTACGAGACGATCATCACCAGGTAGAGGCGAAACAGAATTCTGAACATCGTCTCAGCATTCCCACTCGGAACGGCTGAACAGGTAACCCTTGCCCCACACGGTCTTGATTTTGCGCGCCTCGCCCGCGTGGTCGTCGAACTTGCGCCGCAACTTGGAAATCGCCACGTCTACCGAGCGGTCGGTGCCGTTGAATTCGATGCCGCGCAGGCGTTGCAGGATCTGGTCGCGGCTCAGCACTTCGCCGGCATGCCGGGCCAGCACCACCAGCAGGTTGTATTCACCGCTGGACAATTCGACCAGTTGCTCGCGCCAGGTCACGGTGCGCTCGGACAGGTCGATGCACAGGTTGCCCATGAGGATGCGGTCGTTCGCAGTCTGCGGTTCGCTGAGGCTGCTGCGTCGCAACAGCGTGCGCACACGGGCCAGCAACACGCGGGGCTCGCAGGGTTTGGTGACGTAGTCGTCAGCGCCCATTTCCAGGCCCAGCACCTGGTCGTGGCTGTCGTCGCGAGCGGTGAGCATCAGAATCGGCAAGGTCGCGGAATCGGCCCTGAGCAGACGACAGACTTGCAGGCCGTCGAGCCCCGGCAGCATCAGATCGAGGATCACCAGGTCCGGCGGATTGACCCGGGCCCGCTCGCGCACGTGGTCGCCACGGCTGATCACGCTGACGCAATAGCCATTGCGTTCCAGGTAGCTGGCAATCAGTTCGGAAAGCGCAGTGTCGTCTTCGACCAGGAGGATGTTGGGCATGGGGTGTTTCCAGAAAGTGCAGTGGCGACTGGCATGCCGCCATCGCTAGCAGGCTAGCTCCCACAGTAGATTGGGGATGTTCACAAAATCTGTGCTCACATCAAACTCCTGTGGGAGCTAGCCTGCTAGCGATGGCGGCCTGCCTGTCGCAAAAAGTCTCAAGCGGCCAAGGATATACGCCCACGCCCGCCCGTGAGTAAAACCCTTACACAATTTCACACAGCACCAACAAAGCTTCACCGCTACTCTCCTCGCCTCCCCGTAGGATGCGGGCAGTCATTATTGGGGTATGTACATGTCAAAGAACCTGCTTGCCAAGCTCAGCCTGATGGCTTTGGCGTTGACACTGAGCGCTTGTGACAAGTCCTCAAGCGCTGAAGAACAGGCGCCCCTGGCCACGGTGCGGGTCGAAACCATCGAAGCCCGGCCCCTGTCGATCACCAGCGAATTGAGCGGGCGGATTGCGGCGCCACGGATTGCCGAAGTCCGCGCCCGGGTGGCCGGCGTCGTGTTGCAACGCGCCTTTCGCGAAGGCAGCGACGTGAAAAAAGGCGATGTTCTGTTCCGTATCGACCCGGCCCCCTTCAAGGCAGACCTCGACAGCGCCGAAGCAGCGTTGCGCAAGGCTGAGGCCAATGCGTTTCAGGCAAAGCTGCAAGAACAGCGTTATGCCCAGTTGATCGAAGGCAACGCTATCAGCGGCCAGGATTATGACAACGCCCGGGCCAGCGCCCGGCACACCGCCGCCGATGTTGCGGCCAGCAAAGCTGCCGTGGACCGAGCGAAACTCAACCTCGGTTACGCCACCGTCACCGCCCCGATTTCCGGGCGTATCGGCCGTGCGCTGGTGACAGAAGGTGCGCTGGTCGGGCAGAACGAAACCACGCCGCTCGCGCTGATTCAGCAACTCAACCCGATTCATGCCGACCTGACCCAATCGACCCGCGAACTCAACGACCTGCGCCGCGCCTTCCGTTCCGGCCAGTTGAAGGAAGTGGGCCAAGGTCAGGCCAAAGCCACGCTGATTCAGGATGACGGCAGCCTCTACCCGCTGCCGGGCAAGTTGCTGTTCAGCGACATTACCGTCGACCCGGGCACCGGCCAGATCATCGTGCGCAGCGAGTTTCCCAACCCGGACCTCGATTTGTTGCCGGGCAGCTTCGTGCGTGTGCGTCTGGAGCAGGCGGTGAATCAGCAAGGCATCAGCGTGCCGCAGCGAGCTATCCAGCGTGACAGCGCCGGTATTGCCCAAGTGTTGGTGCTCGACGCCGAGCAGCGCGTCGGCCAGCAACCGGTCGAACTGGGTGCCGTGCAGAACGATCGCTGGATCGTCACCGGTGGCCTGAAGCCCGGCGACCGCATCGTCACCGAAGGCCTGCAACACGCCAAGCCCGGTGACAAAGTCCAGATCGACAACACCCCTCTTCCACTTGCCCAGGTTTCTGGTCAGTAAGCAGGACGCTTTTTTATGCCGCAGTTCTTTATCGATCGCCCGGTATTCGCCTGGGTGGTTGCCCTGTTCATCCTGCTGGCCGGCGCATTGGCCATTCCACAGTTGCCAGTGGCGCAGTACCCCGACGTCGCGCCGCCGCAAATCGAAATCTATGCCGTGTATCCCGGCGCCTCGGCACAAACCATTGATGAAAGTGTGGTCAGCCTGATCGAGGAAGAGCTAAACGGCGCCGATCACCTGTTGTATTTCGAATCCCAGAGCAGCCTCGGCAGCGCCACCATCAAAGCCACTTTCCAACCGGGCACCAACCCGGAGATGGCTCAGGTCGACGTGCAAAACCGCCTGAAAGTGGTGGAATCGCGTCTGCCGCAAGCGGTCAATCAGCAAGGTTTGCAGGTGGAGAAAGTCTCCGCCGGTTTCCTGCTGCTGATCACCCTGACCTCCAGCGACGGCAAGCTCGACGATGTGGCGCTCAGTGATTACCTGGCGCGCAACGTGATGAACGAGATCAAGCGTCTGGACGGCGTCGGCAAGGCCCAGTTGTATGGCGCCGAACGGGCGATGCGCATCTGGATCGACCCGCAGAAACTGATCGGCTTCAATCTGACTCCAGCCGATGTCAACGCCGCCATCGTCGCGCAGAACGCTCAAGTCTCGGCCGGCAGCATCGGCGATTTGCCGACGCGCACCACCCAGGAAATCACCGCGACGATTCTGGTGAAAGGCCAATTGTCGACGCCGGAAGAATTCGCCGACATCGTCCTCAAGGCCAATTCCGACGGTTCGACCGTGCGGATCAAGGACGTGGCGCGGGTCGAGATCGGCAGCCAGGAATACCAGTTCGGCACGCGCCTGAACGGCAAGCCGTCCACAGCGGTCAGCGTGCAGTTGTCGCCGGGCGCCAATGCCCTGAGCACCGCGACCCTGGTGCGGGCGAAGATGGATGAACTGGCGCGCTACTTCCCGGCGGGCGTGGAATACAAGATCCCGTACGACACTTCACCTTTCGTCAAAGTCTCGATCACCAAAGTGGTTTACACCCTTGGCGAAGCGATGCTGCTGGTGTTTGCGGTGATGTTCCTGTTCCTGCAGAACATCCGCTACACGCTGATCCCGACCCTGGTGGTGCCGGTTGCGCTGATGGGCACCTTCGCGACCATGTTGGCGCTGGGGTTCTCGATCAACGTGCTGACCATGTTCGGCATGGTCCTGGCCATCGGCATTCTGGTGGACGACGCCATTGTCGTGGTGGAGAACGTCGAACGGATCATGGCCACCGAGGGCCTGTCGCCCAAGGAGGCGACGCGCAAGGCGATGACGCAGATCACCGGGGCGATCATCGGCATCACCCTGGTGCTGGTGGCGGTGTTCATTCCGATGGCGTTCATGCAGGGTTCGGTCGGGGTGATTTACCGCCAGTTCTCGCTGTCGATGGCGACCTCGATTCTGTTCTCGGCGTTCCTGGCGCTGACCTTGACCCCGGCGTTGTGCGCGACGTTGCTCAAGCCGATTGCCAAGGGCGAGCATCACGAGAAAACCGGTTTCTTCGGCTGGTTCAACCGATCTTTCGAGCGTTTGACCGCGCGTTATCAAGGTTGGGTCGCCTATGCGCTGAAACGCACCGGCCGGTATCTGCTGATCTACGGCGTGCTGCTGATCGGTCTGGGCCTGTGCTTCAGTCGCCTGCCCTCCTCGTTTCTGCCGGTTGAAGATCAGGGCTACACCATCACCGACATCCAACTGCCGCCGGGTGCGAGCAAGAACCGCACGGTGAAGGTCGTTGAGCAAATTGAAGCGCACAACGCTACTGAACCGGGTGTTGGCGACAGCACGGTGATTCTCGGTTTCAGTTTTTCCGGCAGCGGGCAGAACGCGGCGCTGGCGTTTACCACGCTGAAGGATTGGTCGGATCGGGGCAGCGATGACTCGGCGAGTTCGATTGCCGACCGTGCCAACATCGCGCTGAGCCAGATCAAGGACGCCGTGGCCTTCTCGGTGCTGCCGCCGCCGGTTGACGGCCTCGGCACGTCCAGCGGCTTCGAGTTCCGCTTGCAGGACCGTGGCGGCCTCGGTCACGCCACGCTGATGAAAGCGCGCAGCGAATTGCTCGCCGCCGCCGAGAAAAGTCCGATCCTGATGAACGTGCGCGAAAGTGCGCTGGCGGAAGCGCCGCAAGTGCAGCTTGAAGTCGACCGCAAACAGGCCAACGCGCTGGGCGTGTCCTTTGCCGACGTGGGCAACGTGCTGTCCACGGCGGTCGGTTCGGCCTATATCAACGACTTCCCCAATCAGGGACGGATGCAACGGGTGGTGGTCCAGGCCGAAGGCGATCAGCGCAGTCAGGTCGCCGACCTGCTGAAGATCAACGTGCGCAACGATGCCGGAAAAATGGTGCCGTTGTCGGCGTTTGTCCAGGCGAAATGGACCCAAGGCCCCGCGCAGTTGACCCGTTACAACGGCTATCCGGCGATCAGCATTTCCGGCGAGCCGTCGCCCGGCCACAGCACCGGCGAAGCCATGGCGGAAATCGAGCGGCTGGTTGCGCTTGGGCCGGCGGGGTTGGGTCAGGAATGGACCGGGTTGTCGTTGCAGGAACGTTTGTCCGGCAGCCAGGCGCCTATTTTGCTCGGGCTGTCGCTGTTGATCGTGTTCCTGTGCCTGGCGGCGTTGTATGAGAGTTGGTCGATTCCGACCTCGGTGTTGCTGGTGGTGCCGCTGGGTGTACTCGGTGCCGTGCTGGCGGTGACATTCCGCGGAATGCCCAACGACGTGTTCTTCAAGGTCGGGCTGATCACCATCATCGGCCTGTCGGCGAAGAACGCGATCCTGATCATCGAATTCGCCAAGAGCCTGTACGACGAAGGCCATGACTTGATCGACGCCACACTGCAAGCCGCGCGCCTGCGGTTGCGGCCGATCGTGATGACGTCGCTGGCGTTCATTCTTGGGGTGGTGCCGTTGGCGATTGCTACCGGGGCCAGTTCGGCCAGTCAGCAAGCGATCGGCACGGGGGTGATTGGCGGGATGATCACGGCGACGCTGGCGGTGATGTTTGTGCCAGTGTTTTTTGTGGTGGTGATGAAGTTGGTAAAGAGGAGTTCCAATAAAAGCCGGGATTGAATTTTTGTACTATGAAACCTGGTTTTTATGCCTGTCATATATGACAGTATCCGATCACTAACCCGCTCATTAAGCTCCCTGTGCAGCATTTGTCTATTCGACCTATCGCACAGCAGGGAGCTTTTATGAACAGGAAAACAGAAGGTACTTTCAAGGCCGAGGTCACGCGGGCCGATGGGAGCACAGAACATTACGCCGGCGATGAACGGTGGATGCAACTGTATTACTGGGAGGGTGTCTTGACGTTATCGTCAAGGCAACTTATTGACCAAGAACGGCAAATTTTCCGCAACATTTATATTGACTTACCCGACGACGGTGACGTCCAGAACAAGGTATACCGAGTTCAAACGGAGTGCTTGCCGACCACAGGATCAGGCCTGGCCTTCGCAAGCTGGGCGATCTCCGAGGGTAGCAATTTCAGTCCATTTGGCGGCTTTACCGGCGCGGTCACTCTTACCATTGACACAACGACTCAAACTGCAAGCGGGTCATTCGAATTCGAGGGTAAAGGTTCGATTCCGGGAGCACCCAGCTCTGAAGTTGTGACTGTGCAATCTGGCAATTTCATTCTCAAGGGTCTGGATGAAGGCCGATTTAAAGAATTCCTGCCCTCGAATAAAAATTACTCGGTAAGCGACTCGTTCACAGCGAACATCACTGGGGATATCAATCGTGGTTACGAGGCCAACAGGTTCAGCCTTGACTGGCGGCCAGATAGTGTCGGTGCGGGCGTTAAAGGCCCCCACTGGCGTGGTTGGTCCAGTTACGTTGATGAATCGAGCACTCCCGAAACCACTGTAGACATTATCTCCGTATCCATCTCCGATGATCTTGTACCTGACACGTATGACCTGGAAAAGCACAGGGACAAGATTTTTGCGCTTTATATCGAGTATGACGGGATTCATGCCTACCCCGCGGTCAGTGGAACATTGACGATAAACACCTCTCCACCGAAAGGTTCATCCGCGGGTGTATTGGAGGGCGTTATCCATTTCGAAGCCAAACTCTCGGACGGGTCAAAAACCATCAACGTAGAAAACGGAGTGTTCCATTTTGACGGCATACAGCGTCCGGCCTGAGTGCTTTTGACGCCCCGGCTTGCCGCTTCACTCACGGCAGGGCTATGGTGCTGCAAAGCCCCTGACCGTGAGTCTTCATGCCCTTCCTCGCCCGCACCCACCCTCGCCTGTCCGCCGCCGCCACTCTCGGTGTCGCGGCAGGCATTCTGGCTCCGGCCGATTCGGTCATCAGCAAAATCCTCATTGGCTGGAATGTCGGGGTCTGGACTTACCTGATCCTGATGCTTTGGCTCACCGCCCGCGCCAAGGCGCCTGACGTAAAGCGCATTGCCGAGATCGAAGACGAAAACGCCGGTCTGGTGCTTTTCGTGGTCTGCATCGCCGCGCTTGCCAGCCTCGCGACCATCACCTTCGAACTGGCCGGCAGCAAAGACCTGGAAACCAATCGCAAGCTGCTGCATTACGGCTTCACCGCATTGACGGTCATTGGTTCGTGGTTACTGATCGGGGTGATTTTCAGCGTGCACTACGCCCGTCTGTTCTACACCTGGGACGGCAAGGACCTGGCGTTGCGCTTCGCTGAAGGACTGGAAACCCCCAATTACTGGGACTTTCTGTATTTCTCTTTCACCATCGGCGTGGCGGTGCAGACTTCGGACGTGGGCGTGGCAACACGGAGCATGCGCAAGATTGTGCTGGCGCAATCATTGATCGGATTTCTGTTCAACACGGCGATTCTCGGGTTTTCGATCAATATTGCAGCGGGGTTGTTTGGCTGACCGTTGCACAAACGTTCTAGTCATTACTCCCGGCGCGGGCGTTAAATAAGTCGGTAATCCGTCTCGCAGGTGCAGCATGACCACTCACAATTGGCTCGATTTGGCCCAGGACGCCGATACTGGCATCGAGACCCTGCGTGCGCATTTCGAAGGTCATGCTTACGACCCGCACTGGCACGACAGTTACCTGGTGGGTGTGACCGAACAAGGCGTTCAGCAATTCAATTGCCGGCGAGCCCGGCACCAGAGCACGCCGGGCAAAGTGTTCATGCTCGAACCGGGGGACATTCATGACGGCGAAGCGCCGACTGAGGATGGGTTCACCTACCGCATGTTGTACCTCGATCCGCAGTGGTTGGAGCGTGAGTTGAGCGCACTGTTCGAAGGCGCGCCGCTCAACAGCCAATTGAGTTTCGCCACCACCCTGGCCAGCGACACCCGACTGTCTCAGGCGACCAGTCTGGCATTTCAAACCCTGCATGGCGGTGAACTGAAGATTGTCCGCGAAACCGCCATCGACACCTTGCTCGAACGCCTGACCAGCCACCTGCATTGGCGCGCCCGTTATGGCGAAGACCCGCGCCTGCCGCTGGTGGCCCAGAAGGCTCGGGAGTACCTGCACGCCAACGCTCATTTCGACATCGGCCTTGACCAGCTTGCAGCGGTAACAGGCGTCGACCGCTTCCGTCTGACCCGCGCTTTCAAGGCGGCTTATGGGCTAGCGCCCCACGCCTATCTGGTGCAACTGCGCCTGTCCAAGGCTCGGCGAATGCTCGCCAGCGGCGTGCAGCCTGCGGCGGTGGCGGTGGAGTTGGGGTTTGCCGATCAAAGTCACTTGGGACGCTGGTTTGTCCGGGCTTATGGGTTGACGCCGGCGTTGTACCGCAAGCGCTGCTCAAACGTTCCAGACGCTTGAGGCAGATGTTGTGAGGTCGACTCCTGAATTATTTACGGAGCCGCTTCCATGCCGTCCACTGTCCCCACGCTGTTGCCTTTCTTGCTGTTTGCTTTTGTTGCCTCGATCACGCCGGGGCCGACCAATATTCTGGTGTTGAACAACAGCGCCCGGTATGGCTTCAAAGCCACGCTGCCCATCATCCTGGCCGCCTGCGCCAGTGCTGCGCTCATTGTTCTGCTAGTGGGTTGCGGCATGGGCGAGCCCCTGCAACGAATCCCCCTGCTTCAAACCGCCCTGCAATGGCTTGGGGTTACATGGCTGAGTTACCTCGCCTGGCAGATTTTCCATTCGACGCCAGAAATCCGCGATCCGGACTCACCCGACAATCATCGACAGCCCGGTGCTGTAACGGCAGCGACCCTGCAATGGATAAATCCAAAAACCTGGATGATGGCCATGGCGGTCATCAGTGTGTTTGCCAGCAACGGCTCCGATCGTTTGCATCATGTCCTGATTTTGAGTTTTGTTTTCTTCGCGATAGCGCTGCCCTGTATGGCGGCCTGGGCGCTGCTTGGATCAAGTGTCAATCAATGGCTCCGTTCACCCAAGGCCTTGCAATATTTCAATCGCTCCATGGGTTTATTACTCGCAGGTTCGACGTGGTTCAGTGTCTTGATCCAAAAATAAAAAATTTCAACCACCACTAACACGCAGATAAATCACACCTGGAAGGCGCTGTAAACTGTCAGGTTTGACAGTTTACAGCGGCATCCAATGGCGGTTTTATACCCCATCCCGAACGTTTCCTTAATAGCGGGATACCCTGTCATGACAATGGAGCCCGTATTGATGAAGATGATCACGCAGAAACTAAGAAACGCCGTGGGCGCTGGTAAATGTAAAGGAACAATAAATGACACAGAAGCATTCGACGCCGGCCTTGTGGAACTCTCAGAGCACACGTTCCCGCCGCCTCATGGCGAGGCTCACATGTTGTTTGCTCGTCATCGCAAGCCCGATCCGGAGTACACGACGAAAGAACTCACCCTTTCATTTTCTAAGGGACTGGAAAATACATCCTACGATCTGAATGCAGAGTCGCATCAGGTTCGCCTGACCTTTGTTGACAACAGCAATCCAGAAAAAGCTGTTGTTTACACTCAGATTTCAGGAACAGCCGAACTCGAATATGATGACGTTTCGGGTATATTCTCGGGGACTTTGAAAAAGGCAGTCGTCGTGAATCGAGACGACGATGACCTCAAACAGTTGACGCTTGATGTGACCTTTACTGCCAAGGGAGCCATCGGCTACCGAACGTTGGCGGCATAACTGAAAATCTGCAAATTAAAAAGGAAGCATTGCTTCCTTTTTAATTAATCATTACAGAGTGATTTACCACATATAACGAAGGCCGAAATTGACACCATAAGGTTGCTCGATGTATTGACCGCTACTGTATTCAAAGTCCGCATGCATATTAAGATTTTTTGTCATCGCTACGGCGATACCCGCCCCCAACTCCGCGCGGGAACCTGACAGATCGTTATTGAAAACGTTGTTGTTGACCTGCACCTCATTGTTTTTTGCGAATTCATGAGCCCATGCGGCGCGTAGGTACGGCTGTACCACACGTCCCTGGCCCAGTTCTATATTTCGACCGGCGGTCGCCCCCAACTTCCCGATAAACGAACGTGAACGATCTCCTTCAGCTCGCAGATCGTTGCTCAGGGAATAATCCTTGCCTTCAATGACCACGGCAGACCATTGAGTGAAGGGTTCGATGAAGTTGCCATTGGCAAAGGTGATGTGTTTGCCGAACTCGAGAGATCCACCCAGCCCCGAGTTGTCAAAGTATCCCTCGGCCCGGGCGCCATCGCTCAACCCTACTTTTGCGTCATTACGAAAACGGTTTGCCTTCAGAACACCATCAAAGTAGTAGCCTGTCCGGGCATCCAGCCAAGTGACGTACGTACCCAGGTAGTAACTTTCCACACTGCCTGAAGTGCCGGCATTCAGGTTGAGATCGGATTGACTATGCCCTCCCATCACCCCGACTAACCATTGACCGTCTCCGAAGGGCAGCAGAACATCCGCACCCAAGGTGAAACCTTGCTGGGTTTGTTGATAACCGACACCCGAGCCATCGGCGACGTTGTATTTGTTGGCATATGTACGTCCCCATGCGCCTGCCTGGCCGCCATTGAAACGCAGTTCCCCCATCCGAGTGCGCAATGAGGTCAGTTCACCCAGCCAAACGGTCGATGCGGTATTGAACAGTGCAAGTACAGATCGTGCGCCAGGACTCACTGTCCGGGTGCTTGGGTCGAGTATCCAGTCATTGCCGCTTTTGGCCAGACCGTAAGAAAAGGTCCCCAGATCAACCGCGCCGTTGACCAAAGAAAAATTCGCATCGCCCCCGGCAGTCTGCACGACACGGATAGGTTGACCGGCCGCTGGATCCAGGCCACTGCTGGTGATCAGCAGTTCGTGACTGCCAGTGGCGCTTCCGCTTACATTCAGCAAGTCAGTTCGGCCCGTACTGAAATCCGTTCCCATCACGAATCGACCGTTGCCGGAGAGGTTGGTCACGTTCAGTTGATAGAAAGCGTTCGTGTCTCCAAACACCACCGATCCGCCGCGGTTGAGTACAAGCGTGTCAACGTCACTGTTTTCCACCATTACCCATCGGGAAGTGTCGTTGATCGTGGTGCTGGCAATATTGTCCAGGCGTCCGGTCAAAACCGAATTGTTTTGCAGGACCAGTTGAGTGGTACTGCCTTGCGCGGAAACAAAATTCCCGTCCAGAGTACTGCCATTGACGGTCAAGGAGACGTTGGCGCCGCCTCTCACGTCCAGCAACGTCTCATTACCGGCCAGCAATCTGGAATTGGTCAGCGAGATGGTTGCAGGCAGCGTTGAAGCGTTGTTGAAGTCGACAACGATCGCCGAACCGGAGTGACCTTGGACAATGCTGTTTTCAAGTTTCAATACGGCAGGTTGTGCGTCATTCACATCAACATCAATACGTACACCGTCTTGTCCGCCTGCAAAAGTGCTGTTACTGGCAACAGCTTGTCCGCTGCTCAATCGAAGACCGTAACTCGTGGCACCGGTGCCTTGAATGATTGAATCGCTGACGTCGAGACTGCTATGAGCGCTAACCAAGGCCCCCCCCAAGACACCCGTGATATTGCTTTTACCCGTCACGACGACGTTGGAACCGGTCTGAGTCGCTGTGTTGCGAACCGCCTGCAGTCCTAGACGATTGCCGGTAACAGTGCTGTTATCGATGGTCGCATTGCTATTGGTCAGCAGGACAGCAGCAAGACCGCCAGCACCTGACACGGTGGCGCCATTCAGGTTGATGATCGATGCATTGCTGGCCGAAATCTGCTGAGTGGTACTGCCCGTGTTTACATTGAGTATCGAGTTGTTGGAGCTGATGGCAAGTGTCTGGGCGCCATTGACAGTCAGTGTTGCTTGCTGGCTCAAGCCCCAGCTTTCTGGTGCGCCGCCAGTGATGGTTACATTTCCTCCAACAATAGGCGCAGCGTTCGCGTATGAGCCATAGAGTGTCAGCAGCGATAGACTTGTTGCTGTCAGCCCACATGTTTTACTGACTTTCGATAAAACAATTTTTTTCACCGGGCACCTGCCTTCAATAACAATTCGGCGCTGACACTTAGAACAGGCCAGCTATTTGAGCGGCGCTAGAGTAGCTGGACACATCACGGCTTTCTGTAGGACGTTTCTGACTTTCACCGGCGAAAACCCTTCAGAGTTACGCGTTGGCACTCACTTGAGGCAAAAAAAAAGATGGCGAGCGCACTGCGCTCGCCGTGGGATTACAATCAATTCCCAGGAAGCGTTTCCTCGCAATATTTGCCTTGGTTATCTGTCAGAAAAACCACGTGCTCAGCAGGCAATGAATCAGGCGTTGGATTATTCCCCGCTCCCCCTCGCGAAATGGAATAGGTGACTCTACCTTTGCCGAGATGAGCGGGTTTAAAGTGAGTGTCATACACGCCGATTTGAATCAATGCACCCGCATCGGGATACGTTCCGGTAATAAGGTAAGTCTGTGTAGTGGCTGCGCCCGAAATGGGGGCTGGTGGGGTTGCAGTGTCATATGGCACCCATTTCAAGGTAATGGTCTCTCCATCAACGGTGTACGTATTTTTCGGTACGCGCACTGTCAGGTTTCGCCGCGCCGTCCCGTCCCCAGGATTTCCGACAACAGGAAAGTTTAGAGTCGGGCAGCTGATCCTTCTAAGCGGCCCACCCAGATTAATAACTTCCGGTGCAACCATTTCGATCGGGAACTCTTCTACTTCGATGTCTTTTGGTCTTGATTGCGTTGGGTTAACCCCGGTTAGTGTAAACAAGGTGTAGCGCAACACCTTGGTTCCGCTTTGCTGTGCAAGCACCGTCGCCCAAAGCAAAGGAATTTCAAGAGTTGTATCTTCCTGGCCAGACGTCAACGCAATGGTATTGCCAATCTTGATGTCGTCGTAAAAGACATCAATCAACCAGCCTTCTTCCGTTGGAGGAGCAGCAAAAAGAGGAATCTTGATCTTTATTCCAGTATCGCCGTAATCCGTTTCGAGAATTTCATCGATGCTGCCGGCTGTTGTCTCCAACTCTGGAGCCTCCAAGCCAATAAGAATTGGATCAGGACCAATAAATGAAACATCTACGTCGATGGTCGCATTATGGGTGGCTATTTCACGGATTGAGCGAAACATTTTATAACTGATTTCTGTCGCCACGCTTCCATCGGTATTGCCATACACCTCTTTTACAAGGTCATAACTGGCAAAGAACGAAAGCTCGGTATTCGTTCCTACTCGTTGTTCCGGAGAAATCGGCTTCCCTCCCCAATAAACGACAATTGTGTCGGACTCTGCACTGGGTGTTGGTACGGTCACCTTGACTTCAACGCCGCGGATATCAAATTGAGTATCCGCCAGGTCGATCAGGCCATCGCCACTCGGACCGTTTGCCAGCGTAATCACTGGCGGCAATATAACGTTCGGATCGGGCAGAATAACGACGGTTCGCTGGCTGGGATTTGATCTTTTCCCCCGGTTGCCAGGCAAGTCTCTCGCGCGATAAATAAGCCGTTTCGTGCCCTCATTTGTTTTGAACACGTCAGCCGGAATCAGGGCCTCTCCGGCCGTCAATACGCCTTCAAACACCGGGGTGTCGCGATCAGGATCAGGTGCATCTCCCCAATAAAATTGGTAGATGTCAGTTGGATGATGGGTCGGGGAGACGGCAGGCTTGACAAGAATCCCCGTCTTTCCTTCCAGGTAAGCCTCATCGATCGGGTCGTTCGGTCCCAAATCTGCCGGCCACGAAGGGGCTCCCGGCGTGCGGTCTGCAGGTGGATTTTTTATTTTGTATGGATAGGTCCTGTCAATAGCGTATGTGACTGGGAGAGAAATCGACTCGTTGGTTCCGTTCGCATACAACAGATACCTAAACTCATATTCAGTCGGAAGTTCCGGAGCGGGGTCCTCAATCATGTAAGTCAGGGGAATTTCGAAAGGCACATCCCAGTCCCTGTCAGCAACGGGACCCAACTCGATGTAATGTGGTAGAGGTAAAAAATCAACCCAGTCGATCGCTCCTTTTTTTCGTACCTGTGGCCATAGTAGATCGTCATCGTATTCATCGGTGGGTTTGGGGACGGTGTATTGCAAGGGCGATTGTAATTTGTCGACGGGTATACGCAGATCGCCACCAGGTAAGGTTAGCGCCAATAATACAGGGGGCGGAGCATCAGAAAGTGTACTGTTACGCCGAGCCCTGCTCTCTTGAAGCACTGCCATTCTGGACAATTCCGCCTGTTCAACTTTAGCATTCATGTTTTCCATCTCCATTGCATTCACAATTAATTGCGACACGACTCCAAGAAACCATCAGCCTCTTCGCACGCGTTGAATGTCACCCCTAGTATCCATACCGACCTCATGGCCCGCATGGAAGATCATTGCCACTTATAACTCTGTCGATTTTTACCAGCGCAACTTTCGACGTCCCTACAAGCTTTGTCCCGCGATACACGCGATAAATGACAGTGGCAGAATCATTGTCCACCATCGGCTTTATATGGATGTCGTAGGGTGCGATGACCAAGGAAAACCCTTCCCGAATGTCTTGCTCACTTAACGATGGTCGGATAACAACCTTTCGTGCACCGCTGATTTCCGCACCACTTCCATTCAGTGTTGAATAACCCCGCCAAAGTACTTCGCATCTATCACCGGCGCGGAACCCCGGAAGTGCCGGAATCGCGACTGTTACACCCTCCCACAATGGAGGAATTGTTTCGCAATTCAGATATCCCCACAAGTTGGCATATGTAAAGTCAGCTTCTTTCATATTCTCAGGAACGGGTGTGTGATCAATAGTCAGTCGACGTTTAAAGGATTCCGAGGTATTTCCGGCGCTATTTTCAAGTTCATACCACAGCTCACCTACACCATTAATTCTCAGATGCTCCGGGCCAATTCGAATAATGAACTCCGGCTTCAAATCCTCGGACGTATAGGTATTAACGATTATTACCGGAGTTTGCCCCGGCTGTTCAAAGTGGACCGTCAGCGTATCGATCTCACCCGGATCCTTCGCCGGTTCTGGCCATAAGGGAATAACCACTTCTATACCACTCAACAGCAGTGGAAGCGGAATATTGCCGTCCGGATCGACACCTGAATCAAGTACTCCAATAACTCTCGGCGTTTCGAATGTAAGAGGTGTGGTGTCAGCAGCCATGCCGTCATTCCTTCTCGCGCGGGTTAAACACGCTCTGGTGTCGAAAGCAACCGTTGCACGAATTAGGCGCTGAGTTTGAAAGGTTGACTACTGTCAGATCTGACAGGTAAAGCGACCGTTTGTCGGATTCGTCACTGGACTACCTAGCGCTCAGGCTTGACGCACCAATTCGAATGATGTCTTCTGAAACCGGTTTCAAAGCCGATTTCAATAATAAGGTCCAGCCACCGTGAACGACTTCTCCGCCGCCCAGCGCAGCCGCGTCACCATGCTCGACGTCGCCGAACACGCCGGCGTCTCCAAAGCCAGCGTCTCGCGCTTCATCGGCGATGACCGCGCCCTGCTCTCCGATGCCATTGCCCTGCGTATCGAGCAAGCCATTGCCGAACTGGGCTATCGCCCCAACCAGATGGCCCGCGGCCTTAAACGCGGGCGTACTCGCCTGATCGGCATGCTGGTGGCTGATATCCGTAACCCTTATTCGATAGCCGTGATGCACGGGGTGGAAACCGCCTGCCGTCAGCACGGTTACAGCCTGGTGGTGTGCAACACCGATCGCGATGACGAGCAGGAACGTCAGCACCTGGCGTTGCTGCGTTCGTACAACATCGAAGGCTTGATCGTGAACACCCTTGGCCACCACCGCGACGAATTGCAGGAACTGCATCGCGAAATGCCGATGGTGCTGGTGGATCGAAAGGTCGAACAACTTGAGAGTGATCTGGTCGGTCTGGACAACCCGGCCGCAGTGGAAATGGCCATTGCCCATTTACAGGAACGCGGTTATCGCGACGTGCTGATGGTGACTGAACCGTTTGACGGTACCAGTTCGCGGATTGAGCGGGTCAGCAGTTTCAAGGCGCAGATCGGGCAACGTCCGACACTGGTCGGTGCCGTGGTGGAAACTGGCAGTGAGTTGACTGCGCAGCTGAAAACCTTCCTGGACACACCCGGCCCTGGTCCGAAAGCGTTGTTCTGTGCCAATGGCATCGCGGCGTTGGCCGGGACCCATTCCTTGCGGGAGTTGCAGTGCAATCTGTTTGAGGATGTCGGGCTGATCGCGCTGGATGATCTGGATTGGTATCCGCTGGTGGGCAGCGGGATTACCGCCCTTGCCCAGCCGACGGAGGAGATCGGCGCGAGTGCGTTTGAGTGTCTGCTCAAGCGGTTGCGCGGGGATGACGGGGCGGTGCGGACGATGGATTTTGCGGCGCGGTTGATTGTGCGGGGGTCGACCCTTGGAAATCTTCGGTGACTGTTATGGCCTCATCGCGAGCAGGCTCGCTCCCACACTGGTTTTGTGTACGCCACAGATCCCCTGTGGGAGTGAGCCTGCTCGCGATGGGGCCCTGAAGAACACCACATTCCTTAAGCAGCATTTTTTTGAACAAAAATGAAACCGGTTTCAGAGGTGCAAAACAATGAATAAACCACCCGTTTCCATCAGCCTTTCCAGCTACGGCGCCGACCTGGTCCGCCACCGTGGCCAAGGCAGTTTTATCGCCGTGTTGGCTGCGGCTGGCGCCACGCACATTGAATGGCGCGAAGAGTTGCTGACCGATGAAAGCCCGAAGCAGCTGGCCGACGCTACCCAATCCCAAGGGCTGGAAAGCATCTATTCCTCGCCGATGGAATTGTGGCTGGCCGGCCAGTCGAAGCCCAGTCCTGAACTGCTCATCGCCCTCCAGCGCGCTGAAACGTTCGGCGCCAAATGGCTGAAAGTCTCTCTGGGTTACTTCACCGACAACAACGATCTCCAGGCCTTGAGCCGAATCCTCGCGCAAAGCCTTGTGAAGCTGTTGGTGGAAAACGACCAGACCTTGCACGGCGGCCGTATCGAACCGTTCCAGCGCTTCTTCGGCGAAGTCGAGCAGCACACGCTGCCGATCAAAATGACCTTCGACATCGGCAACTGGCAATGGCAGGACCAGTCCGCCGCCAGCGCTGCGCGGTTGCTCGGCCGGCATGTTGGCTATGTGCATTGCAAAGCCGTTGCGCGCCGGGCCGACGGCAAGCTGGTCGCCATCCCGCCGGCTGCCAGCGACGTGCATCTGTGGGAACAACTGCTGCGGCACATGGCCCAAGGCGTAATGCGGGCGGCGGAATATCCGTTGCAAGGCGATGACCTGGTGCAGTTGACCACCGAACACGTCGCCACCCTCGCCCGCCTGGGCCAATCCCGCCTGGAGAATGCTCATGTCTGAGTTCGATATCCTCTCGTTCGGCGAAACCATGGCGATGTTTGTCGCCGAGCAGAACGGTGAGCTGGCGGCCGTCAGCCAATTCCACAAGCGCATTGCCGGGGCGGACAACAACGTTGCGATTGGCCTTTCGCGGCTGGGTTTCAATGTGGCGTGGTTGAGCCGGGTGGGTGCTGATTCTCTGGGCCGGTTTGTCGTAGACACGTTGGAAAAAGAAGGCCTGGATTGCAGCCATGTCGCCATTGACCCGGCACACCCGACCGGTTTTCAGCTCAAGTCCCGCACCGACGATGGCAGCGATCCGGCGGTCGAGTATTTCCGTCGCGGTTCGGCGGCCAGTCATTTGTCGGTGCAGTCGATCTCCCCGTCATTGCTCAACGCTCGGCATCTGCACGCCACCGGTATTCCTCCGGCGCTGTCTGCGTCTGCCCGGGAAATGTCGTTCGAACTGACGACCCGCATGCGCAATGCCGGACGCAGCGTGTCTTTCGACCCGAACCTGCGCCCGAGCCTGTGGGCCGACGAGCAGTTGATGATCAGAGAAATCAATCGCCTCGCCGCCCTCGCCCATTGGGTATTGCCGGGGTTGAGTGAAGGCCGGTTGCTGACCGGGTTTGACGACCCGGCGGACATCGCGGCGTTTTATCTCGATCAGGGCGCTGAAGCAGTGGCGATCAAACTCGGGCCACATGGCGCGTATTACCGCACCCATCAGGATGAAGGTTTTGTCGCGGGCGTGCCGGTGGCAACGGTAGTCGACACGGTCGGGGCTGGCGATGGCTTTGCGGTCGGCATGATCAGCGCCTTGCTGGAAAACCACAGCTTTGCCGATGCCGTGCAGCGGGCCAACTGGATTGGTAGCCGCGCGGTGCAGAGTCGGGGGGATATGGAGGGGTTACCGACCCGAGCCGAGATGTCCGCTGAATTTGAAGCCGCCATCGCGAGCAGGCTCACTCCCACAGGGGATCTGTGGCGTTCACAAAACCCATGTGGGAGTGACGGTGCGACGATTCGACCTGCTCGCGATGAGGCCCGCACAGTCACTGAAGATCTTTGACCCGTTACCTGCTGCGACAAAAACAACAAGCTCAGGAGCACCACCATGAAAACCGCATCACTCGCCACCCGCCGCTGGTGGTACATCATGCCCATCGTCTTCATCACCTACAGCCTGGCGTATCTGGACCGCGCCAATTACGGGTTCGCCGCCGCCTCCGGGATGGCCGCCGACCTGATGATCACGCCCGGCCTGTCGTCGATGCTCGGCGCACTGTTCTTCCTCGGTTACTTTTTCTTCCAGGTGCCGGGTGCGATCTACGCGCAGAAGCACAGCGTGAAGAAGCTGATTTTCGTCAGCCTGATCCTCTGGGGCGGGCTCGCCACGTTGACCGGCATCGTGTCCAACGCTTATTGGCTGATCGTGATCCGTTTCATGCTCGGCGTGGTCGAAGCCGCGGTGATGCCGGCGATGCTGGTGTACCTGTGCCACTGGTTCACCCGGGCCGAACGCTCGCGGGCCAACACCTTCCTGATCCTCGGCAACCCGGTGACCATGCTCTGGATGTCGGTAGTCTCGGGTTATCTGGTGCAGCATTACAGCTGGCGCTGGATGTTCATCATTGAAGGTTTGCCAGCGGTGTTCTGGGCGTTTATCTGGTGGCGTCTGGCCGATGACCGTCCGGCCCAGGCCAAGTGGCTGACCGATCAGGAGAAGCAGGATCTGGAAAGCGCTCTTGCCGCCGAACAGGTCGGCATCAAAGCGGTGAAGAACTACGCCGAAGCCTTCCGCTCGCCGAAAGTCATCATCCTCGCGTTGCAGTTTTTCTGCTGGAGCATTGGTGTCTACGGTTTCGTGTTGTGGTTGCCGTCGATCCTCAAGGCCGGCGCGCAGATGGACATGATCGAAGCCGGCTGGCTCTCGGCGCTGCCATACCTGGCCGCGGTGATCGGCATGCTGTTGGTGTCCTGGGGCTCGGACAAATTGCAGAAGCGCAAACGCTTCGTCTGGCCGCCGCTGCTGATTGCCTCCATTGCGTTCTACGGCTCCTACGCCTTGGGCGCCGAACATTTCTGGTGGTCCTACACCCTGCTGGTGATTGCCGGCGCCTGCATGTATGCACCGTACGGACCGTTTTTCGCCATCGTTCCGGAAATCCTTCCCGCCAACGTTGCCGGGGGCGCCATGGCGCTGATCAACAGCATGGGCGCGCTGGGTTCGTTTGGCGGTTCGTATCTGGTCGGTTACCTGAACAGCTCCACCGGGTCGCCCGGCGCTTCGTATTTGCTGATGAGCGGCGCGTTGATGCTCTCGGTGGTGCTGACGATTTTCCTCAAGCCTGGCGCCAGTGACCGGGTCGTGGCCAAGGCTGCTGCGCCAGTGGCTGCTCACCCTTGAATTGAAGTTGAGATGATGACGATGAAAAAGCAGGTCGTGCTGTACAAGAAACTTTCGCCGCTGTTGATGGCTCGCCTGCATGAGCACACCGACGTGATATTGATCGACAACCTCAATCCGGAGGGCATCGCACAACTGCGCGACGCCCTGCCCCGCGCCCATGGCTTGCTCGGTGCGAGCCTGAAGCTGGATGCCGGACTTCTCGATCTGGCGCCCCACCTCGAAGCCATCGCCAGCGTCTCCGTGGGCGTCGACAACTACGACATCGATTACCTGACCGAGCGGCGCATTCTGCTGAGCAACACGCCGGATGTGCTGACCGAAACCACGGCTGACACGGGATTCGCGCTGATTCTGGCGACGGCCCGACGTGTGGTGGAATTGGCCAACATGGTCCGCGCCGGGCAGTGGAACCGCAACATCGGCCCGGTGCATTTCGGCACCGACGTGCACGGCAAGACGCTGGGCATCATTGGCATGGGGCGTATTGGCGAGGCGTTGGCGCAACGTGGGCATTTCGGTTTTGGCATGCCGGTGATCTATCACAGTCACTCGCCGAAACCGGCGGTCGAACAACGCTTCAACGCTCAATACCGCAGCCTGACCGAGCTGTTGCAGCAGGCCGATTTCATTTGCCTGACCTTGCCGCTGACGGCTGAGACCGAAGGGCTGATTGGCGCTGAAGAATTCGCCTTGATGCGTCCGGAGAGCATTTTCATCAATATTTCCCGAGGCAAGGTGGTGGATGAAGCAGCGCTGATTGAGGCGTTGCGCACCGGGCAGATTCGCGCAGCGGGGCTGGATGTGTTTGAGCGTGAGCCGCTGAATGTTGATTCGCCGTTGTTGACGTTGAACAACGTGGTGGCGACGCCGCACATAGGGTCGGCGACGCATGAGACGCGGGAAGCGATGGCTCAATGCGCGGTGGACAATCTGCTGATGGCGTTGGCGGGGGAGCGGCCGAAGAATCTGGTGAATGCCGGGGCGTGGCAGGCTTAGGACATTGGGTGCCTGTCAGGCAACCATCGCGAGCAGGCTCGCTCCCACAGGGGTTTTGTGTACGCCACAGATCCAGTGTGGGAGCTAGCCTGCTAGCGATGAGGTCGGCATGACCAACGCAAAACTGTCAGGCCCGCCGCGCTTCCAGCAGGTCCGCCGCACACAAGGCAATCCGCCGACAGGCATCCGCCAGCTTCAGTTGATCCACCACCAACCCGAGCCGGATATGCCCCGCCGCGCTCGGTCCAAATGCCTCCCCGGCGAGCACCGATACGCCGTAACCCTCCAGCAAGCGCTCGGCAAAGCCTTGGGCACACAACCCGGTCGGGCGCACGTCCACCATTACGAACATCCCGCCATCCGGCCGGATCGGTCGAAGCCCCGCGCAATTGCTTAACCGCGCGCACACCAGATCGCGCCGTTGGCGATACTCCTCACGCATCAGCGCCACTTCCGGCAAGTCTTCATCAAGCGCCACTTGCGCGGCTTTCTGCACAAAATCCGGAATGCCGAACAGCATGCACAACGATAAATGCACCAAGTGTTCCGCCAGCCTTTTCGGGCCGATTGACCACCCCACGCGCCAGCCACTCATGGCATGGGATTTGGACAAGCTGTTGATCGTCGCGGTCCTTTCAGCCATGCCCGGCAGACTCGCCGGACTGATGTGTTCACCCTCGAATAACAGATCGCTGTAGACCTCGTCACTGATCAGCCACAGGTTATGGCGCACGCACAACGCGGCTAGCGCCTGCCATGTCTTCAAAGACAGGCTGGCACCCGACGGATTGTTCGGACTGTTGAGCAACAGGACGCGGGTCTTCGGCGTGATCAGCGCCGCGACATCCGCCGGATCAACGCGAAAGCCGTTCTCCGGCCGCACCGCCACTGGCACCACTTTGGCGGAGCAGGCGCCGAACACGCCTTCGTAGGTCACGTACATCGGCTCGGCGACGATCACCTCATCGCCCGGATCGAGCAGGCATTGCGCGACTGAATACACCGCACACTGCGCCCCCGGAAACACGATCACATGATCGGCATCCACTGCCTGACCGCTGCGTTTTCGATGCCGTCGCGCGATGCTGCTGCGCAATCCGCGGCTGCCGCGCACCTCCGGATAATGCGTGTCGCCGGCCCGCAAACTGTCGATGGCCGCCTGGATGATGGGCGGCGGTGTGTCGAAATCGGGATCGCCGATGGACAACAGCAACACATCGATTCCTTGCTCGCGCATTTCCAGCGCTCGGTCATGAATCTGCCAGGCTGCCGCTCCATCGCCGGCGATTCGTTGGGTCAAGGCTGAATAGCGCATGTGTTTCTCCTGTCGCGCGCGGACTCCCAGCCTCAACCCTATCTCAAATCACGAAACGCGCCACCATCGCATTCAAATCTACCGCCAGACGCGACAGCTCATGGGTCGCGGCGCTGGTCTGATTGGCACCGGCGGCGGACTGGGTGGCGAGGTCACGGATGTTCACCAGGTTGCGGTCGACTTCGCGGGACACTTGGGCCTGTTCTTCCGACGCGCTGGCGATCACCAGGTTGCGCTCGTTGATCAAGTGGATCGACTGAGTGATCTGCTCCAGTGCGACACCGGCGGCGCGAGCCATCTCCAACGTGCTCTGGGTGCGCTGATTGCTTTGCTGCATCGACGAGACCGCTTCACCCGTGCCGTTCTGGATGCCGGCGACCATTTTTTCGATTTCCTGGGTCGATTGCGCGGTGCGGTGGGCCAGCGCCCGGACTTCGTCGGCGACCACGGCAAAGCCACGTCCGGCTTCACCGGCGCGCGCCGCTTCAATCGCAGCGTTAAGGGCCAGCAAGTTGGTTTGTTCAGCGATGGCGCGGATCACGTCCAGCACTTTGCCGATATCGCGGCCCTGCGCAGCCAGGCCTTCGATCATCAACGAGGTGTTTTGCACGTCGTGGGTCATGGTCTGGATCGCGTCGACGGTTTCCACCACGCGGTCGCGGCCTTCGCGTGCAGCTTGGGTCGACTGGTTCGAGGCTTCGGAGGTCGATACGGCGTTGCGCGCTACTTCTTCAACGGCGGCGGTCATTTCGTTAACTGCTGTCGCAGCCTGTTCGATTTCGTTGTTCTGTTGCTGCAGGCCGCGAGACGCTTCCTGGGTCACGGTGCTCAGCTCTTCAGCCGCCGCACCCAGTTGCGTGGCGGAACCGGCGATCTGTTCGATGGTTTTGCGCAGGTTCGCCTGCATGACGGACAAGGCGCCTAGCAAACGGGCCGGTTCGTCCTTGCCGTCGACTTCGATGGTCTTGGTCAAGTTGCCGCCAGCAATGGTTTCGGCGGCCTGCACCGCGCGATTCAGCGGCGTGACGATGCTGCGGGTCAACAGCCAGGCCAGCAGCACGGTCATGAGCGACGCCACCACCGACACCGCAATGATTCCGTTCACGGCGCTGTTGTAGTTTTCTTCAGCGACAACACCGGCCGCTTTCGCGCCATCGTTGTTGTACGCCACCAGTCGGTTGAGCTGTTCGCCCATCTGGTCGGTGCCTTCCTTGATCCGCGTGTTGATCAAGGTGCGCATCTCATCGACCTTGTTCTGGCGCGACAGGTCCATCATTTCGCGCTGGGCTTGCATGTAGTTGTCCAGTGTCGCGCTGAACACCTTGTACAGCGCCGCTTCCTCAGGACCCGCCGGCAACTCGGCATAGCTGGCCTGCGCCTTGCGTGCCTTGTCGGTGAGCACGCCGATGCGGGTTTCAGCCTCCTGCAAACTGGCCGGCTCGCGGTTGACCAGAATCCGGAACGACAGAATGCGCATACGCAAGATGTTTTCGGTGACATTGCCCAGATAGCTGACGCTGGGCAATTGGGTGCTGCCCATGTCAATCGAGGATTGGCGGATGATCGACATGCGATTCACCGCAAACACGCCCAGCACGATGACGAGCAAGGCAATGAAGGCAAAACCCAGGAAAGCTCGGGGCGCGATTTTCAGGTTACGCAGGGACATAGGACGATACTCGGGTGATTGAGGCGGCGAGCGTCCTTGCGGTGATTGCTGGGTGGCGGGCATCGAGGCGCGCGGAGCCAGCCCGGCGCCACTGTTGTAATAGGTTTGTGTGCGCCTAATGGGTGTATCGGCTGGGGATGAGGTTTTTCGCGGGGAATTAAGAAAAATATTTCGCGGCACTGCAAGTGTTTCAACCTTGAAACACTGATCCCTGTAGCAGCTGTCGAGCTTGATTAGTGGTGAGGGGATTTATCCCCGTTCGGCTGCGAAGCAGTCGTGAATCCTGCAAGTGCGGTGTGAATGGCGGAACGCTGGGGGCCGCTTCGCAGCCCAACGGGGATAAATCCCCTCACCACTAAGCAGGCTCGGCAGCTGCTACAGGAAAGGGTTGAACTTCAGGTTTTACGGCGGGCCATGCGCCAGACCCGTGCGATATCACTGGCGCGATCCTGCAACAACCGCGGCGCGTCGGCGCAGGCCTGTTCCAGCGTCATCGGCCCACTGGCCAAGGCAAAGGCCGCGTCGATGCCATGCGCATACAATTCTTGATATCCCTCGCCCAACGTCCCAGCGATCACAATGACCGGCACGACCTGCCCTTGGGCGATACGCGCCACGCCGAAAGGCGTCTTGCCGCGCAAGGTCTGCGCATCGAAACGCCCTTCGCCGGTAATCACCAGGTCGGCACCTTTTACCGCGTCAGCCAGCCCGACCAACTCCGCGACAACTTCCACGCCTGCCTTGAATTGCGCCTCCAGAAACGCCTTTGCCGCGAACCCCAAGCCACCCGCCGCGCCGCTGCCCGGCTCGTCCTGGACGTCCTTGCCCAACGCCTGGGCGCACTGCTCGGCAAAGTGCCCGAGGGCAGCGTCCAGTTGCCGGACCTGCTCGGGCGAAGCCCCTTTCTGCGGACCGAAAATCGCAGAAGCGCCGTGAGGACCGCACAATGGATTGTTGACGTCTGCGGCGATGTCGAAACGCACGTTGGCCAGGCGCGGATCGATTGCACTCAGATCGATCTGAGCCAGTTGCGCCAACGCCAAACCGCCCGGTGCCAGCGTTTGCCCGTGCGCGTCCAGCAACTTCACCCCCAACGCCTGCATCGCGCCGGCACCGGCATCATTGGTGGCGCTGCCGCCAATGGCCAGGATCACCCGTTGTGCCCCGGCATCGAGCGCCGCGCAAATCAGCTCGCCGGTGCCGAACGTGCTGCTGATGCACGCATCGCGTTGCCCCGGCGGCACCAATTGCAGGCCGCTGGCTTCGGCCATTTCGATGATCGCGGTATGGCTTTGCGGCAACCAGCCCCACGCGGCATCGACGGCCACCCCGAGCGGGCCGCGAACCTGCGTCCTGCGCAATTGACCTTCGCACGCTGCCAGAATCGACTCGACCGTGCCTTCACCGCCATCGGCCATCGGGCACTTGACCAGTTGCGCATCCGGCCAGACCTGCGCCAGGCCGAGGGCGATGGCGTCGGCCACACCTTGGGCACTCAGGCTGTCCTTGAACGAATCGGGGGCGATGACGATTTTCATGCGAATTCTCCAGTTCCAATGCATTCCATGCTGCCAGCAGCCCCGAACAATAACGCCGGTCCGCTGCACAAGCGGGTGTGGCGTTTATTGTTCATTTCCACAAAACCCTCCCGGCTCACACTCTCTGTTGTAGCAGCTGCCGTTGTGGTGAGGAGATTTAGCGAAACGTCGCACCGCCCCGTTCGGCTGCGAAGCAGTCGTGAATTCAGACAATGTGGTGCATCAGAAAGCCCGTGTGCTCAGGTTTTTACGACTGCTGCGCAGCCGAACGGGGCGGTGCGACGTTTCGCTAAATCCCCTCGCCACAAGGCAGCTACAAGATTGGGGTTTGTCAGTCGGTTTGGGGGAGGAGTTGGACGCCCAAGTACAGCGCAAGCATCCCGTCGAGTTTCAGCGGATCAACCCCGCTCAGCTCGGCAATCCGCTCCATCCGATAGCGCAAGCTGTTGCGATGAATCCCCAGCGCATCGGCACACGCCTGGCTTTGCCCGTCGTGCTCGCACCAACTGCGCAAGGTCGCCAGCAGTTGACCGTTGCCGTCCTTGGCGATGACTTTGCGCAGTGGCTTGAGCAATTCATCCAGCGCATCGTCGTTGCGATGCCGCCACAGCATCACCGGCAGCCGATAACGGTGGAGCGTCAACAGGCGCGAACGCGGCAACACATCACGCCCGTACGCCAACAAGTCGCCGACCCGTCGATAACAGCGACGCAACCCGGACAGGCCATCCGCCTGCCCGCCCACGGCAATGCGTACAATGTTCCAGCCCAGCCCGTCGAGTTTCTCCAGCAGCCGATCATTCTCGATCGCTTGGGAAGCCGGTCGGCACCACAGCAACGAAGACTTCGCCGAACTCACGCACCAACTGTCGGGGTATCGAGACGTCAGCCACGCACTCAGTGCATCCACCGTTTGTCCCGGCCCGTGCTCCACGCCCAACTCGAACAGATACGGCACTCGCGTCATCTGCGGCTTGAGTCCCAGTTGCTGCGCTTCGTCCAGCAATCGTGGCGAATCCCCCGCCTCGCTCAACAGCAACGCCAGCAGATCATCGCAGCGCTGACGCCGCCATTGCTGCTCGGCCTGCTGATTGCGCTGGCCCACCAGCATCTCCGCCGTCATGCGCACCAGCTCGGCATAGGTACGCAATTGCTCGGGTTCTCCGGTAATCCCCAGTACGCCAATCAAGCGCTGATCGAGCAGCAACGGCAGGTTGATCCCCGGCTGCACACCTTTGAGATGAATCGCCGTCTGCGCATCGATTTCCACCACCCGCCCGTTGGCCAGCACCAGTTGCGCACCTTCATGGCGGGTATTGATGCGCTCCGGTTCGCCGCTGCCGAGAATCAAGCCCTGACTGTCCATGACGTTGACGTTGTACGGCAGGATGGCCATCGCCCGGTCGACGATGTCCTGGGCCAGGTCGTGATCGAGTTCGAACATAACGGGATCCTTCAAAGCGTGATGGGACGGGGTTGTTCACCCGCACAGGGCTTGGTTGCAAACCCTGTGCGCAGGCACAAAGACAGCAACCCCGAGGGTGGCCGAGACTCTCAGGGCGATCAACGTTACCCTGCGCATCGCAAAAAATCATAATAAAGAGAGAGCCCGCCATGTCACAGAGCGCCGCCGCTACCCAGGCCATCGTTGACGACAAAAACGCCGTCTACAAACGCATTACCCTGCGTTTGATCCCCTTCATCTTCATCTGCTACCTGTTCAACTACCTCGACCGGGTCAACGTTGGATTCGCCAAACTGCAGATGCTCGACGCGCTGAAATTCAGCGAAACCGTGTACGGCCTCGGCGCCGGGATCTTCTTTATCGGCTACGTGCTGTGCGGCGTGCCGAGCAACCTGGCCCTGACCAAATTCGGCCCACGGCGCTGGATCGCGCTGATGATGATCGTCTGGGGCACGCTGTCGACCTGCCTGCTGTTCGTCACCACCCCGACCGAGTTCTACACCTTGCGCCTGTTCACCGGCGCGGCCGAAGCCGGGTTCTTCCCGGGCGTGGTGCTTTACCTCTCGCAGTGGTTCCCGACCTTCCGCCGTGGCCGCATCATGGCGCTGTTCATGTCGGCGATCCCGGTGTCCGGCCTGCTTGGCAGCCCGTTTTCCGGCTGGATCCTCAACCACTTCGCCGCGGGCCAGGGCGGTTTGGCCGGCTGGCAGTGGATGTTCCTGCTGCAAGGCATTCCGACCGTGATCCTCGGCGCCCTCGCCTATTTCCTGCTGAGCGACAGCTACGCCAACGCCAAGTGGCTCACGCCGTTCGAGCGTTCGGTGCTGGAAGCCGACCACGCCGAGGACCTGGCCAACAAACCGAAAACTACCACCGACTCGCTGCTGGCCGTGTTCAAGAACCCGGCGATCTGGGCGTTCGGCTTGATCTACTTCTGCATCCAGAGCGGCGTCTACGCGATCAACTTCTGGCTGCCGTCGATCATCAAGAACCTGGGTTTCAGCGATAACCTGGTGATCGGCTGGTTGAGTGCGATTCCGTACCTGCTGGCGGCGCTGTTCATGTTGATGGTGGGCCGTTCGGCGGACTTGCGCAAAGAACGTCGCTGGCACTTGGTGGTGCCGATGCTGATGGGCGCGGTGGGTCTGCTGATCGCCGTGAACTTTGCGACCACGCCGGCCATTGCGATTCTCGGCCTGACCATTGCCACTATGGGCGCCCTCACCGGCTTGCCGATGTTCTGGCCAGTGCCGACGGCGCTGCTGAGCGCGGGTGCGGCGGCGGGTGGTCTTGCGTTGATCAACTCCATGGGGCAGATGGCGGGTTTCCTGAGCCCGTACCTGGTGGGTTGGGTCAAGGACAGCACTGGGTCGACTGATGCGGCGCTGTATCTGCTGGCGGGTGTGATTGTTTGCGGGAGTTTGCTGGCGTTGCGCATGACGCGGACGCTGCGGGTGTAATAAGGCTGATCCGCACCTACAAAATCGGCCCTTTCGGGCCGTTTTTCATTGCGCGTGTGCTGAAGGCTTTATCGGGTCAGACGCACTTTTGTGACCACCTTGGCTTTTGTGGCGAGTGAGCTTGCTCCCGCGGGGCTGCGAAGCGGCCCCAAAAACTGCAACCTCGGACTTTCGGGCAAACCGCGTTAACCGGTTTTACGACTGCTGCGCAGCCGAGCGGGAGCAAGCTCCCTCGCCACAGGTATTGTGCGTTCTTCGAAATTGGCGTTTAGCCCTGCGGGGCTACGTTATCCAACACCCGGTGTCACGCCCTACTCCGATAATTCACTTTGCTACGCGTAACGGTTCTGGTATTTGATTGAGCCTTTCTCCCACCGGTAAAAGGATTTCGACATGAGCTATCGCACGCTGGGTCATTCGGGTTTACAGGTCTCGACCCTGACACTGGGCACCATGATGTTCGGCGAACAGACCAGCACTGAAGATTCCCTGCGGATCATCGACAAGGCCTGGGACCAGGGCATCAATTTCATCGACACCGCAGACGTGTACACCGGTGGCCGTTCTGAAGAGATCGTCGGCGAAGCGATTGCCGGGAACCGCCACGAATGGGTGCTGGCGACCAAGGTCGGTTTCGGCCCGGTGGACGGTGTGCCGAACCGCAGCGGGTTGAGCCGCAAGCACATTTTCAATGGCCTCGACGCCAGCCTGACGCGTTTGGGCACCGACTACCTCGACATCTATTACCTGCACCGCGAAGACCACAACACGCCGCTGGAAGTGACCGTGTCGGCAATTGGCGATCTGATTCGCCAGGGCAAGATTCGTTATTGGGGGCTGTCAAACTATCGCGGCTGGCGGATTGCCGAGGTGATTCGGGTGGCGGATCAACTGGGGGTCGATCGGCCGGTGATCAGTCAGCCGTTGTACAACATTGTTAACCGTCAGGCCGAGACCGAGCAGATCACCGCCGCGCAAAATTATGGGTTGGGCGTGGTGCCATACAGTCCGTTGGCGCGTGGCGTGCTCAGCGGCAAGTACGCGCCGGACGTGAAGCCGGATGCCAATAGCCGAGCCGGCCGCGCCGACAAACGCATTCTGGAAACTGAATGGCGAGTCGAGTCGTTGCGCATCGCCCAGCAGATTCAGCGCTACACGCAGGAACGTGGCGTGGGCATTGTCGAGTTTGCGATTGCCTGGGTATTGAACAATAGCGCCGTTGCCTCGGCCATCGTTGGCCCGCGGACCGAGGAACAATGGGATGCCTACACCAAGGCTCAAGCGGTGAAGATTACGGCGCAGGACGAGGCATTTATTGATTCGCTGGTGACACCGGGGCATTCGTCGACACCGGGGTTTAATGATGTGAGCCATTTCGTGTCGGGGCGTAAAACGCGTACGGCTTGAGATTTATCGCGAGCAGGCTCCCTCCCACAGGGGATTTGTGTGGGACACAGATTTGGTGCTCAGCAAAGGACTCATGTAGGAGTGAGCCTGCTCGCGATAGCGGTGTGTCGGGCAACGTTGATTTTGGATGTGATGGCCTCTTCGCGAGCAGGCTCGCTCCTACAGGGGATTTGTGCCGGACGCGGATGTGGTGTTCGGCGCAGGACTCATGTGGGAGCGAGCCTGCTCGCGATGGCGGTCTATCATTCACCGGGATGTTGGAAATATTGATCGCCCGGCCAATATTCAGCACAAAAAACACGTATCCTCTGCGCCCGTTTCACGTCCAGCTTCGCGAGGGCAGTTTGTCTAAAGGTATTGCTTTATCGGTCTCGGCCTCGGTGCTGTTTGCCGTCATGTATTACTACACATCGTTGCTCACCCCCCTGAGCGGCGTGGAGATTTTCGGCTGGCGCATGTTGCTGACCGTTCCGTGCATGACCGTGTTCATGGTGGTTTCCGGAGAATGGAAGCGTGTGCTCGAAATCTTTCGACGCATCGCTGGCAACCGCAAATTGATGGCGGGCCTGGTCGCCTCCTCCGCCCTGCTCGGTGTGCAGCTTTGGCTGTTTATGTGGGCGCCGCTCAACGGCTATAGCCTGGATGTGTCGCTCGGCTATTTCCTGTTGCCGCTGACCATGGTGCTGACCGGCCGGATCGCCTACGGAGAACGTCTCTCCTATCTGCAGAAAATCGCCGTGGTGCTGGCCTGCCTTGGCGTGATCAACGAGGTGTATCAGGTCGGTGGTTTTTCCTGGGCCACCTTGCTGGTCTGCATCGGCTATCCCCTGTATTTCATCCTGCGCAAGCGTCTGGCGGCGGACAACCTTGGCGGCTTATGGCTGGACATGGCGTTGACGCTGCCGGTGGCGTTCTGGTTCGTGCAGAGTGGTGAACAGGGTTTCGGCGTGTTTGATCAATACCCGTGGTTGTCGCTGCTGATCCCGCTACTCGGGGTGATCAGCGCGTCGGCGCTGGTGGTCTACATCATCGCCAGCCGGCTGTTGCCGTTCAGTCTGTTCGGGCTGTTGAGTTACGTAGAGCCGGTGTTGTTGCTCGGCGTTGCGTTGCTGCTTGGGGAAAGCATCAAGCCGGGGGAATGGCTGACTTATATACCGATCTGGTTGGCGGTAGTGGTGTTGGTGTTTGAAGGGTTCAAACACCTGATGCGCCATCGCAGACCTTAAATACAGCACAAACAAATGTGGGAGCCAGCCTGCTGGCGATTGCAATCTGTCAGTCAACATCAATGTTGGCTCTGAAGACGCTATCGCCAGCAGGCTGGCTCCCACAGTTTTTTAGCGGTGAGGCGGTTTACTCGGTGGCAAGCACGCCACGACGAACCTGATCTCGCTCAATCGATTCGAACAGCGCCTTGAAGTTGCCTTCGCCGAAGCCATCGTCGCCTTTACGCTGGATGAATTCGAAGAACACCGGGCCCATCAGGGTTTCCGAGAAGATCTGCAACAGCAGACGCTTGTCGCCCGACTCGGACGAGCCGTCCAGCAGGATCCCGCGCGACTGCAGCTGATCGACGGGCTCGCCGTGATTTGGCAAACGGCCTTCGAGCATCTCGTAGTAGGTTTCCGGTGGTGCGGTCATGAAGCGCATGCCGATGCTTTTCAGGTGATCCCAGGTCTTGATCAGGTCATCGCTGAGGAAGGCCACGTGCTGGATGCCCTCACCGTTGAACTGCATCAGGAACTCTTCGATCTGCCCGGCGCCCTTGGACGATTCTTCGTTCAGTGGGATTTTGATCATGCCGTCCGGTGCGGTCATGGCCTTGGAGGTCAGGCCGGTGTATTCGCCCTTGATGTCGAAGTAACGAATTTCGCGGAAGTTGAATAGCTTCTCGTAGAAGTTGGCCCAGTAAGCCATGCGACCGCGATAGACGTTGTGGGTCAGGTGGTCGATGATTTTCAGACCGGCGCCGACCGGGTTGCGGTCCACACCCTCGATGAACACGAAGTCGATGTCGTAGATCGAGCTGCCTTCGCCGAAACGGTCGATCAGGTACAGCGGCGCGCCGCCGATGCCTTTGATCGCCGGCAGGTTCAGCTCCATCGGGCCGGTTTCGATGTGGATCGGCTGGGCACCGATTTCCAGCGCGCGCTTGTAGGCCAGTTGCGAATCCTTGACGCGGAACGCCATGCCGCACACCGACGGGCCGTGCTCGGCCGCGAAGTACGAGGCGACGCTGTGCGGCTCGTTGTTGAGGATCAGGTTGATCTGGCCCTGGCGATACAGGTGCACGTCTTTGGAGCGGTGGGTCGCGACCTTGGTGAAGCCCATGATCTCGAAGATCGGCTCCAGGGTATTCGGGATCGGCGATGCGAGCTCGATGAATTCAAAGCCCATCAGGCCCATTGGGTTTTCGTATAAATCTGCCATTTTGGCGCCTCATCATTTTTTAGAATTAACGGAACGTTAGATGCTAAGAATGCTGAAGTCGGCGGGTGGCGCGCAGGAGATGCCCCGCACGCTGCGGGCGAGGAAGTCACCGTAGATCAATTGAAACCCGAAACTTTTCATTGTCGACCCAAGGCTGATACGGGCGAGGCTTCTGTTTCCAGAAGACGATTATTATTGTATGCGTAACCCGATTCTACACAGCGTAAATAGGTTTGTCCGCCTTCTGTATCAAATCCCCTTTTTCCCTGATCGCGCAAGGGGTTTATTGCAGAGGAAAATCCCCGCGACAATCAGCCCTCCTCCCAGGCACATCGCCAGTGTCAACTGCTCGCCCAACAGCAGCGCGCCGAGGATGACCGCGGTCAGCGGATTCAAGGCAATGAACACCCCCGAACGGGTCGCGCCGATTTGGCGGATACCGTCGTAATAGCCGATGTAGGCCAGTGCCGAGCCCAATACGCCGAGATACATCACGCTCAACCATTGTTGTGGACCGAGGCCGATAAGCGCGCTGACACTCAGTTCACCGCGCACCGCACTGGTCACCCAGAGCATCAGCGTGCCCAGCAGAATCGAATACGTCACCGTCTGCACCGGCCCCAGCGTGTGATTCAGCTCTTTGGAGAACAGCGAGTAAATTCCCCAGCCGAGCACGCAGCCGAGAATCAACAGGTCGCCGACCCAGGCATCGGCATTGCCGGCCAATAGTTGCGGGTTGCGGCTTACGATCACTAGACTTGCCCCGGCAATGCAAACCGCGATGCCGAAGACTTTCGCCCGGCTCAGGCGCTCCTTGAACAGCAGCCACGATGCGAGGCCGATGACCGCCGGGTTCAGCGCCACGATCAATGACGCCCGTGAGGCGTTTATATAATGCAGCCCGTAAAAGAAGCACAGGTTGTAAAAGAAGATCCCGAAAAACCCCAGCAGCGCCAGTTGCAGCCATTGCCTGGCGCTCGGTTTCGCCAATGGCACCCTGGCCAACAGCACGTACAGCAGCAACGCCACGCTAGCCAGCAGGAATCTCAGGCTGGCAGCGAACAAGGGGCTCAGGCTGTCCGCGAGAAACCGGCCAGCCACGAAAGTCCCGCCCCAAATCATGGTGACGGCGGCGAGCTTCAGGTAAACCGGGACATCGGATGAGGTTGTTTGCGCATAGCTATTCATAAGGCGGAAGGACTGTTTGAGGGATGGATGACGTATCATTCGGCTAATGCGCGATCATCGTAAAATGAGTAAAGACTCATGACCCTTACACAACTCGAGATTTTCTCTCTCGTCGCCGAACTACGTGGATTCACGGCGGCGGCCAATCGGCTGGGGATTTCCCAGTCCGCGGTGTCTCATGCCCTGAAATCGCTGGAACAGGAATTGGGCGTCGAGTTATTCAGGCGCCACCAGTCTCAAATCGAATTGAGCGACATCGGCCAACAACTCCTGTCGCGCGCCCGGGCGATGCTCGGGCTGGCCAACACCTTGCGCCAGGAAGCCGCCGATGCCCGCGGAATGAAGCGCGGCACCTTGCGCATCGGCTCGTTCGGCCCGACTTCGTCGATCAAACTGCTGCCACAGATCCTGCAGCACTACCGCGCCGCTCACCCCGGTATCGAAGTCCACATCGACGAAGGTCCGGACCGCCAGATAATCCAGTGGCTGGAAGAGCGGCGAATCGATGTCGGTTTTGTGGTGCTGCCTGAAGAACGCTTCGATACCTTCGCGTTGATCGAAGACCGGATGGTCGCGTTACTGCCCGCCGATCATCCGCTGGCGGGTCGCGACAGCCTGGGGTTGAGCGACTTGTGTCACGACCCGTTCGTGCTGACCGAGGCCGGCTCTTCGGAGTTGGTTTCGCGACTGTTCAGTGCTGCAAGGCTGACACCGAACATCCGTTATCGCTGCTCGCAGTTGCTCAGCACCCTCGACACTGTGGGCCGTGGCGATGCCGTCACCGTGGTCGCCGAAGGCTCATTACCCGACGACAACGATAGCCGTTATGTGAAAAAACCACTGTCACCCTCCGTCAATCGGCAGGTGGGCCTGGCGGTGCTCGACCAGCGTCAGTCGTCGCCCGCCACACTGGCATTTATCCAACTGGCGTCAAGCCTGAACTATCGTTGAGCAGCATAAGCACCGCCGGCCATCTATCATGCCCACTACCTGAACTCTTTTTGGAAGGCGCGCCTTTGTTCTTCCAGCATTTGAGAGCCGTCACTCAACGTCACAGGCTTCGCGAATGCCACTGAACGTCAAAAGCCGTCGAAAACGCGGCAAACGAATGTTTTTAACCTTGCTGAGCGGATTGCTCCCGGTGCTGCTGGGGGTCGTCATCCTTTATATGCAGGCTGAACGTGCGCTCCAGCAAAGTACTGAGTTGACGGCCGAAGAAGCCGTCCGCCAATTCGAGTTGATGCTCGACAATACCTCTCAGGCCGCACGCGAACTGCTGCCGCTGGCCGGCCAGCCTTGCAATGACGTCAAACTGGCCCTGCGCGAACAGGTCACCCGCCGGCCGTTCGTGCGCTCGACGAATCTGGTGTGGGACAACAACATTTATTGCAGTTCGCTGTTCGGCGACGTCCAGGAAAAAACCAGTAACGGCGACTACTCCAAAGGCCAGTTGCTGCTGATGAAAGGCAACCCGGTCACGCCCGATTCGGCGTTACTGGTGTATCGACTCGGTGAAGGTAAACACGGTGCAATGAGCACGCTGGACGGATATCACCTGAGCAACGTGCTGCGCATGATCGGCCGCAAGACCGTGTTGCTGCTGCAGGTCGGTCCCAGCTGGTTATCCGCCGATGGTGCGTTTCATCAAGGTGTTCCGCCGGCTTCGCCAGTGGCGTCGAATGAACTGACATCCTCGCGTTACGCCTTTAAGGTCGCGGCCGGTTTCCCCGAGGGAGAAACCTGGCGCTACATGAAAAGCGAATACCCATCGCTGTTCAGTTTGCTGATCTTCTTCGGGGTGGTATCGGGTGCAATCGGGCATGTCTTGCAGAAGCGCTCGTCATCCCCCAGCCACGAACTGCAACGTGCGCTGGAGGCTGCCGAGTTCGTCCCGTATTTTCAACCCGTGGTGCATGGCGACACCAAAACGTGGTCCGGCGCCGAGGTGTTGATGCGCTGGAATCATCCGCAGGAAGGCCTGGTGCGCCCGGACCTGTTCATTCCTTTTGCGGAGCATTCCGGGTTGATCGTGCCGATGACTCGTTCGTTGATGCGACAGACCGCGGCGTTGTTGGCGCCAGCGGTATCCTCGTTCGGCGCACCATTCCACATCGGCATCAACATTACCGCCAGCCATTGCAAGGATCTGGACCTGATCGAGGATTGCCGGGAGTTTCTCGGTGCCTTTACGCCGGGTGCGGTCCATCTGGTGCTGGAGTTGACCGAGCGCGAACTCATCGAGCCCACGGCCATCACTTACCAATTGTTCGAACAGCTCCGCGCATTGGGCGTAAGGATCGCGATCGATGACTTTGGCACGGGTCACTCAAGCCTCGGATACCTTCGACAGTTCAACGTGGACTTTCTGAAGATCGATCAGAGTTTTGTCGCGATGATCGGCGCAGATGCGCTTTCACGGCACATTCTGGACAGTATTATCGAACTGTCGGCCAAGCTAGATCTGGGGATCGTCGCCGAAGGCGTGGAAACCGAAGAGCAAAGTGACTATCTGGCGGCCCATGGCGTGAACTTCCTGCAAGGTTATTTGTTCGGTCGACCGATGCCCGGCGCAGAATTCATTAATGCATTAAGGCACCATTAACCGGTGGTTTTAAGCGACGAGGCAACGAAACGGCGCACCAAATTGAATCAAAAGACTACTGTTGTTACATGAAGAAAAAGTCAGGATTTACTCTTGGCCAATTAACTACTACAATTTTTCATGCCTGTGCAAGATTGGCAGGTGAGCCACTATCACCGAGTCGCTTCAAGGCTCTTGGCTTATAGCTTTGTTTGCGGTTGGTATCAGCCAAACACACTATTGGAGTAATGAATTTGTCCAGACTCGCTGAATTTCGTGCCGCTGAGAAGGCCCTTCAAGAACAGCTCAAGCAGCTGGAATCGCTGAAGAATGACGCCGGGCTCAAGAAAGAAATCGAATTCGAAGAAAAGCTCCAGGGGCTGATGAAAACCTACGGCAAAAGCCTGAAGGACATCATCGCCATCCTCGATCCGAACCCGGCAAAATCCGGTCTGCAGGCAGCAGCCCCCAAAACCCGCCGTGCTCGCGTGGTCAAGGTTTATCATAACCCGCACACCGGCGAACTGATTGAAACCAAGGGTGGCAACCACCGCGGCCTGAAAGCCTGGAAGGAACAGTACGGTGCCGCTACCGTTGACTCCTGGCTGCGAGGCTAAGCACTTTCGGTGATAAAAAAGCCCTGCCAATGCAGGGCTTTTTTTATGGACGCTCGCTCATACAACGAAAGGAGTCGAGCAACTCGCTACTTGCCAACCGAACTTTATGCTTAATCCGTTTGGGTATCTAAAGATTTCGGATCGTGCGGAAATCCGCAGTCAAGCAAACCCTCAATTAAAGTTTCAAGCTGTTGCGAGCTGCTTCTATTTCGTCCTGACTCGCCTTATAAGCCTCAGCCTGCCCGGCGTAGGAAAGAACATAGGCGTTATCGGCATCCACCGCCGCGACCAATGTTTGCGACAGCACATGTCGACCATTCTGTGTAATCGTGCAGGTAGTTTCCAATCCCGATAAACGGCTCAACGTCGCTGGGTGAATTTTATTGCAGACACTTTGATAGCCGCTTTGAAAAAAGTCCTTCTGCACCGACTTGCGCATTTCCAGCAACACGCCTTGCAGATTGACCTGATGACCGCTTTCCACTGGCGTCATGGTCAATTCCATCACCATCACCGGCGTTCCGCCCGGGTCGACTTTCACCGCGCGCTGACGGACGACTTCTGGTTTGGCTTCATCTTGCGGCACAGCTTCGACCTCCCAGCCATTTGGCCAGGTCACCACTGGCGCATCAGCCTGAGCGCCAGTAGCACCTGAGGCCAGGCAAATCAGGATCAAAGTCGATTTACAGAATCGGATCATTGCAATGAGCACTCACGGTTTGAACCGTAAAGTCTGAGCCCCGCCCGCCTGTCAGGCAATAGCCGACTGTTTGCGTTTGGTGATGTCCCAGCCCTTGCGTATCATTGTCACCATTCGTTAGCCCCACTTATTTTCCGGAGGGCCCATGAGCCTGCACGAATTGAATACTTTCCCTGGCGTGACCGCCCAACCTGACAGCGCCACCCAGAAGTTCGTCTTCAACCACACCATGCTGCGGGTCAAGGACATCACCAAGTCCCTGGATTTCTACACGCGCATCCTGGGTTTTACGCTGGTCGAAAAACGCGACTTCCCAGAAGCGGAGTTCAGCCTGTATTTCCTGGCACTGGTCGATAAAAGCCAGATTCCAGCCGACGCTGCGGCCCGTACCGAATGGATGAAATCGATCCCCGGCATTCTCGAACTGACCCACAACCACGGCACCGAGACTGACGCGGATTTCGCCTACCACAACGGCAACACCGACCCTCGCGGCTTTGGCCACATCTGCATCTCCGTGCCGGACATTCGTGCTGCTTGCGAACGTTTCGAAGCGCTGGGCTGCGATTTCCAGAAACGTCTGAACGACGGTCGCATGAAGAGCCTGGCGTTCATCAAGGATCCAGACGCTTACTGGGTTGAGATCATCCAGCCAGCCCCGCTGTAAGCCCCACCACAGATCCCCTGTGGGAGCGAGCCTGCTCGCGATGGCGTCGGTACATTCAAAATGGATGTGACTGACAGTCCGCAATCGCGAGCAGGCTCACTCCCACATCAGGATGTGTAAGGCACAAAAAAACCCCATGATCACTCATGGGGTTTTGTGTTTTCAGCGTCTGCGTTCAAGCCGGCGCGGAGGTTCGGATCAGGTGATCAAATGCGCTCAGCGAAGCCTTGGCGCCCTCGCCCACCGCGATCACGATCTGCTTGTACGGTACGGTGGTCACGTCACCGGCCGCGAACACGCCGGGCATCGACGTTTCACCACGGGCATCGACGATGATCTCGCCGCGAGGCGACAGCTCGATGGTGCCTTTGAGCCAATCGGTGTTAGGCAGCAGACCGATCTGCACGAAGATCCCTTCCAGCTCGACGTTGCGCAACTCGTCCGACTGACGATCCTTGTAACGCAGGCCATTGACCTTTTGACCGTCGCCCAACACTTCAGTGGTTTGTGCACTGGTGATCACGGTGACGTTCGGCAGGCTGTGCAACTTGCGCTGCAATACCGCGTCGGCGCGTAGCTGTACATCAAACTCCAGCAACGTGACGTGAGACACGATGCCCGCCAGGTCGATGGCCGCTTCGACGCCGGAGTTACCGCCACCGATCACTGCCACACGCTTGCCTTTGAACAGCGGGCCGTCACAGTGCGGGCAGTACGCCACGCCTTTGTTGCGGTATTGCTGCTCACCCGGGACGTTCATTTCACGCCACCGTGCACCGGTCGCGAGGATCACGGTTTTGGCTTTCAGGGTCGCGCCGCTGGCGAAGTGGACTTCGTGCAGCTCGCCGTTCTTGCCCGGCACCAGTTTGTCGGCGCGTTGCAGGTTCATGATGTCCACGTCGTATTGCTTGACGTGCTCTTCCAGCGCCACGGCCAGTTTCGGCCCTTCGGTTTCCTGTACGGAGATGAAGTTCTCGATGGCCATGGTGTCGAGCACCTGCCCACCAAAACGCTCAGCCGCTACACCGGTGCGAATGCCTTTACGGGCAGCGTAGATCGCAGCCGACGCACCGGCCGGGCCACCGCCGACGACCAGTACGTCAAACGCTTCTTTCGCGCTGATTTTCTCGGCCTGACGCTCGATACCGCTGGTGTCGATCTTGGCGAGGATTTCTTCCAGGCCCATGCGGCCCTGGCCGAAGTTCACGCCGTTCAGGTAAATGCTTGGCACGGCCATGATCTGACGTTCATCGACTTCCGCTTGGAACAGCGCGCCGTCGATGGCGACGTGGCGGATGTTCGGGTTCAGGACCGCCATCAGGTTCAGCGCCTGGACCACGTCCGGGCAGTTCTGGCAGGACAGCGAGAAATAAGTCTCGAAGCTGAACTCGCCTTTGAGCGAACGGATCTGTTCGATCACTTCAACGCTGGCTTTCGAAGGATGACCGCCGACTTGCAGCAAGGCGAGCACCAGGGAAGTGAATTCGTGGCCCATCGGGATGCCGGCGAAACGCAGGCTGATATCGGCACCCGGACGGTTGATCGAGAACGATGGTTTGCGTGCATCGTCACCGTTGTCGAGCAAGATAATCTGGTTGGAAAGACTGGCAACGTCTTTGAGTAATGCGAGCATTTCCTGGGATTTCGCACCGTCGTCGAGGGAGGCAACGATCTCGATCGGCTGGGTGACCCGTTCCAGGTACGATTTCAACTGGGCTTTAAGAGTGGCGTCCAACATACGGGCGATTTCCTTTTACTTTACTTGAGACGAAAAAAAACGCCCGAGCGAATCTCGCCCGGGCGTTTTTCAGGGCGGTTGCAGCTTACTTAGGTGCGGAAACCCGCCCTGATAGTGCTTTCACAGACTTAGATCTTGCCGACCAGGTCCAGGGACGGAGCCAGAGTGGCCTCGCCTTCTTTCCACTTGGCTGGGCAAACCTGGCCTGGGTGAGCAGCGACGTATTGAGCGGCCTTGATTTTGCGCAGCAGCTCGGAAGCGTCACGGCCAACGCCGCCATCGTTCAGTTCAACGATTTTGATCTGGCCTTCAGGGTTGATCACGAAGGTGCCACGGTCAGCCAGGCCAGCGTCTTCGATCAGCACGTCAAAGTTGCGGGAGATGGCGTGAGTCGGGTCGCCGATCATGGTGTACTGGATTTTGCCGATGGCTGGCGAAGTGTTGTGCCAGGCAGCGTGAGCAAAGTGAGTGTCGGTGGAAACGCTATAGATCTCGACGCCCAGTTTCTGGAAAGCGTCGTGGTTGTCAGCCAGGTCTTCCAGTTCGGTCGGGCAAACGAAGGTGAAGTCTGCTGGGTAGAAGAACACGACAGACCACTTGCCTTTCAGGTCAGCGTCCGAGACTTTTACGAAGTCGCCATTTTTGAAGGCGTCAGCTTTGAACGGTTTAACTTGGCTGTTGATGATAGGCATCGATGACTCTCCGTCAGGGTTGAAATGTTTGGTTGAAAAGTTGATGGAGTGAATCCTACCCACTCGATCGCCGCCTGGCTCATTGGCAAAGCTCATGCTGCTGATTGGTTTTCGCTATTAGCGGACAGTATTAATAGAAGAAAACGGTATCTAGAGCACCAACGGCTTTTCAGCGACTCGGGCCATCCCGAGAAATGGGCTGGCTTCAACATAGCGCATGGCTGACTTCACATCCTTCCAACCCACGTAATTCATCAACGATTTCAAATCCCAGCCGCTCTGATGGGCCCAGCTGGCAAAGCCGCGTCGCAGGGAATGGCTGGTGTAGTGTTCTGCGGGGATGCCGGCACGCTCCAGGGCCTGGCGCAGCAAGGGGATCACGCTGTTGGCGTGCAAGCCCTCCTCACTCAGATGGCCCCAACGGTCGATACCCCGGAACACCGGCCCGCGGACAAGGGCGGCTTCGGTGATCCATTGGATATAGGCGTTCACCGGGCAGAGCCGCTGCAGTGCCGGGGTCTGGTACGTCTTGCCCAGGTTCTCGCGATCGCTCTTGCTGCGCGGCAAGTAGAGGGTGATGCCGGAACCGGCGCTTGCCTGCACGTGCTCGATCTGTACACGACACAACTCATCACTGCGAAAGCCACGCCAGAAGCCCAACAAGATGAGCGCGGTGTCGCGCCTGGCGCGCAGCAAGCCCGGCTGATCGTTTTGCGCCCTGGCGGTTTGCGCCTCCAGCTCCAGCCACGCGACCACTTGCTCCAGATGCTGAAGCTGCAACGGCTCGGCCTGTTTCTCCTGCGCCGGGTGCAGCGCACGGATGCCCTTGAAGACTTTGCGCACCACCGGCGACTTGGTGGGATCGGCGAAGCCCTGGCTGTTATGCCATTGCGCCAGCGCTGACAACCGCAGCTTCAATGTATTGATCGACAGCACGCCCGCATGAGCCACCAGATAGCGCGCCACACTGTCACTTGTTGCGGGCAGAAAACCACCCCAACCGACTTCGAAGTGCTCGATGGCCGCCCGATAGCTGCGACGCGTGTTGTCGCGGGTGGCGGCTTGCAGATAGCGATCCAGATCGGTCATTCGCTCAATTCTCTAAAACGTACTGCGATGGCAGGTGAAAACGCGCTGAAAAGCGCATCACGCGGGGTAATACCAGTATATCCCGCATCAAGAACTTACGCTTTTTATCTTTTTGGCAAAGATGGTACACTGTGTACTTTAGTGGTATGTACCACAGTATGAAATCGTAGGAGAACACATGGCTCGTGGCGGCGTAAATAAAGCGGTAGTTCAGGCGGCACGCCTGGCAATTCTCGCCCGCGGTGAAAACCCCAGCATCGACGCAGTACGGATCGAGATGGGCAATACCGGCTCGAAAACCACTATCCACCGCTATCTGAAAGAGCTGGATGACGGCAGCGAACGCGCCGAAACGCCTGCAGAACCCATTGATGACGAGCTGGCGAGCCTGGTCTCGCGCCTGGCACAACGCCTCAAGGAACAGGCGCAAGAACCCATCGAGCAGGCACGCGCGCAGTTCGATCAGCAACGAAAGGAGCTGGAAATCCAGCTGACTGAGGCCCGGGAAGCCAACACCGAACTCAACCAGCAATACGAAATTCAAAGCCTTGCGCTGACTCAAGAGTCCGAGACCCTGCAAGAAACCCACGCCATGCTGCAGACCGAGCAAACCCGCAACGCCGGACTGAATCAGGCGCTGGCCGACTTCGAACTGCGGTTGCAAGACAAGGATGAGCAGATCCGCTCACTGGAAGAAAAGCATCTGCACGCACGCGACGCCCTGGAACACTACCGCAACGCCGTCAAGGAACAGCGCGAGCAGGAGCAGAGTCGCCATGAAGGTCAGGTGCAGCAGATTCAGATGGAATTGCGCCAGGCCCAGCAAAGCGCATTGGTGCGCCAGGACGAGATCACTCAACTGCACCGCGACAACGAGCGCCTGCTCACCGAGAACCGTGGAACGCTACGTGAACTGGGGCTATTGCAGGAGCAACTCAAACACACCCACAGCCGCCAGGATCAACTGCTGGAGCAGGTCAACCGCATCGACAGCGAACGCACCCTCCTCCAGGAACGCTTGCGCGCCGCCTTGCTGGAAAGTCAGTCGCTCAAGCAAAGCGTCGACGAGCAGTCGCAGGTAAACAAAGGGTTGGAAATCGAATTGCTCAAGACTCAGGCAAGCCTCGATGAAAGCCTGCGTCTGGCGGCTGTCATTGCGACAGCGCCAGACGCTTCAGGGAGCGAAAAAAGCGATTAACCGGCAACCGGCGTGCGCATGGTGACGAACTCTTCGGCGGCAGTAGGATGCACGCCGACGGTTTCATCGAAGTCGCGCTTGGTCGCGCCAGCCTTCAAGGCAATCGCCAGACCCTGAACGATCTCACCAGCATCCGGCCCGACCATGTGGCAGCCCAGCACCTTGTCGGTCTTGGCATCGACCACCAGCTTCATCAGCGTGCGCTCCTGGCATTCGGTCAGGGTCAGCTTCATCGGCCGGAAGCGGCTTTCGTAAATCTGAACCTCGTGGCCGGCTTCGCGAGCCTCTTCCTCGGTCAGGCCGACCGTGCCGATGTTCGGCAGGCTGAACACGGCGGTCGGGATCATCTTGTAGTCCACCGGACGATATTGCTCAGGCTTGAACAAACGACGCGCCACAGCCATGCCTTCCGCCAGAGCGACCGGCGTCAGCTGAACGCGGCCGATCACATCGCCAAGCGCAAGGATCGACGGCTCGGCAGTCTGATATTGATCATCGACCTCGACGAAACCTTTCTTGTCGAGTTTGACACCGGTGTTTTCCAGCCCGAGGTTGTCGAGCATCGGACGGCGACCGGTGGCGTAGAACACACAATCGGCCTCCAGCGCGCGACCATCCTTGAGCGTCACCTTCAGGCTGCCATCGGATTGCTTGTCGATGCGCTCGATGTCGGCGTTGAATTGCAGATTCATGCCGCGCTTGGTCAGCTCTTCCTGCAAATGCTTGCGTACCGCACCATCGAAGCCGCGCAGGAACAACTCACCGCGATACAACAACGTGGTCTCGGCACCCAAGCCGTGGAAGATCCCGGCAAATTCGACAGCGATGTAACCACCGCCCACCACCAGAACGCGCTTGGGCAGTTCTTTGAGGAAGAACGCCTGATTGGAACTGATCGCGTGCTCGTGCCCCGGAATCTCCGGGATTTGCGGCCAGCCACCGGTAGCAATCAGGATGTTCCTGGCGGTGAAGCTCTCGCCATTGATTTCGACCGTGTTCGGGTCGACGATCCTGGCATGGCCTTCATGCAGGGTCACACCGCTGTTGACCAGCAGGTTGCGGTAAATGCCGTTCAGTCGATTGATCTCGCGATCCTTGTTGGCGATCAGCGTTGCCCAATCAAACTTCGCCTCGCCCGGCGTCCAGCCGAAGCCCGAAGACTGCTCGAAGTCTTCGGCGAAGTGCGCGCCGTAGACCAGCAACTTCTTCGGCACACAGCCGACGTTCACACACGTACCGCCCAGGTAACGGCTTTCGGCGACAGCCACCTTCGCGCCAAACCCGGCGGCAAAACGCGCAGCCCGTACACCGCCGGAACCGGCGCCAATTACATAAAGGTCAAAATCAAAGGCCATTTTCAATCTCCTCGGCAGGCAACCAGCATACCCGCAGCCGTCTGTTGGGCAAGCGCTGCAAGCGATATGGGGGCGAAAAACGAAAAAGCCACCCGAAGGTGGCTTTTCAATACAAGCAGGTCAGGCGCTATCAGTAAGCCTTGCCAGTCTTGTAGAAGTTTTCGAAGCAGAAGTTGGTCGCGTCGATGTAGCCTTCGGCGCCACCGCAGTCGAACCGCTTGCCTTTGAACTTGTAAGCCATGACGCAGCCGTTCTGGGCTTGCTTCATCAGGGCGTCGGTGATCTGGATTTCACCGCCCTTGCCTGGTTCGGTCTGTTCGATCAGGTCGAAGATGTCCGGAGTCAGGATGTATCGACCGATGATCGCCAGGTTCGACGGTGCATCTTCAGGCTTTGGCTTCTCGACCATGCTGTGAACGCGATAGATGTCGTCGCGGATCATCTCACCGGCAATCACGCCGTACTTGTGAGTTTCCTGCGGATCGACTTCCTGGATGGCAACGATCGAGCAGCGGAACTGCTTGTACAGCTTGACCATCTGGGTCAGGACGCCGTCGCCATCGAGGTTGACGCACAAGTCGTCCGCCAGTACCACGGCGAACGGCTCATCACCGATCAGTGGACGACCGGTCAGAATCGCGTGACCCAGGCCTTTCATTTCGGTCTGGCGAGTGTAGGAGAACGAGCAGTTGTCGAGCAGTTTGCGGATACCGACCAGGTATTTCTCTTTGTCGGTGCCCTTGATCTGGTTTTCCAGCTCGTAGCTGATGTCGAAGTGGTCTTCCAGGGCGCGTTTACCGCGACCGGTGACGATGGAGATTTCAGTCAAACCGGCGTCCAGTGCTTCTTCGACGCCGTACTGGATCAGTGGCTTGTTTACCACCGGCAGCATTTCTTTGGGCATGGCTTTAGTCGCTGGCAGGAAGCGAGTACCGTAACCGGCTGCTGGGAACAAGCATTTCTTGATCATATAAGTCCTTGAAAGGGCTGTGTGTACGAGTTTCGGCGCAGTCTAATCAGGCAGTGAGCACCTTACAATGCCCCGCACTGGCTAACCGATGCCATCATAGAGAAATAATCCCGCGGATAGTTCCATCCGGATTTTTGCGCGGTCAAATCAGCGTAGCTCAAAGACGCCGGCAAACTGGACCACCATACGCTTATCGTCCCCCAATGCGAGCGTTTGCCGGTATCATGGCGACTTTGAACCAGTGAACGAGACAGATAGATGACCGCAGCAAAAATCATCAACGGGTACACGGTCGATAAAGCAAAAGATGGCCAGTGGCACATTACCGCCACCAATGGCGAAGATGTTTCCGGGCCGTTACCCACCGAAGCGATGGCGGTTGAAGTGGCGTCGGTGCTCGACTACACACCTCCCGCGACGAAGCGACGCGGCAAGAGTCAGGACTGATCTCCTGCGGCACTCGCAGAGCCCTGTCATCGAGCAGGGCTTTTTTGTGGCCAGGTGCAAACAAGTGGCCAATCGCTATAACCTTTTCACACTGGCGCTGTCAGAGCGTCTAGCCCCCCCTCGCTGAAGACGACTATGAACATGAACAGATTTTTGCCCCTGATTGCGATCCTGGCCCTGAGCGGCTGCGCCACTTCCGAAAAGACAGTCCTGAACAACGGCGAACTGGGCCTGACGATCGACTGCTCCGGCGAAGCCAATTCCTGGGCCACATGCTATGAAAAAGCCGATGCCTCTTGCGCCGGCACCGGCTACCGGATCGTCGGTACCGACGGCACGCCTTCCACCCGGGAAAGCGACAAGACCCTGGGCGTCGATGTCGGCAACTTCAAGAACCGCAGCGTTGTGGTGGTCTGCAAGTAGGGCGCCCTGCCCTACATGTGAATTTCCGCGAATTTGATCCCGAGACCACGCACGGTCTCGATCAATTCGTCGAGACGACCAAACGATTCGACCTCATCGTTATCATCCACCAGGAAATAACTGCGTCCGGCGCTTTTCTTGAAAAACACGATCCACTCCCCGGGGTTCGCCGGATTTTGAATGACGTGAGTGGCAGAGATCAGCCCCTCTGCATGACACTCCCGAACTTGCTCTCGCTTCATGCTCGACTCCAGAAATGACAATGCCGCCAAAGCATGACTTTGACGGCATCGGTATGAACGGTGGTCAGTCTATCAGCCGGAAATGCACGCATTGGCGGCTTTCTGCACGTCTCTCGGACGCACCGGCACATTGGACATACGCTCATGCAGCTTGATACCGCTGCCACCCGAGCGGTCTTCGATATCGAATACGGCTGCCGGGGCCGACGAGAATTTCGCCGGAACGATCACGCGCATCCCGTCCTTGTGCGACTCCACTTGCAGGGCGCCACGACTGTCGGCCAGTTTTTCAACCAGGCATTGCGCGTACTCATTGGGTTTTTTACCTGAGATCACGTTCATGGTAGGCAGTGTCTCGTTAATCTCCGAAACATTCGCACAGCCACCCACTACCAATGCCAACGGCAATACCAACACGCCCCACTTCATACAAAACCTCCGATAAAGACCCTCCGACAGCACAAATGCTGATTTTCTCCGAGGCTCGTTGCGTTTATCGCTCATAGAATTCCGAATAACAGTTTTTAATTGTCAAAGCGCACCTCGACGACCGGATAATAACCTGTTCGGGCTGATAAACTGCGCCAATCGCCCATGCTATCGTTTTGATTTTGTAGAAAAAGCCCTTCTGGAGGCGCCTCATGAAATTTATCCACCAGCGCGAGCACCTCAACGAAGACGACATCGTCGTCATCCAGTGCTCCCAAACATGCAACATCCGCTTGATGAACGACGCCAACTTCCGCAGCTTCAAGAACGGCGGCCGTCACACTTATCACGGCGGTGCGTTCGACACTTTCCCTGCGCGAATTACTGCACCGAGCACCGGTTTCTGGAACATCACCATCGACACGGTCAATCGCCGACCGATCAGCGTGACCCGCAAACCGACGCTCACGCACTCGATCAAGATCATCCGTCGCTCCAGCACGAAACTGAGCTGAGTGACGTTCCCACACAACGACAGGAAGGTATGACCGTGGCCCAAACGACCAAGTACGTCATCAAATACAAACTCAACGGCGAACGCCGCTTCGAATTCGCCCAGCTTGAAAACGGCACCGAAGAAGAAGCCAAAGCCGCGCTGGACGCCATTCATGGTTCGAGTGAAGACGTGATCAGCGACATCGCCGTCAGCAAAGCGCTGTAACGCGACCCGGCACCCGGAGCGACAACAAGGATGTCATGCTCCGCGCCCGTCCGAATTCGACCGCAAGCGCCGGAGTGTTCACTCCCTTGGCACTCCCTAGACTGGCCACCTCAACCTTTGGTTAAGGAGTCAGAACATGTCTACTTCCTCGATTCGCTACATCAGCGGCACCTCCAGTCTGGGCGTCCTGGTGCTGGCGTTCAGCACCGAAGGCCTGTGCGCGCTGCTGCTCGGTGACGACTTGATCACGCTCGAACGCGATCTGGCACAGCGCTTCCCCGGCCGGCCAGTCCCACAACGCGATGAAGGTTTGATGCCGGCGCTGGAGCAAACCCTGCGCCATCTGGAAGACCCGCACACTGCGCTCGATCTGCCCCTGGATTTGACCGGCAGCGCCTTTCAACAGCGGGTCTGGAATGCCTTGCGGCAAATCCCCGTCGGCGAAACCGCCAGCTACCGCGATATCGCCCAAAGCCTGGGCCAGCCGAGCGCTTTTCGGGCGGTGGCGAATGCCTGTGGGGCCAATCCGGTGGCCGTTATCGTGCCTTGCCATCGGGTGCTGCGCCAGGACGGCAGCCTTGGCGGCTATCGCTGGGGACTGGAACGCAAACGGCAGTTGCTCGACCGGGAGGCCCAGCGATGAACGAACAAATCCTCGATGCGCTGGACTGGGCGATGCTGGAGCAGCAACTCGATCAGGATGGCTGCGCCGTCATCAGGTCTCTGCTGAGTGCGCAGGCGTGCGACGAAATCAGCGCCCTCTACGCCCAGCCAGCGCCCTTTCGCTCCCAAGTGATGATGGCGCGTCACGGTTTCGGTCGTGGCGAGTACAAGTACTTTAAATACCCTTTGCCTGAACGGGTCGCCCGCTTGCGCAGCGCGTTTTACCCCCGGTTGGTGCCGATTGCCAATCGCTGGTACGAATGCATGGACCTGCCGAGCCGTTTTCCCGACACCCACGAAGCGTTTCTGCAACGCTGCCATGCCGCTGGTCAGGAGCGCCCGACACCGTTATTGCTGCAATACGGTCCGCAGGACTACAACTGTTTGCATCAGGATCTGTACGGCGAACACGTGTTTCCGCTGCAATTGGCGATTCTTCTGTCAGAGCCGGACGAAGACTTCACCGGTGGCGAGTTTGTACTGACGGAACAGCGCCCGCGTATGCAGTCACGCCCTCAGGTGATCGGCCTGAAAAAAGGCGACGGCTTGATCTTTGCGGTCAGCCAACGCCCGGTCAAAGGTGTTCGCGGCTATTACCGAGTGACGATGCGTCACGGCGTGAGTCGCCTGCACAGTGGAAAACGGCATACCCTTGGAATCATCTTTCACGATGCGTTATGACCCCATGAGCCCGATTACCTTCGATTTGTTTGCCGACGCCGAACCTGAGCAGCAGCCCAGGCGCGCGCAGATCGGTGAACGGTCCTACGTGTTGCGCGGCTTTGCCCTGCCCTGGCTGGAGCAGTTGCTGCCCGCACTGGAAGCAGTTCTGGCGGCCGCACCGTTTCGCCAAATGATCACGCCCGGGGGCTTCACCATGTCGGTGGCCTTGAGCAGTTGCGGCACTTGGGGCTGGACGACTGACCGCAGCGGCTACAAGTACACGCGCGACGACCCACAGACCGGGCAACCCTGGCCCAAGATGCCCGAGGTGTTTTTCGAGTTGGCACAGGCCGCGGCACGGGAAGCCGGATTTGCGGATTTTGTCCCTGATTCCTGCCTGATCAACCGCTATGTCCCCGGGGCGAAGATGTCATTGCATCAAGATAAGGACGAAGGATCCTACGCAGCGCCGATCGTTTCGGTGTCATTGGGATTACCTGCCATGTTCCTGTTCGGTGGCTTTGAACGAAGCGCCAAAAGCCAACGCGTGCCTGTGCTGCATGGCGATATCGTGGTCTGGGGCGGCGTCGATCGATTGCGCTATCACGGCGTGCTGCCGATCAAGGACGGTCTTCACCCACGCCTGGGCGAGCAACGGATCAACTTCACCTTTCGAACCGCCAAATGAAGCCCTCGAATTCAACCGCAAGACTCGGGGTGCGGCGGTTTTCCAGGCCGGTTAATCTGAAGGAAACGGGTCAACGGACATGAAACCATGACAACTCAGTCGACAAAGCTTGCCACCGAGAACGATCCTCGCTGGGCCGCCGTCGTTGCACGGGATCCGGGCGCCGACGGGCAGTTTGTCTATGCTGTGAAAACCACCGGAATCTACTGCCGCCCCAGCAGCCTGGCGCGCTTGCCGAAACCGCAGAATGTCGAATTTTTCGACACGGCGGAACAAGCCCGGGCGGCGGGATATCGTCCAAGCAAGCGGGCCACAAAGGATCAAAGCGACGTTGCCGCACAACACGCGGCAACCGTAGCGGCCGCTTGCCGACACATCGAGTCTGCCGAAAATCTGCCTGCTTTAAACGAACTGGCGGATGCAGCGGGTCTGAGCAGCTTCCACTTCCATCGCGTGTTCAAAGCGGTGACTGGCCTGACCCCCAAGGGTTACGCCACGGCCCATCGCTCACGCAAGGTTCGCGAACGCCTGGCCGACGGCGGCTCGGTCACTGACGCCCTGTATGACGCCGGTTTCAACTCCAACAGTCGCTTCTATGAGTCGGCCGATCACCTGCTGGGCATGAAGCCTGGCGATTACCGTGCGGCGGGCCAGAACAACGACATCCGTTTTGCCGTCGGCCAGTGTTCCCTGGGCGCGATTCTGGTGGCGCAAAGTGAGCGAGGCGTTTGCGCGATTCTGTTGGGGGATGACCCGCACCAACTGGTCTGCGATCTGCAGGACAAATTTCGGCGCGCCAACCTGATTGGCGCCGATCACGAGTTCGAGCAGTTGATCGCCAAGGTTGTCGGTTTTATCGAAGCCCCGGCCATTGGTCTGGACTTGCCGCTGGACGTGCGCGGCACGGCGTTTCAGGAACGGGTCTGGCAAGCGCTGCGGGAGATTCCTGCGGGGAGCACCGCCAGCTATGCCAACATCGCTCAACGTATCGGCGCGCCCAAAGCCGTGCGCGCCGTGGCCCAGGCGTGCGGCGCGAACAGTATTGCGGTGGCGATTCCGTGCCACCGCGTGGTGCGCAGCGACGGCAACCTGTCGGGCTATCGCTGGGGCGTTGAACGCAAGCGTCAATTGCTGGAACGCGAGACTCGCTGATCAGCGATTTACATCAACCACCACCCGCCCGCGCAATTGCCCGGCGAGCAGACGCGGCGCGGCATCGATGGCTTCGCTCAGGCCGATTTCATGGCTGATCAGCGGCAGCAACGCGAAGTCCAGATCCTTGGCCAGGCGACTCCAGGCCAGTACACGTTTGGCTTTGGGTTGAGTCACGCTGTTGATCCCGGCCAATGTCACGCCGCGCAGAATGAACGGCGCGACGGAGGCCGGAAAATCCATGCCTTGTGCCAGACCACAGGCGGCCACCGTGCCATTGGCTTTGGTGCTCGCACAAGCGTTGGCCAGCGTGTGGCTGCCGACCGAGTCGATCACCGCTGCCCAGCGCTCCTTGGCCAACGGTTTGCCTGGCTCGGATAACATGGCGCGATCGATGATCTCGCTGGCGCCCAGTTGCTTGAGGTAATCGTGCTCGGACGTGCGACCCGTGGATGCCACGACCCGGTAGCCGAGCTTGCTCAGCAGCGCGATGGCAAAACTGCCTACCCCGCCGTTGGCGCCGGTGACCAGAACCTCGCCTTGGTCAGGCGTTACGCCGTTATGTTCCAACGCCAGGATGCACAGCATTGCCGTGTAACCGGCCGTACCGATCGCCATGGCCTGGGCCGCAGTAAATTCCTTGGGCAACGGAATCAGCCAGTCGCCATTGAGGCGCGCTTTTTGCGCCAGTCCGCCCCAATGCCCTTCGCCCACACCCCAGCCATTGAGCAGCACCTGATCACCGACGTTGTAGTCCGGATGGCCGCTGACCTCGACTGTGCCGGCCAGGTCGATCCCCGGCACCATCGGGAATTTCCTGACCACCGGGCTGCTGCCGGTGATCGCCAGGCCATCCTTGAAGTTCAGCGTGCTGTACGCCACACGCACCGTCACATCGCCCTCGGGCAGTTGATCGTCATTGATCTCTTGCAGTGTGGCCCGGTAACCGCTGTCGTCTTTGTCGATCAAAATACCTTTGAACATCATTGCCTCTCAGGGGAATCAATCAGGTGGGGGACTATTGAAATACCACAAAGAAAACTCTCGCCGTACCAGACTTTAAGCTAAACCGCCAAAGCGCCGAGTGATTCCATGACGTGCGGCCAGGCTTTTTTTCGCGTTTCTGGAATAGCGTAAAACGTCCCGGATACAAAAGTCGGCTGGCCCTGCGACAGCCATTGCTGGTAAAAAACCGGTTCTAACCGTCGGAGAATCATCCAAATGAGCCAATGGCCAGACACCCGCATTCTTGACTTGCTCGGCATTGAACTGCCGATCATCCAGGCCCCCATGGCCGGAGCAACCGGCTCGGCCATGGTCATCGCCGCGAGTAACGCCGGCGGCCTGGGCTCGATGCCCGCCGCAATGCTGAGCATCGAGCAGTTGCGCGAAGAGCTGAAGACGATCCGTCAACACAGCCAGCGTCCGTTCAACATCAACTATTTTTGCCATCAGACGCCGGCTGCCGATGAACAACGCGCCCGGGACTGGAAGAATTTGCTGGAACCGTATTACCGGGAACTGGGCGTCGATTTCGACGCGCCGACGCCGGTGTCCAATCGCGCGCCTTTCGATAACGCGGCCTGCGAAGTGCTTGAAGAATTCCGCCCCGAAGTCGTGAGCTTTCACTTCGGTCTTCCGGAGAAATCGCTGCTGGATCGAGTAAAAGCCACCGGGGCAAAAATACTCTCCTCGGCGACCACAGTCGAAGAAGCCATCTGGCTGGAACAACATGGCTGCGACGCGATCATCGCCATGGGCTACGAGGCTGGCGGGCATCGCGGGATGTTCCTGAGCGATGACTTGAGCAGCCAGGTGGGCACATTCGCCCTTGTGCCTCAGGTCGTCGACGCGGTGAAAGTGCCGGTGATTGCGGCGGGCGGCATCAGTGATGCCCGGGGCGTTGCGGCGGCGTTTCTGTTGGGCGCTTCGGCGGTGCAGGTGGGTACGGCGTATCTGTTCACACCGGAAGCCAAGGTCAGCGCGTCTCACCACAAAGCATTGCGCACGGCCAAGGAAAGCGAGACCGCGGTGACCAATCTTTTCACCGGTCGCCCGGCGCGCGGGATCCTGAATCGGGTGATGCGCGAACTCGGGCCCATGAGCGATAAAGCGCCGGCCTTCCCATTGGCCGGTGGAGCGTTGATGCCGTTACGCGCCAAGGGTGAAGCAGACTTCAGCAACCTCTGGGCCGGACAGGCGTTTACGCTGGGCGCAGAAATGACCACGGCGGAGTTGACCCGACGCCTGGCAGAGGAAGGTTTAAACAAGTTGCTCCATCGGTGACGCACCTGCACCTGTAGCAGCGGGTCAAGCCTGCTGCTACAGGGTTTGTGGTGTGCGTTAAATCCGGTCAATCATCTTCGTGCAGTTTGATGCCTCGAGCATGCAGGAGATGAGGCACGAGCAAGACCAACAGCGTCAACGCGAGAAACGACGCAGCGATAGGCTGGGTCAGAAATATCATCCAGTCACCCTCGCTGATGGACAACGCGTTACGCAGTTGTTTTTCTGCCATCGGCCCCAGCAGCATGCCCACGATCACCGGCGCGACGGGGAAATCGAAACGCCGCATGAGCACCCCGCCCCAACCGATGCCCAGCATCAACAGCAAGTCGAAAGAAGAGTGGCGCATGCCGTACACGCCGATGCTGGCAAACACCAGAATGCCGGCATTCAGGTACGGTCGGGGAATTTGCAGCAGCTTGACCCACAACCCCACCAACGGCAGGTTCAACACCAACAGGATGACGTTGCCGATGTACAACGAAGCGACAAGCGTCCAGACCAGATCGCCCGACGTCTGGAACAGCATCGGCCCCGGTTGCAGGTTGTAGTTCTGGAATGCCGCCAGCAGAATCGCCGCCGTGGCGGATGTCGGGATACCCAGCGTCAGCAAAGGCACCAGAGAACCGGTCGCGCTGGCATTGTTAGCCGCCTCGGGCCCGGCAACACCTTCGATGGCGCCCTCACCCTTGCTGCCCGCGAACTCTTTCGGAAACTTGCTCAGTTTGCGTTCGGCGGAATAGGACAGAAAGGTCGGAATTTCAGCGCCACCCGCCGGAATCGAGCCGAACGGGAAACCGATCAGCGTGCCCCGTAACCAGGCGGGAATCGAGCGTTTCCAGTCAGAGCGCGTCATCCACAAAGACGTCAGCCGGTGTCGACCGGATGCTTCTTCCTTTTGATAAAGCAGGCTATACAGCGCCTCGCCCACCGCAAACAAGCCGACCGCCACCAGCACCACTTCGATGCCATCCACCAACTCCGGCACGCCCAAGGTGTAGCGGGCAATGCCCGAGGTCGAGTCCAGGCCGATCAGGCCGATGGTCAGGCCGATCCCCAGCGAAGCGAACCCCCGCAGCATAGAAGCGCCGAGCACCGCCGATACGGTGGTGAAAGACAGCACCAGAATCGCAAAATACTCCGCAGGACCAAACTTGAGCGCCAGCGTGGCAACGATCGGGGCAAACAGGGTGAGCAGAACCGTCGCGATGGTGCCGGCGACAAACGAGCCGATAGCCGCTGTCGCCAGGGCCGGCCCTGCCCGTCCGTTGCGGGCCATGAGGTTGCCTTCCAGGGCTGTGACCATGGAGGACGACTCCCCCGGCGTATTGAGCAGGATGGACGTGGTCGAACCACCGAACTGGGCGCCGTAATAAATCCCGGCGAACATGATCAACGCGCCCGTAGGGTCGACCTTGGCGGTGATCGGCAACAACAGCGCAACGGTCAATGCCGGTCCGATCCCCGGTAAGACACCGATGGCCGTGCCGAGCAGGCAGCCGATAAATCCCCACATCAAATTGATCGGCGTCAAAGCGGCGGCAAAACCGACGGCCAGGCTTGAGAGAATATCCACCGTGATTTATCTCCTCAGATCCAGGCGTTGATCAGGGGCGGAAGGGAAACCCCCAGCCCGGCGTTGAACAGCCAGTAAATCGGCAGCGTCAAGGCAATGCCGATGGCCAGGTCCCGCACCGGACGGCGACTGCCGAACCCCCGGGCCGAACAGACAAACAACAACCCGGCCGCCAGCACGAACCCGATGAGATTGATCAACACGGCCACGGCCACCAGCCCCGCTGTCACCCAGGCGGCCCCGGTCTTGCCGCCCGGCAGCGCTTTGGCAGACTCATCCTCGTGGTCTGCCAATTCGCGAAAACCGCCGGTGACAGCCTGATAACACAGCAACAGGCCGACGACGCCGATGAATGCCGCCAAGGCGTAGGGGTAGACGTGAGCGCCGAGGATGACGAACCCCATCTCGGCAGGAAACCGGTAGGCGCCGACCGCCAGGATCGCGCTGATGGCAACCAGGCCGAAGCCGATCGCCAGTTGCACCGGCACGACTCTACGAGACGGGTTCATTTCGCAATCAGCCCGACCTCGACCAGCATCGCACGCAGCCGCACGTGCTCTGCGTCGACAAATTTGCCGAACTCATCGCCGGTCAGCACGTTGGGTGCCCATTTGTTGGTCTCGACATTGGCTTTCCAGCCATTGCTTTCGGCGGCAGCCAGTACGGCGTCGGTGACTTCCTTGCGCTGTTCGGGTGTCAGCCCCCCCGCACCGTAAACACCCCGCCAGTTGCCGATAATCACGTCGTATCCGCTTTCTTTCAGCGTCGGTGCATCGATGCCGGCAATACGCTCGGGCGCGCCGATGGCGAGTACACGGAACTGCCCGTTCCGGATGTATTGGCCCAGCTCGGCATACCCACCGGTGATCACCTTGATCTGGCCACCCAATACCTGAGCCACGACTTCACCCCCACCCGCGAAGGCGACGTAATTGACCTTATTGACAGGGATCCCCATTTTGCTGGCCAGATCGGCGATACCGATGTGATCGATCGAGCCCTTGGAGCCACCGCCCCAGGTGATGCTGGACGGCTTGTCCTTGAAGGCTTTGAGCAAGTCGTCCAGGGTTTTGAACTCGGACTCCTTGCGCACCGCAATCACGTTGTATTCGGTAAACAGACGGGCAATCGGCGTCACGTCCTTCAAGGTAATTTGCGGCTTGTTCTGTTCGATACCCGCGACCATGATCGCGCCGACCACCAGCAGCGCATTCGGATCGCCCTTGGTGCTGTTGGCAAATTGCGCCAGCCCCAACGTGCCGCCTGCCCCGCCTTTGTTCTCGAAAGTAACGGATTTGGCCGCTTTGGCCTCGACCAGGGCTTTGCCCAGGTCCCGTGCGGTCTGGTCATAGCCGCCACCGACCGAACCGGGAGCCATGAACTTGACGGTATCCAGCGCAAACGCCGGTGTAGTAAGTGCTGCAGCGGTAATGGCAACTGCAAGGGGGCGGCTGAATCGACGGAACAAGGCAAGCATATGGAGTCTCCGGATATTGTTTTTGTGGGTGCCGATTGAATCTCGCTCAGGAGCTGACCCTGCTCACTGAACATGTATCTGTGAACAAGCGTAGGCCATGCTTGTGTTTGGTGACGCCCTTCGCTCAGCTGAATGCTTTACGAGATCCTTCGGCGGGCACCTCGGGGGGATCTGAAGCGGCGGGAAGCACTGTCTGTGGGCGAGTTTGCAGACGGATCTTGCGGACGATGTCCACAAACGGCGTAACGATCAGGCTGTAGACCGTCAGGTAACGCTCGTGATCCTGTTCCCCGGTGCCGAACCGGACGGCCTCCGGCTTCGAGGTGGTGACGTAGAGCGTGCCGAACATCCAGTCCCAGAGTGACAGGTTGATCCCGAAATTCTTGTTGATGTGTCGTGGCGCGTCACTGTGGTGAATCTGGTGCTGGGCCGGGCTGTTCAGCACATGCTCGAACACGGGGCCGAACGACAGCCAGACATGGGTGTGACGCAGGTTTGCGGCGAAACCATTGAGGATCAGCACCAGCCAAGTCACGCCAAACAAGGTGTAGCGGCTGATCTCGCCGCCGCAGGCGTACCAGAAGACGCCGGCAAAGGCCGCGATGCAGACCGTATTGGTCAGTTTTTCAACGATCTTTTCCACGAAGTGAACCCGGCTGGCGGTGGCCGGGACAAGGACAGGCGCCGAATGATGAACCTTGTGGAACTCCCACAGCCATCGGGTATGAAACGCCCTGTGGCCCCAATAATTGGCAAAGTCCTTGACCAGAAACACCCCCAGCCCATACAGCAGCGAGAGTGAGAGATGGTCCCCGGCTTGCACGCGTGCGCCCCAAAGGTTGCTCAGGAAACGGACGTAGTCCCCGGAGCGCAGGATGTACGGATCCACCAGCCCGACGATGGGCAACACCAAGGCGACTTTCAGGATGGCGCGCACAAAGTAGTAGCGGTAATCCAGCAACGCCGAGCGATGCAGATAAACCCGGGTTCCGCCGATGAATTGCCCGAAAGTGCGCGCGTCGGTCAGCCCGCGTGATTTCCTGAAGCGAAACAGGCCGTAGGCGACGCTGTAGGAGGAAAGCAGAAACGCCAGGCCAAAGCGGCCGTTCAAATCGAAGATGCCAAGAAACTGGTCGGTGACCGGTTTGATCACCCACAGAGACAGGTAGTCATAGACAAGCGCAAGAACATCCACGAGCGGCTGGCCTCCGTCAACGAGTGGAAAGTGTAGATCAGATCGCCAGAGTGGTGAATGACCCGGCGCCTTCGCGAGCAGGCTCGCTCCCACAGGGAAACGCATTTCAAATGTGGGAGTGAGCCTGCTCGCGATGAACGATAACGCGGTGTACTTGCCTGTCATCGCCAGGTAGGGCTCCGCTACGTATAAGCCCCCACCACCCGCTTCACCTTCTCCAGCGCCACGCCAAGCGCTCCCATGTCCACCGAACCCAGCGCCAGGCGAATTGCGTGCGGCACATGGACCGAGGTCGCAAACGGTTCGGCGGTGGATACCGCCACCTGCTCGCGCATCAACGCCATGGCGATCTGGTCGGCCCTCGCGTCTTCCGACAAGGGCAGCCAGATAAAGTAGGAAGATGGATGACGCACAAAATGCAGGCCGGCCAGGTGCTCGTCGGCCAGGGCTTGCCGAGCCTGAGCATCAGCGCGCTTTTGCGCTTCCAGCAGGCTGACAGTTCCATCATCGATCCAGGCGCAGGCAATCGCCGTCATCACCCCGGGTGTGTTCCAGGTGGTCGCCCTGATCGTGCGCTCCAGTGCGGCCACCGTTTGCACGGGGGCTGCAACAAATCCGACACGTAATCCGGTGGCGACGCTTTTGGAAAACCCTGACACGTACACCGTTCTTTCCGGTGCCAATTGCGCCATCGGCGGCAGCGAATCTTCCGCAAGAAACGCGTAGGCAGCGTCTTCGATGATGTGCAGGTCATGCTGGCGCGCAATTGCCACGAGCCGGTCGCGTTGATCCGCTGCCATCACCCACCCCAGCGGATTGTGCAACGTCGGCATGGTATAGACAGCCCGCACCGATCGACTCCGGCAGAGCTTTTCGAGCGCATCGAGATCCGGCCCGGTGTCAGTGCCGGGAATGGGCACGACTTCCAGATGCAGCGTCTCCGCCAGCACCTTGAACCCCGGGTAGGTCAATGCATCGGCCGCAATCACGTCACCGGGTTGCAGCAGCGCCATCAGGGCCACCGTCAATCCGTGCTGAGCGCCACTGACGAGCAGCACCTGCTCAGCCTCGACCGTAAGCCCGCGCGCCTCCAGATGGCGCGCGACCGACGCACGCTCATGGGGACGGCCCGCATGCGGCTGGTAGCGCAGATGGGATTCCAGGTCGCCGGACAACGCGAGCTGACGCAAAGCCGTGCGCAGCAGATCGGCCTGCCCCGGCACGGAGGGATAGTTGAAGTTGAGGTCGATCATCCCCGCCACAACGCTGGGCTGGTGGATGCCCAGGCTGGGCGGCAGCGAAGTCTCGCGGACGAAAGTGCCGCGCCCCGTTTCGCCACTGACCAGGCCCATGTCCTCCAGCTCTGCATAGACCCTGCTTGCAGTCACCAGGGCCAACCCGTGGGAGGCAGCCAGCTGACGATGCGTGGGCAGACGCGTACCCGGCGGCAAACGCCCTGAACGGATATCGGCTGCAAAGGCGTCCACCAGCGACTTGTACCGAGAGCGAGGCATAGGGGAATGTATCCATGACAATTTTTTGATTGTATCGATAGTCGGTCATACGATGCGCTGAATGCAACCTGACACATGAGTGGACGCTAAATGGAACGGACATCGAAGCTGCACAACCAGACGCTGGAAAAGAACACCAGCGGATTGATCAATGGACTGATCGGCGTAGTGATCTTCAGCGGTTCGCTGCCCGCGACACGGGTGGCTGTCCTGGAGTTCGACCCGGTCTTTCTGACCGTGGCCCGAGCCACCATCGCCGGCGTTCTGGCGCTGTGCATTCTGTGGCTGTTCAAGGAAAAGCGTCCTGCGCGAAACCAGTTATTGCCCTTGGTCATCGTCGCACTGGGCGTGGTGGTCGGGTTTCCGCTGCTGACGGCACTGGCGCTTCAATATGTGACGTCCGCGCATTCCATTGTCTTCGTCGGCATGTTGCCGCTTGCGACCGCCGCTTTCGGCGTATTGCGCGGTGGCGAGCGTCCCCGTCCGGCGTTCTGGTTCTTCTCGGTTTTGGGCAGCCTGCTGGTGGTCGGATTCGCCGTATCCCAAGGCCTGACCGCCTCGCCGACCGGCGACATCCTGATGCTGCTGGCCATCCTTGCCTGCGGACTCGGTTACGCCGAAGGGGCGAAGCTTTCCAAAACACTGGGCGGCTGGCAGGTAATTTCCTGGGCACTGGTGTTGTCGCTGCCGATTGTGGCGCCGCTGACCTGGTGGCTGGCGCCCTCCTCGTTCTCGGGGATCAGCGCGCCGGCCTGGTTGAGCCTGGCGTATGTGTCGCTTTTCAGCATGCTGATCGGCTTTGTATTCTGGTATCGCGGGCTGGCACAGGGAGGAATTGCAGCCGTTGGGCAGCTTCAGTTGCTTCAGCCTTTCTTTGGGTTGGCGCTGGCGGCTACGTTGCTTCATGAGCAGGTCAGCCTTGGGATGCTGGGGGTCACGGTTGCGGTGATTCTGTGTGTGGTGGGAGCTAGGAGATTTGCGAGATAACGCTAACGGAAGTGTACTGCGGCAAACGTCCACCGCTGTACGGGGAAAGCCCCCCACCGTCCATGATAAAAATACCGCTCTCGCTTCCGGAGACCTGTCATGGACCTCGCCACCCTCACCCTGTTTCTCCCCGCCTGCTTCGCCCTGAACATGGCGCCGGGGCCGAATAATCTGCTGTCGGTCAGCAACTCGACGCGCTACGGCTACCGCATCTCCTGCGTGGCCGGGATCGGTCGGTTGCTGGCGTTTGCCGGGATGATCGCCCTGGCATCCGCCGGGTTGGCGGTGGTGTTGCAAACGTCCGAGTTGCTGTTCTACGGCATCAAGATTGTCGGCGCGGCGTATCTGTTTTACCTGGCGTGGCAGTTGTGGCGTGCTGATCCGGGGGCCGAGAAAGCAGTGACGGGCGCATCGGTCGGCGTGTTGGCATTGGCGCGGCAGGAGTTTCTGGTGGCGGCCGGCAACCCCAAGGCGATCCTGATCTTCACCGCGTTCCTGCCCCAGTTCGTCGACCCGAGCCGCTCGGTGACGCCTCAGTTTGCGCTGCTCGGCGCGTTGTTCCTGATGCTGGAATGGATCGCCATCAGCGCCTACGCCTACATGGGCCTGCACATGCGTCGCTGGTTTGCCGAGCCTCGGGGCAAGCGGATATTCAACCGCTGCTGCGCGGGGTTGTTGTCGGCGGCGGCTTCGGTGCTGTTGATGGCTCGCCGTGCTTGAGTTTCAGGGTTGACCAAAATCATGTTCGAACACCGCAAGCTGACCGGCGGTGAAGCCGGCCGGTCTTGCTGCCAACAAAAGCCCCCTGTGATCGGCAAACCACCGGGGGTTTCTATCGCGCTTGAAACGCAGCGGGTCGCTGCTCTGTCACTTCTGGCCCTGATTAACAGCCAAACATCAGTTAGCCACTCACCACCGCAAGCGGCACCTACTTTGACAGATCAATCTTATCCAACACCCGATTCGCTGTGATCTCCGCCGTCATGATGCTGTTGGAAATACCTAGCAGCGCGTAACGCGATTCACCCTCCAGATGATCCACCAACTGATGGACCATCACATCGACCGAGGCGAGCGTCTCGACCAGATAAACCGCCAGGGTTTCGGCCGTGGCCTCAGGGTCTACGGAAAACAGGGTGCTGCGGGTTCGCGGGATGGCTTTGATGTCGGCATTTGATGGGAAGTGGAAGTCGAGTGCCCGCTCGGCGGCTTCGTTGAGTTTTTTGGAATCGGTGGATTCGTAGGGGGAAACATCGTCCGTTTCCGGGGGATTGGGTGTGGCTTTGAACATGGTGATGCTCCTTGATTAGTGGAGCCGCCACCGTTCGCGGTCAAACGAATAGAGGTGGCAGCTGTACGCGGGTTGACCGACCGAAAATCAAGGAATCCGGCACACCCGAAGATGTCCCACGCACAGCCACCGCAAACAAGCCGAAAGCTTTTCTTGGGCACTGGTACGCCTTGATTGAGTCGGACGGTCAAATCCGGACGCTGAATTGGCAGCGACCCGGAAACGATAGAGCCCAGGCCCAAGGCGCACAAGCCGGCGGATTCTGGCGCAGCCGTAGGCAACGGCGCAAGGATTTGTAGCTTTCAGGAAGTAAACCCGATGGCGGCTAAACAAGCGCGCTCAAATCCTGTTGAAAGAACGGGCGCGCACTCACTTTGAGCAATAAAAGTCGTGGACGTAGCGATGGCTAATGAGTAGCTATGCTTGGTCTACTGCCGAAATTCATTGAGCAGATTCGGCTTTCCGTCCATTTTTAGCAGTTACCCGACTGTCACTATGCCCGGTCCAGTCAGGCTAGACGACAGAACGAGGAATGTTATCCACCCAGCCCGTGAGGGTGTTATCACCCCACTTGAGGTCAATTTAGAGTCAGGCCCAAAGAGGAGTCCGTCATGACCGTAGTCGATCGCCTCAGGTATTTGCGCGTCGTTCTAGTGTTGGCTGGCCTCGCGTGCCTTGCTCTCTACCCACTTATGTTGTTCTGGCCGTCCGGCTGGGCCTGGCACGTCGGACACTCGGACTACCCGATGATGATCGTTGGCATCTACGCCACACTTGGCGTGTTCTTGATCCTGGCCGCACGTGATCCATTAGCCAATCTGAGCCTGATCTGGTTCACCGTGTGGTCTAGCGCCGTACACGGAGGAATCATGGCCGTCCAGGCGGTAACCCAGCCGGAGCAAATGGGGCACTTGGCAGGTGACGTGCCGGCGCTCTTCATCGTGGCGGTGGCCTTGGCCATCTTGACGCCCCGCTCTCAATTGGCCGCTCGCCCCCGAACACACAATGGGGTCTAAGAGCAGGTTTGACTGTCGGAATCGGGAGGAAAATTGCGTTTCTAAGCAATTTTTTGCGTCTGCTGATCAACCAAGCGCCGACAGATGTTACGTAGCAACGCAGTCTTCAAGACTGTGCCCGCTATCTCACAGCCTGAGGCGTTTTCTGCCTGTCATGACTGACTGGTTGGGTCGTCAGCTCACCTCCGCGACCGGTACCTATGGGCCAGAAGCCGACGTTGGCCAAGCCCCCGACCACGGCTCTCATTAGTGGCACCCGCGTTCAAATAGCAGCCACGTTACGTATCAAGAACATCCGTCAGTTATTCAAGAATTTGACCACCAGAGGATTCAATTCAGCGGAACACTCCTCCGGCAACCAGTGCCCACAATTGGGCAAGACCTGGCCTTTTACATTGGTCGCGTACTCTTTCATCTGATCCACTTGAAATTGCCCCATTCCGCCGTGCCCTCCACCGCCGATTGCCAGCACGGGCATGTTCAGGGAGTTCTTCGACAGCTCGACGTTTTCAGCGACCGATTGGTTAAGCGCTCGGTAGTATTCGAACGACGCGTTCAGCGTATGGGGCTTGGCGTATGACTTGGCGTACAGATCGAGCAGCTCAGGCGTGAAGACATCCTTGTTGGTCGCGTGTTCTTTGATGAAGTGCGTGAGGAACAGCTTTTCATGCCCTGTGATCAACTTTTCGGCCAACTGGTCGCCAGCGGCGAAAAAGCTGAAATGCCAGACCAGTGACTCACCCTGTGGTGAGAATGCCGGGAAATCGTAAATGCGCTTGTCGGGAATCGGTGCCTCCATGTAGACCAGTTTCTTTATCTGGCTTTGGTGGGTTACTGCCATTGGATACGTGTTCCAGATACCGATGTCATGCGCAACCAAGTCAAACGGCTGGTTGCTGCTTAGCTGTGTCGCGAGGGCGAACAGATATTTTGAGACGTCAGTGCCGGTGTAACTGGTCTTGGGCGGTTCTGACTCGCCCAGGCCCGGTAAATCCACCGCAACGACGGTGTGAGTCTTCGCAAGTTCGGGCATCAAGCTGTGCCACTCATACCAGGCTTGACCAAATCCGTGGACCAGGTAAACCAAAGGCCCTGAACCGCCCTTCACATAGTGGAGCCTGACGCCGTCTATGATTTTAAACTCACTCTTGAATCCCGCTGGAACCGGAAACTCTGCCGCTTGTGCCAGGCATGGCAAAGCCACGGTGATTGCGACTGCGGCGAGGGCCGATCTAATGCTCTTTTTCATTTTATTTCTCCATCGAGTCATGACTGAAAATGACGACCATGCGAAGGCGTGCTACCCGCCGATCAATGACTGTGGATCGCCTGGGTGGTGTGCCGTTGACCTTGCGGAAAACCATGCGCCCGTGCCCGAAATGCAATGGCCAGGCTGATCAATAGCAACGCCAGCAACACGCCCGGAAATGCACTCGTTCCCCATTGGCCGAGTAACACGCCACCCAGCAGTCCTCCGCCGGCAATAGCGCTGTTCCAGACCACTACGTTCATGGAGAGCGCAACATCGGAGCCCTTACCTGCGGCGTCGGCGAGTGCTGTTTGCAGCAGAGTGGCCGCGCCACCAAAGGTCAGCCCCCACATGAAGACACCCATATAAATGGCCGCGGCGGAGCCCGAGAACACTCCGAGGAAAATCGAAACCGCTGCGAAGGTTGCAAGGCTGACCAGCACGGTTGTTCGCAGGTGCCGGTCAACCAGTCGGCCCGTGAGCCAGATGCTGGCCAGCGCCGCGACACCAAATGTGAGCAATACCAAATCGACGTCACTGTTCAGCCCAGCCTTGGAAACAAAGGGCGCGACATAGGTGTAAAGAATGTTGTGGGCCAGCATCCAGGTGAAGACGACAGCCAATACCGAGCGGACGCCTGGGGTGAAAAACACCTGACGTAACGGCATGCGCTGTGAGGATGATTGGCCTGGGTAATCCGGCACTTTGATCAGCACCCAAACGATCAATACAAGGGTCATGCCGGACATCAATCCAAAGGCCATGCGCCAGCCCATGAATCCACCCAGCCACGTTCCCATCGGCACACCCAACGACAACGCGATGGGCGTACCCACCATGGCCACCGCCAATGCGCGCCCCTGCAAACGAGGGGCGACCATGCGCCGTGCATAGCCCGCGATAAGGCTCCAGGCCAGCCCGGCTGAAACCCCGGCGAAAAACCGTGCAATCAGCGTCAACCAGTAATCGGAAGACAGCGCCGTGAGGGAGTTGAATACCAGGAAGCCGACAATGGTCACCAGCAGTACCGTTCTGCGGCGCCAACTTTGCGTGGCAATGGTCAGCGGGATTGCCGCCAGCAGCGATCCCAACGCATAGACAGTCACCATCTGCCCGGCCAGAGACGCAGAGACACCCAGGCCACTACCAATTTCGGGCAGCAAGCCCGCTGGCAAGGTCTCAGTGACAATGCAAATGAAACCCGTCATCGCCAATGCAAGTAATGCCCCAAGCGGAAGCTTTCCGCCCTGTCGCTCGTCTGTAGTCATTTGCCACCTCACATGTATACCGATCGGTATAATATGGAGACGTACCGCGATCTAGTCAACGACTTATATATCGATTAGTATTTAAGTGATCGAGAGGAGGTTCACATGGCACAGATGGGACGTCCACGCACCTTTGACCGTGACGTGGCAATTACTCAAGCGATGCATTTGTTCTGGGAGCACGGCTATGACGCAACATCACTCAGCCAGCTCAAGGCAAATATCGGCGGCGGCATCACCGCACCCAGCTTCTACGCTGCTTTCGGCTCAAAGCAGGCGCTGTTCAATGAAGTGATGGACCGTTATCTGAACACCCACGGCCGGGTGACCGATAGCCTGTTTGACACCACGCTCCCCCCGAGAGAGTCGATCGAACTAACGCTGCGGCGCTCGGCGAAAATGCAGTGTGAGCCCGACCACCCACCAGGATGCCTGGTGGCGCTGGGTCTGCTGAGTGCCTGCACGGATGAAAGCAAAGCCATCTCCCAGCCGCTGGCTGACGCAAGATCCTTGAACCGTGCAGCGATGGTGGCGTGTGTCGAACGCGCTATCGCATCTGGAGAGCTGCCACCCACGGTTGTGCCCGAGGCATTGGCCACGGTGTTTAACAGCTTCTTGTTGGGGATTTCGGTACTGGCCCGCGACGGCGTGCCCCTCAAACAGATAGATGACGCGGTGACGCAAATCATGACGTTATGGGATGCGTCGTGTATCGATCGTCCGGCTATTGGTTCAGGCAATCCCTAAACGGCAGTAAACAGCGAACGACTGCGGATCGATTTAGCCAATCTGTTGCGTCGACTGGTTGAATCCACAGTCGAAAGCAGCCCCCCCGGGCATAGGGACATCAAACCAGGCCCAGCAACCACAAGGCGATCCTGATGTTCGCCGCATTCCTGCCCCAATCCGTCGACCCGACCCGCGCGATGATGCCGCAATTTTCACTGCTCGGCGCGTTGTTCCTGACGCTGGAATGAATCGCCATCAGCGCCTACACCTGAGATACCGGCGCGTAAAAGGAAGTTGGCAATCCGGACAAGCATCCGTATATTCGAATATCCATATATACGAGCCCCCAGCGATGAGCCCACTCCCCTCTCCCACCAAAATCCTCTTCATGTGCACCGCCAACAGCTGCCGCAGCGTGTTGAGCGAAGCGCTGTTCAACCACTTGGCTCCCGCAGGTTATGAGGCGGTGAGTTCCGGCAGTTTCCCCAGCGGCCGGCTCAACCCTCAAGCCTTACAAACCCTGCACAACCTCGGTGTCTCGACCGAAGGCCTCTACAGCAAAGATTCTTCGGTGTTCGCCGACTCCCCGCCCGATATCGTCATCACCGTGTGCGACAAGGCCGCCGGAGAAGCGTGTCCGGTGTATTTCGGCCCGGCGATCAAAAGCCATTGGGGACTGGCCGATCCGTCGGAGGTGCATGGCACAGAACAGGAGATCCAAGCCGCGTTCGACAGCACCGTCGAAACGATCAAACAACGGTTCGCAGCCTTCTTCGCGCTGGACCTGAAAACCCTTTCGGACGCCGAACTGAAAGTCGAACTGGACCGCATCGGAGCCCTGTGATGAACGACGACCTGCCCAATCTCGATCTGGAACTGCTGACGCCTGCAACCGAAAGCACCCACAAACCGCGCATCCTGCTGCTCTACGGCTCCACCCGTGAGCGCTCCTTCAGTCGGCTGCTGACCGAGGAAGCCGCACGGATTCTGCGTCTGCTGGGGGCCGACACGGTGATCTTCGATCCTTCCGGCCTTCCCCTCCCCGACGATGCGCCCAGCGACCACCCGAAGGTCCAGCAACTGCGCGAGCTGGTGCTCTGGTCAGAAGGCCAGGTCTGGTGCTCGCCGGAACGCCACGGTTCGATGTCGGCGGTGTTCAAGGCGCAAATCGACTGGATCCCGCTGACGATGGGCGCGGTTCGTCCGACCCAGGGCAAAACCCTGGCGGTGATGCAGGTCTGCGGCGGCTCCCAGTCGTTCAACACGGTCAATCAACTGCGCGTGCTGGGCCGCTGGATGCGCATGTTGACCATCCCCAATCAATCCTCGGTGCCCAAGGCATTTATGGAGTTCGACGAGGCTGGCCGGATGAAGCCTTCCGCGTACTACGACCGTGTGGTGGATGTGATGGAAGAACTGATGAAGTTCACCGTGCTGGTGCGTGGCCGCGAGGAGTTCCTGGTGGACCGTTATTCAGAGCGCAAAGAGAGCGCTGAAGAGCTGTCGAAGCGGGTCAATCAACGCTCGATTTGAAGCAGCGGAATTCTCTGTCGATTTTCCGGTGGAGGCGCCGCTCGAGGCGTCTTATGCTCAACCCATGAACCTACAAAACGCTTTGCTTCCGCCCCACGCCGAGATGGTTCGCGCCATGCTCGAACGAGACACCGCCTACGAGGGGGTGTTCTTTACTGCCGTGAAGACCACCGGGATCTTCTGTCGCCCCAGTTGCACGGCGCGCAAACCGAAACCGGAGAACGTCGAGTTCTTCGCCCACGCCGATGAGTGCATGTCGGCGGGCTACCGCGCGTGTCTGCGCTGCAAGCCGCTGGACGCTGCGGCCATTGCGCCGGACTGGGTGCAGGCGTTGCTCAAGTCGGTGGACGCCGATCCCGAGATGCGCTGGACCGATGCGCAACTGGTTGCCGAAGGTATCGAGCCGCTGAAACTGCGGCGCTGGTTCAAACAGCATTTCGGCATGACCTTCCACGCCTGGCTGCGCACCCGGCGTCTGGGCATGGCGTTGGGCGGTATCAAACAAGGTGATTCCATCGACAACGCGGCGTTCGACTCGGGTTACGAATCCCTGAGCGGTTTTCGCGATGCGTTTCAAAAGTCGTTTCACATCACGCCGGGTCGCGCGGCCAACAGTGAGCCGCTGTTGTTTACGCGCCTGACCACGCCGCTGGGGCCGATGATCGCCATGGCCGAACGCCGTGGGCTGGTGCTGCTGGAGTTCCTGGATCGTCCGGCGCTGACCCGGGAAGTGGAAGAACTGCAAAACCGTTATGGCTATGCCGTGGCGCCGGGGCACAACGCCCATTTGCGGCAGATTGAAGACGAGCTGGCGCAGTATTTCGCCGGCAAACTCACTGAATTCAACGTTGCGCTGCACTTGCCCGGAAGCGAATTCGCGCGGCAGGTCTGGGCCGAACTGGCGAAGATTCCGTACGGAAAGACCAGCACCTACGGCACCATCGCCGCCACATTGGGCAAACCCGGCGCCAGTCGTGCAGTGGGTCTGGCCAACGGACATAACCGTCTTTCGATTGTGTTGCCGTGCCACCGGGTGATCGGTGCAGACGGCTCGCTGACGGGCTATGGTGGAGGACAACCGCGCAAGGCGTTTTTGCTCCGGCTGGAAAAAGCCGCCGTGCAGGTCACCGAGCAACTCGCATTCTGACCCCTTGGTTTTCTCTAAAAAGTCATAAGGAAGGACACTCGATGGACACGCAATTTCATCAACTGCACCACGACGGCCTGCTGATCCTCACCAACGTCGCCGATGCCACCGGGGCGCGCATCGTCGAGCAGTTGGGCTGCAAAGCCGTGGCCACCAGCAGCGCAGCGGTTGCCTGGGCGCATGGGTATGCGGACGGTAATGCCCTGCCCCTTGAACGCCTGATATCGACGGTCGAATCCATTGCCCGCGTGATTTCGGTGCCGTTGACCATTGACGTAGAGGCCGGTTATTCGGATGACCTGACGCGGGTTGCCGAAGTTATTGATGCGGTGATCGCTGCCGGTGCGGTCGGAATCAATATCGAGGACGGTGCGTCCCCGCCGGAGTTACTGGCACGCAAGATCGAAGTCGCTCGTCAGGTTGCCGTTCGGCGCAATGTGAAGCTGTTCATCAATGCCCGCACCGACGTGTATCTGAGGGGGTTGGTGCCTGCCGAAGATCGCGTCGCCGAAACGCTGAAGCGCGCCGCGTTGTATCAGGCGGCGGGCGCCGATGGGCTGTTCGCGGCGGGCGTCACCGCAAAGTATGAGATTGAGGCGTTGTGCCAGGGCACTTCGTTGCCGGTGAATGTGCTGGGGCTGCCAGGTTTGCCGTCGCCTGAAGAGCTGCAAGCGCTCGGCGTGAGGCGTTTGAGTGCCGGCTCTGGCATTGCGGAGTTTCTGTATGGCGCCATGGCTTCCCTGGCCAAGGGCTTTCTGGAGACAGGCAAACTCGACAGCAGCCACCTCAAGGCCTTCACCTACGGGGAAGTCAACGCCCTGCTGAAAACGGCTGGAAACACTTGATCGCCATGCCCGATCCCTATCTGCCCGCGACCGAGTTCCTTGCATCCCTCGACGAAGACTGGGCGCGCCACATCGCGGCTGTCGGACCCTGCCTGCATAAACCCCATGCGGCTCGCGACCCGTATGAGTCGCTGGTGCGGGCGATTGCCTATCAGCAACTGCACGCCAAGGCAGGGGATGCAATTGTCGGTCGGCTGCTGGCGTTGTTTCCGGCGACGACGTTTCCAAGGCCTGAGCAGATTCTGGCGGCAGGGTTCGATCCGTTGCGCAGTTGCGGGTTTTCCGCAGGCAAGATCGCAACCATTCAAGGGATCGCGCAGGCAGCTCTGGACGGCGTGGTGCCGGACTACGCGATGGCGCTGGCGATGGACGATGAGGCGTTGATCGAGCGCTTGATCACCTTGCGCGGGGTGGGTCGCTGGACCGTTGAAATGCTGCTGATTTACAGCCTGGAGCGGCCTGATATTTTGCCCGCGGACGACTTTGGGGTGCGCGAGGGGTATCGGCGGCTGAAGGGGCTGGAGGTGCAGCCGACGCGTAAGCAGATGGTTGAGATCGGCTTGGCGTGGAGTCCGTATCGGACGGTGGCTTCATGGTATTTGTGGCGGATGACTGGCAAGTAGACCGCGTTATCGTTCATCGCCAGCAGGCTGGCTCCCACAGGGGTTTTGTGAACACTCGAGATCCAGTGTGGGAGCCAGCCTGCTGGCGATGACGGTGTCACATTCACCCCATCACTCAAAGCCAATCACAACCCGGATTTCAACCGAGTAAACGCCCGAATCAGCGCTCGGTTGAACGCCTTGCCATTGTCATTCTTGCTATACAACGAAGCCCGCACCTGCGCCGACGGATACGTCCCCGGATCATTGCGGATCGCCGGATCGATCAACCCGTCTGCCGCCGTAATCGCATTGGCGTAGTGAATGGTGTCGGTGATCGGCGCAATCACTTCCGGCGTCATCAGGTAATCCATCAAGGCCAGCCCGGCCTCGGGGTGCGGCGCGTCCTTGGGAATGACCATGGCGTCAAACCAGATCAACGTGCCCTCCTTCGGTATCCGGTAACTGAGCTTGAACGGTTTGTTCGCGGCCTCAGCCTGACCTGCCGCGATGGCCACGTTGCCGTTCCACGACATCGCCACGCAGGTGTTGCCGTTGGCCAGGTCGCTGATGTTCAGGTCATTGTCGAAGTAGCGAACGTACGGCCGGATCTTCGCCAATTGTTGCTCGGCCAGTTTCAGGTCATCGAGGTTCTGGCGGTTGATGTCCAGGCCCATGTATTTCATGACCGCGGCAAATACCTCGTTGGGATCGTTGAGCAGGCTGACGCCGCAATCGGCAAATTTCGACACCACGGCCGGGTCGAACAGCATCGCCCAGCTGTCCCGTGGTGCATCCGGCAAGCGCTGTTTGATCGCCTCTTCCTGATAACCGACACCGGTGGTGCCCCAGGCGTAGATCCCGGCGTAACGATTACCCGGATCGAACGCCGCCATGTGCTGGCGGAACTCCTCCCCGACGCCAGCAAAATGCGGCAGTCGTTGCAGGTTCAACGTTTGAATCGCCCCGCTCTGGATCGCCCGGGACAGGTGCTGCCCCGCCGTCAGCACCAGGTCATAACCGCTGCGACCGGTCAGCAGCTTGGTCTCCGCCGTTTCCAGGGAGTCGAAGTGATCGACCACCACATGGATGCCGGTTTTCATCTCGAAATTGGTCAGGGTATCCGGGGCCAGGTACTCGCCCCAGATGTACAGATTCACCACCGGTTTCACGGTGTCGGCGGCCTGCACACACAAGGGTGCAAGCACCAGCAATAACGCTTGAGTCAGTTTGTGCAGGCCCATGTTTACACCCCCTTCCCGGCGTACTGCGGCATGGTGATACAGGCGACATTGCCGCCCCCCAGAAGGATTTCCCGAGAGTTTTCGATGCCGACGATTTTGTGTTGCGGGAACAGTTCGGCCAGGGTTGCCAATGCGATCTGATCCTGCCGATCACCGAACAGCGGCACCACGATCGAAGTGTTGCCGGCGTAGTAGTTGATGTACGACGCGCAGATTTTCGTACCGGCCTGTCGGGTGTGGGTGCTGTCCTGCTGGTCCAGGCCTTCGGCTTCCTCAGCGGTCCATTCCAGCACATCCGGTTGCGGCAGCTTGTGCACGATCAACTCACGGCCCCGGCTGTCGCGGGTGCTGCGCAGAATGTCGTAGGCCTCTTGATAGATCTCCCACTGAGGGTCATCGCGATTGTCGGTCCATTGCAGCACCACTTCGCCCGGGCGCACGAAGCAGGCGAGGTCATCGACATGGCCGTCGGTTTCGTCGAACTTGCAACCCCGTGGCAGCCAGATGACTTGCTCGGCGCCGAGGTAGTCGGTCAGGCGACGGGTAACTTCTTCCTTGCCCAGATGCTGGTTGCGATTACGGTTGAGCAGGCATTGCTCGGTGGTAAGGATGCTGCCCTGGCCGTCACTCTGGATCCCGCCCAGTTCGGCAATCAGTGGGGCGCGATAACGGTCGAAGCGTTCAATTTCGAGGATTTTGCTGGCGATCTGGTCGTCCTTGTCCCACGGGTAGTACAGGCCGCCGTCGAGACCGCCATAAGCGTTGAACTCGAAGTCGACGCCGCGCACTTCGCCGCTGTCGTCGTTGACCACAAAGCATGGGCCGCTGTCGCGGAACCAGGTGTCGTTGCAGGTCATTTCCACCACGCGAACCTGAGGCGGCAACTGGCGGCGAGCGGTGGCAAATTGTGCGGCTGAGGCGCACACCGTGACCGGTTCGCTCTGAGAAATCGCGGTAACGATCTGCACCCAGACTTTCTGCGCCGGCTTGGCGCCGTTGCGCCAGACGTCGGTGCGCTCCGGCCAGCCGAGCCAGCAACCGGCCTTGGTTTCGAATTCGCCGGGCAGGCGGAAGCCATCGAGTTTGGGAGTGGAATCGAGCAAACGTGCCATGGTCAGACCTCATCAGCGGGGATTGGAATGACCACAGGCTAAGGTCGTCGGCGCCCTCCTCGCCAACGATGATTATTTCGGAATACTTGAATTCAACTCATCAATCGATCAGCTGATCGTTGAACCATTCCAGCATCTGCGCCACGGCCGGACGCTCCAGGCGCACCCGCTCACACACCAGCGCATATTGACCGAGCGCGGTCATGCTGGCGGTAAAGGGCCGGACCAGACGACCGCTGAGCAAGTCTTCCTGCGCCGTCAGATTGTCGCCCATGGCCAAGCCCTGCCCTTGCACCGCGGCTTCCAGCGCCAGGCCCGCATGGGCGAAATACAGTTGACGTTCGGGACGCTGATCACCGGCATGACTGGTGAGCCATGCGGTCCAGGTCTTGCCGTCCTGATCGTCGTGCAGCAGGCAATGGCGCGCCAGGTCTTTCGGGGTTTTCAGGGTGCCCTGATTGAACAGGCCGGGGCTGCACACCGGAAAGAATTGCAGCGCCGGCAAGGGCCGGACGAAGTACGCGCTGCTGTCGACCGGGCCGGTGCCGTAGGTGATCGCCAGGTCGATGTCTTCCCCCGGCGCCGTGGCGTCAATCGGTTGTTCATAGAGGTGCAGCGTGATGTGCGGATAGCGCGCGTAAAAATCGGTGAGGCGACTCATCAGCCACTTTTGCGCCAGTTCGGCGGTGACCGCCAAGCGCAACACGGCCAGCGAGGACGGGTCGCGCAATTCATCGCAGGCTTCGCCGATCAGTTCGAAGGCTTGTTGCAGGCTTTGCATCAACCGGCCCGCGGCCATGGTCGGACGAATCTGCCGACCTTCGCGGATGAACAGCGAGACGCCCAGGTGCTCTTCGAGCTGGCGAATTTGATGGCTGACGGCGCTGTCGGTGACGCACAGCTCGGCGGCGGCCCGGCCGAAATGGGCGTGACGTGCGGCGCATTCGAAGGTTCTGAGTGCTGCTAAGGAAGGCAGTCGTCGCATGAATTCAGCCCCGGTGGTGAAGGCGCTCATGCTGCCTTGGCCATGGGTGTGCGTCCAGTCAGACCGCGTTATCGTTCATCGCGAGCAGGCTCGCTCCCACAGGGGGACCGCATTCATCGGGAAGAACTCGGTCAACTGTGGGAGCGAGCCTGCTCGCGATGACGGCGGCACATTCACCACAAATCCTGCGGCCCATCACCCTCTTTTATCCACCATGACATCCCCCAAAACCCGGCGCATGTTGGTTTCTCAACCGGAGGGATTCGCCATGCTCAACGCACTCAAACAGATCAACTCAACCTCAGCCTTCAACCGCTGGGCCGGTTTTGAAGTGACCGCTGCCGCAAGCGGTGAAGCCGAACTGACCCTGGGTTTTCGCGAAGCCGATATGGCGCAGTACGCCGGCTTCCTCCACGCAGGCCTGATCGGCGCGCTGCTCGACACGGCCTGCGGATTCGCCGCCGGGACGGTGGCCGGCAACGTGCTCGCCTCGCACTTTTCGGTCAACTGCCTGGCGCCCGCCGTCGGTGAAGTGTTCATCGCCCGGGGCCGGGTGGTGAAGGCTGGCAAGAAGCAGGTGTTCGCTCGCGCCGAGCTGTTCGCACAAACCGGCGATCAGTTGAAACTGGTGGCGACCGGCGATGCGATTCTGGTGCCGGTCGAAGTGCGCTGACGGTCTAGGCTGTCTTGGGTAACCCAACCCTCGTCGGAGGTTCCCATGCAGCTCGAAGGTTCCTGTCATTGCGGCGCTGTGTCGTTCAGTTTGACCAGCGCCCACCCTTATCCTTATCAACGCTGCTACTGCTCGATCTGTCGCAAGACTCAGGGCGGTGGCGGTTACTCGATCAACATCGCAGGCGATGCCGCGAGCCTGAAGGTCCGGGGTCGCAAGCACGTCGCGGTCTACCATGCGCAGCTCAAGAACGAAGGCGACAAGCGTGCTCATCGCAGTAGCCTCGGCCGGCATTTCTGCTCGGTCTGCGGCTCGGGCCTGTGGGTGTATAGCCCCGAATGGCCGGAGCTGATTCACCCGTTCGCGTCGGCCATCGACACCCCGCTGCCGGTGCCGCCGGAACACACGCACTTGTTGCTCGACTCAAAGGCCCCGTGGGTGGAAGTCGACATGCGCCCCGGCGACAAGCAGTTCGAGGTCTACCCCGAAGAGTCCATTGCCGACTGGCATGAACGCCTGGGTTTGAGCCGCTGAAGCCGCTTCACAGTCTTTGACAGTTTCCCGACAAAGCTGTCAAAGATTGCACGCCGGCAGCCGCCTAGCATGGGCGCATCCAACCTCCCTTCGGGTGCTCCCATGTTACGTTCGCTGTATCTGCCGTTGACTTCACTCTGCCTGCTGCTTCCCGCCGACTCATTACGCGCTGAAGACTGGCACTCCACTTTGCGCGCCGGTGCCGCCAGCGTGCCGCGTTACAGCGGCAGCGACGAGCGCGTGGTCGCGCCGCTGTTGGGCGCCAGGGTTGTCAGCCCGTATGGCATCTTTCTGGACACTGAAAAGGGACTGGGCTGGGCGTTTGACGAAAATGACTTCGGCCTGAGCGTGTACATCGGCGCGAGCGATGTGCGCAAGGATCGCAAGACCGGATTCAAAGGCTCGGATGAGCTCAACGGCATGGGCTCGATCAAGTCGCGGCCCGCGCTGGGTCTGGACGGGACTTACCACATGGGCCCGATCATTCTCGGCGCCAGTTTTGAACATGCGCTGGAAAAGGACGATGACGATCACGACACCGGCTCAGCCTGGAATCGCCTGAAACTGAGCATCAGCGCGCCGTTTTATGAGGGTGACTACGGCAAGGTCACGGGCAGTTTGAACAGTCAGTTTGGTGACAGCAATTACGTGCGTACGTGGTATGGCGTCAGTGCGGCGCAGGCCTCACGCAGTCAGTTCAGGGCGCATGACACTCACGGTGGGCTGGTGAGTCGCGGGGCGGAGTTGACCTGGTCGTTGCCGATCGATGAGCGGTGGAGTGTTTCGACGGTGCTGTCCGTGCAGTATCTGGCGGGTGATGCGGCGGACAGTCCGATTGTCGAGCGGCGGATGCAGGCTTCGGTGGGTGGGCAGGTGGAGTACACCTTTTAGTAATGCTTTGTTGCTGATGGCCCCATCGCGAGCAGGTCGAATCGTCGCACCGTCACTCCCACATTTGGAATGTACTCCAAATGTGGGAGTGACGGTGCGA
>NZ_JBOFQE010000093.1:0-45073 GCF_051660785.1 Pseudomonas sp.
GAGGCTTGCCCGCGAAGACGTCTGAACATTCAACAGGGATGTCGGATGGCAGGACGCCTTCGCGGGCAAGCCTCGCTCCTACAGAGGACTGCGGTGCTTTTTTCTGTCTGTTGCCTGAACCAGCGCATTGAACCATTACCTGGATCAGGCAGACCTATCGAATCAGGCTTACAGTTAAGGAACACCGTCGACCAAGAACGGTGGCCGACCTGTGAGGAACACCGTATGCCGTGGAAGAATTCCGACTCACGCTACAGCACCGTGTCGATCACGCTGCACTGGTTGATGCTGGTTCTGCTGGCGCTGGTTTACGCCTGTATCGAGTTTCGCGGGATCTTCCCCAAGGGCAGCGGTGGCCGGACGCTGATCACCGAATCGCACTTCATGCTCGGCTTGACGGTGTTCGTATTGGTCTGGCTGCGGCTGTTCGCGCGCAGCCTGGGCCCCGCGCCGCAGATTTTCCCGGCTTCGCCTCGCTGGCAGACCACGCTTGCCAGGTTGATGCATTGGGCCTTGTACCTATTCATGATCGCGATGCCGATTCTCGGATGGCTGGTGACCAGCGCCAAGGGACATCAGGTGATGTTCTATGGCTTTGACCTGCCGTTGCTGGTCTCGGAGGACAAGGCGCTGGCCAGGCAAATCGAGGGCTGGCATGTGTTGGGCGGCACCCTCGGCTATTGGCTGATCGGCCTGCACGCGGTGGCGGGGATTTATCACCACTATGTCGTGGGCGATAACACACTGCTGCGGATGATGCCCAAGCGCGGCTGAAAAACACCGATCCCTGTGGCGAGGGAGCTTGCTCCCGCTGGGCTGCGAAGCAGCCCCAATACCTGCGACCGCATCCGCTCTGGCACAGCGCGTTCAATGGTTTTGCGCCTGCTGCGCAGTCGAGCGGGAGCAAGCTCCCTCGCCACAAAAGCATTCGGTAACTTTTACAGTGTTGAGGTGAACCCCCGACAGCCCTGCAAGCCGCCGGAGTGGATGAAAATCAGCCGCGTGCCCTTTTCAAATTTTCCAGCTTCGACATGCTGCTTGAGCATCAGCAGTGCTTTGCCGGTGTACAGCGGTTCAAGCGGAATACCTGTGACTTGCTCGGTCTGGTCGATGAAGTCGAGTAACTGCGGATCGACTTTGGCAAAGCCGCCACGGCTGGCGTCGAGCAGCTCATAAGCCGTTTCCTTCACACCCGCCTCTCGTACAATCGATTCGACCTGCTGCGCCACACCATGATCGTCGGGCACTGCAAGCGCGCCATATACCGGATGCTCCCCCGCCTCGGCCAGCACCAGGCCGGCCAGGGTCGTGCCCGTTCCGCAGGCCAGCCACCAACCGTCGTAATCGCTCCAACCGAGGTTGCCCAGTTGATCGAGGACCATTGCCTTCAACTGCATGCAACCCTGCGCACCCGGCAGACCGCCGCCCCCTTCGGGCACCGGATGCAGGTCGGGATACTGCGCCTGCCATGGCTGCCAGAAACCCGGTTCATGCCGCGCGCGATACCCGCCATAACCCAACCAGTGCAGCTGCATGCCGAACGCTTGCAAGTCCATTACCGTCGGCGTTTCTTGCGGATGACCGCGCAGCAGGCCAACCGTTTTGAAACCGAACCGGTTGCCGGCGGCGGCCAGTGCGTGCAGGTGATTGGAATGCGCTCCGCCGAGGCTGATGATGCCTTGGGCGCCGATCTGGTCTGCGGCTTTAAGATGTTCGATGAGCTTGAACCACTTGTTGCCGCTGATCAGTGGGTCGATCTGGTCGAGGCGCAGGATGGCGACTTCGATATTGGCTGAGGTGAGCCAGTCGAGGTGCAGGGGTTGGAGCGGGGCTTGAGGGAGCCAGTGGTTGGGAGGGAGAAGCATGGGCGTCTGATTGTGCTCGGAAAGGTCCGGCATTCTAGTCGCTCATAGGCAGCCATCGCGAGCAGGCTCGCTCCCACACTGGATCTATGCCGCACTGAAGATCCACTGTGGGAGCGAGCCTGCTCGCGATAGCCATTGGCACGCTCGACCTGCAGATTACAACTCAGCAGCCAACCGCGACCCCTGATTGATCGCCCGCTTGGCATCCAGCTCCGCCGCCACGTCCGCGCCGCCAATCAAATGCACGTTCTGCCCTGCAGCCACTAACCCGTCCTGCAATTCACGCAGCGGATCCTGCCCGGCGCAGATCACAATGTTGTCCACCGCCAGCACCTGCGGCTCGCCGGTTTCGCCGATGCGGATGTGCAGGCCTTCGTCGTCGATCTTCAGGTATTCGACGCTGTTGAGCATCTGCACCTGCTTGTTCTTCAGACCGGTCCGGTGAATCCAGCCCGTGGTCTTGCCCAGCCCGTCGCCAACCTTGGATTTCTTGCGTTGCAACAGGAACACTTCCCGAGCCGGTGCATGAGGCTCAGCCTTGATGCCGGCAACACCACCGCGCGCTTCCAGGTGCGTATCAATGCCCCACTCCTTCCAGAATGCTTCGCGGTCCTGACTGGTGGCCACGCCCTGGTGAACGAGGAATTCCGACACGTCGAAACCGATACCGCCCGCGCCAATCACCGCGACGCGTTTGCCGACCGGTTTACGCTCAAGGATCACGTCCAGGTAGCTCAACACTTTGGCGTTTTCCACGCCGGGAATCGCCGGCGTTCTTGGGGCAATGCCGGTGGCCAGGATGATTTCGTCGTAACCGCCCTCCACCAGTTTCGCCACATCGACACGGGTGTTCAGGCACACCTCGACGTTGGTCGTCTGCAACTTGCGGTTGAAATAGCGCAGGGTTTCGAAGAACTCTTCCTTGCCCGGTACACGCTTGGCAATGTTGAACTGACCGCCAATCTCGCTGGCCGAATCAAACAGCGTCACCGAATGCCCACGCTCCGCCGCCACAGTGGCCGCGGACAAACCCGCAGGACCGGCACCGACCACGGCGATTTTCTTGATCTGCTGCACCGGCAGGTAGTTGAGCTCGGTTTCATGGCACGCACGCGGGTTCACCAGGCAACTGGTCAACTTGCCGCCGAAGGTGTGGTCCAGGCACGCCTGGTTGCAACCGATGCAGGTGTTTATTTCATCGCCACGGCCAGCGGCCGCCTTGTTGACGAAGTCCGGATCGGCGAGGAACGGCCGCGCCATGGACACCATGTCGGCGTCGCCTTCAGCCAGAATCTGCTCGGCCACTTCCGGAGTGTTGATACGGTTGGTGGTGATCAGCGGAATGTTCACCGAGCCACGCAACTTGGCCGTGACCTTACTGAACGCCGCACGCGGCACCTTGGTGGCGATGGTTGGAATCCGCGCTTCGTGCCAGCCGATGCCGGTGTTGATGATGGTCGCGCCGGCCTGCTCGATGGCCTTGGCCAGGGTCACGATTTCTTCCCAGGTGCTGCCGCCTTCCACCAGGTCGAGCATCGACAGGCGGAAGATGATGATGAAGTTCGGGCCGACCGCTTCGCGTACACGGCGGACGATTTCCACCGGCAGGCGCATCCGGTTTTCGTAGCTGCCGCCCCAACGGTCGGTGCGATGGTTGGTGTGTGCGGCGAGGAACTGGTTAATGAAATAACCTTCCGAGCCCATGATCTCGACGCCGTCGTACTCGGCTTTTTGCGCCAGGGTCGAGCAGGTGACAAAATCGCTGATTTGTTTCTCGATGCCTTCCTCGTCCAGCTCTTTAGGCTTGAACGGGTTGATCGGTGCCTGAATGGCACTCGGCGCAACCTGTTTCGGGCTGTAGGCATAACGGCCGGCGTGAAGGATCTGCATGCAGATCTTGCCGCCCGCCTCATGCACCGCACGGGTCACGATCTGGTGCTTGAGCGCTTCTTCCTCGGTGGTCAGTTTGGCCGCGCCGGAATACACCCCGCCCTCATCGTTCGGGCCAATGCCGCCAGTGACCATCAGGCCGACACCGCCGCGAGCACGCTCGGCGAAGTACGCCGCCATGCGTTCGAAGCCACCAGGCTTTTCCTCCAGACCGGTGTGCATCGAACCCATCAGGGTGCGGTTGCGCAGCGTGGTGAAACCCAGGTCCAGCGGGGCCAACAGGTGCGGGTAATGAGCGGCGGCCATTTGTAACTCCACATCGAGCGATCACGGAAATATGCAGGAGCTCTTCGGCTCCCATCAGTCATGCTGGACAGACTAAGAGTCGCGCCCCTGTCACTCAATGACCCAAACTGACAACTTATTGATCCAAATGTGCAGCGCCCCTTGGCAAGCGCCGGTATGGGCCCTACCCTAGTCGCGAACCCTGCACACGGCTGTCGACTGCTTTCCCATGCGCAAACTTCTGTACCTGACTTTCTCCATGGCGTTGATCGCCGCCCTGACGACCTACGCCATGTGGGCCGCGGACCGTCCGGTGGGTCATTACCTGTCGGACCTGCGGATCAATCTCGCGGTCGATCAAGGCACACCCGCCGACCGCGGCAATCTGCTGGGCATCCAGCCCGAGCTGTTCCCCACCGACTATCAAAGCCCCGAACGCCTGCACCGCAAACTCGCCGCCTATTTGCAGCAGGCCCAGGACCAGGGCCTGCTCAATGAAAAGACCATCGTCGTGCTGCCTGAACACATCGGCACCTGGCTGATGGTCAGCGGCGAGAAAGATGAGCTGTACCAGGCGACCACGCTGAAGGAAGCGATGAACTGGCTGGCGGTGAGCAATCCCCTGCAGTTCGTCCGCGCGCTGATCAGCGCCAAGGGCGAAAGCCGTCTCGACGACGCTCACCTGCGGATGAAGGCCAAAGACATGGCCAAGGACTATCAGGCATTGTTTGGCGGGCTGGCAAAGGCGTTCAACGTGACACTGGTGGCCGGTACGATTGTGTTGCCCGAGCCAAGCATCATCGACGGCACGCTGAAAGTCGGTCGCGGCGCTTTGTATAACAGCAGCGTGGTGTTTGGTCGCGACGGTCGGCCGGTCGGCCAGCCGCAACGCCAGATGCATCCGGTCTTCGCTGAAAAAGACGTTATCGAAGCCAATGGCGAGCATACGCTCAACGTCGTCGACACCCCGGCCGGACGCCTGGGCGTACTGATCGGCAGCGACAGCTGGTACCCGGACAATTACCGCAAACTCGACGCTCAGGGCGCCCATCTGGTGGCGGTCCCCGCCTATGTGGTCGGCCGCGACACTTGGGACAAACCATGGCGGGGTTACAAGGGGCTGTCGACACCCGGCTCCGTCAGCCTCAAGGCCGGTGAGCTCAGCGAAGGCCAGGCCTGGCATCGCCTGACACTGACCGGCCAGCCGCCGAGCAGCCAGGCGATTGCCGGCATGAGCGTGTTCCTGCGCGGTCAGTTCTGGGACAAGGGCAGCGCGGGGCAAAGTTTTCTCAGCAACAACGGGCAACAGTTCGCCGACGGCAACGCCCGTGGCGCGCGTTTGCTGAACCTCTGGTTGTAGACCATGAAACCGCTGCCGATGCGCCTTGGGGATCTGTCGGTGGGCTTTGTTCACAGCCTGGCCGACGCCGTGCGCAGCCATGGCGTGGACCCGCAACCGCTGCTTGAGCAATACGGCCTCGATGCAGCGCGTCTGGCCGAGGCAGGCGCCCGGCTGTCGATCCCGCGCTACATGCGTTTGGGACATGGTGCCATTCAACTGACCGACGACCCGGCACTGGGTTTGCGCATGGGCCAGCTCAGTCGCTTGAGTCAGGCCGGGCTGGCGGGGGTCACCGCCGCCCAGGCACCGACGGTTCGAGAAGCGGCACGCTGCCTGATTCGCTTTGAAGCCTTGTATGGCTCCAACTATCGTGGCCAGTCGAGCTTTCATGAAGACGCTCAGGGCGCATGGCTGCGGTTCTATTCCATCAGCCCTTACAACGCCTACAACCGCTTCGTGGTGGATTCGATCATCGCCGGGTGGTTGCACCAATTATCCAGCGTGAGCCCTGCCCCGCTTCGCGCAGAACGGATCGAGATCGAGTTCTGCGAGCCGGATTACCGTGAGGCGTATGCGGTGCTGGGTGACTGCCCGATTCAGTTCGGTGCCGAACAGAATCAACTGCGCCTGAGTCTGGCCAGCCTCGCCCAGCGCAACCCGGAGCATTGCCCGAGTACCTGGCGACATTTGCTGCAACTCTGTGAACGGGAACTGGAGCAACTGACACGCACCCGCAGCTTGCGTGAACGCATCACTCAGTTGCTGGGGCCGTTGCTCAATGGTGGCCGGGAACCCGACCTGGAAGAAGTGGCGGCACGCCTGAAGCTGCCGACGTGGACCTTGCGTCGCAAGCTCGCCGAGGAAGGCACACAATTTCGAGCCATTCTCAACGACACTCGCCGCGACCTGGCCATGACCTACATTCGTGACACTGAACTGGCGTTCGGTGAAATCGCCTACCTGCTGGGTTTTGCCTCAGCCGAAGCTTTCCAGCGAGCCTTCAAACGCTGGAACGGCCAGACACCCGGCGAGTTTCGCCGCAGTCATCGCCAATCCGCGTGATGCCTACAGCTCGGTAGCGTCTTCCGCTGGCTCCAACGGGTCCAGTTCAAACGCCTGATACTCGAGCAGCTCTTCTTGATAATCGTCCATTGTGAAATCCCCCTGCCACTCGTTTAAAAAATGCCTGAATAAATGACCTACGCCTTAAGCATAAAGTGCCCGCATGAAAGAAAAATGACGCGGGCATACCGCTCAACGGCTACTTATAAAACGTAGCAGGCGGTCAGGCATTTATCACAGGATTTTTTCGATAGAAGCTGGAGGACTACAGCCCGGGTTGACGCGGATCAATCAAGAAGCCATTTCGGGAACGGTGTCATCTGACACGGTCCCGAGATGTAGTGCGATTACTGGTTCGCAGGCATGGCCGAAATAGGCTCGCTCGGTGGCGGCAGGCTGGATTGCGGAGGTGGCGTAACGGTTTCCGGGGACGGAGCCGGTTCCGGATTTTCAACCGGGGTGATCGGCGCTGTTTCAGGCGGCGGTGCTACAGGCTCCGAGGCTGCAGGGGCTGGAGCAGGTTCAGCCGCAGGCGCTGGCGCAGGCGCTGGCGCAGGTTCCGTCGCAGGGGCCGGTGCCAAAGACGCCGGAACAGCCTTGGCCTCAGGCATGCCCAGGTCGGTCTTGGGTTTCTCGGGAATATGCGCAGCCTTCTTCGCTTCCGCCGGCAGGAACAACTCGACCAGCGCAAAGAAACGCTCATAGAACTTGGCTGACGAGACGGTTTCGCTGGCCACCTTGACCATCGAATCGTCGGACGAGCCGATCGGCATCGACACCGAACCCAGTACACCCACACCCACGCTGGCGGAGTTGTTGGTCTTCTTCAGCGCATAGCGGTCCTGCAGGGCGTTGGCGAACATGGTCGCATGATGCCCTTCGCTACCGTCGTCGGCACAGACCACACTGAAGCTGATCTCCATGTGGGTCTCGCCGGTCTGCTGGAAGCTCTTGTGGCCGCTGACCAGTTTCGGGTCGGCGCTGGTAATGATGTAGCCCTGACTGAGCAACGCCCGACGGGCGGCTTCGCAGGTTTGCGCATCCGTTACCGGGTAATTGCGCGAAAACGTCCCGGAGTCATCGAAGTTCTCATGCTCATAGATGGGGGCTTTCTTCGACGAGCAGCCGGCAGCAGTGGCCAGCATCAGCGCCAGCCCGGCAACACGCATGGGAATTGATTTAAACATTGAACATCCTGAGGAAAACGATCCGGGGCGTATTGTGCAACAGATCGATGCTTAGCGGAGCATCGATTAGTGTATTGAAACAGTTACAAGTGTAATGACTGCCTTTGACAGGAAAAAGTCGTTCGGTAAAACCTCCAGGCGACGGGTAGCACCTCTCAATTTTCCCCACGCCCATAAAAAACCCCGGCCTTTCGGCCGGGGTCTTTATGTCGCGGGAAACTCATTCAGGCATCAGAAACGCTTGATGTCCGCTTCCGCTTCGAGCTGCTTGCGGTAGGCCGCAAAGTCCTGCTGGCCAATGCGCGAGGCGAGGAAGCGACGGTACTGAGCCTTCTCTTCGTCGGTCGGCGCTGCGGCTTCGTTCACGCCGTTCAGGCGCACGATCACCAAGCTGCCATCGGCCAGGGTCACGCTGCTGAAGGTCGGTTTGTCCTTGGCGGCAGGCTTCGGCATACGGAACAGCGCTTGCAGCACAGTCGGGTCAATCCCTTCCTGAGCGCGGGTCGCGCCTTCAGTCACCTTCCAGTTCTGACCGTCGATCGCCTTGTTCAGCGGGGTCTTGCCATCGCGCAGGCTGGCGATCAGCTCATCAGCCTTGGTCTTGGCGGCAGCACTGGCGTGCTCCTTGGCCAACTGCGCACGAATGCTGGCATTCACGCTTTCCAGTGGCAATTGCGCAGGCTTCAGGTGTTCCTTGGCGCGCAGCACGATCACGGTTTCCGGGTCCAGCTCGATGGCGGTGCTGTTGGCACCTTCATCCAGCACTTCAGGACTGAACGCAGCGGTGACCACGGCACGATTGGCCGAAACACCTTCGCCACCCTCACGGCCAAACGGCTTGGAGGTGTGAACGGTCAACTTCAGGTCTTGTGCCGGCTGGGCCAGATCGGAAGATTCGAACGAGGAGTCTTCCAGTTGCTTGGTCGCCTCGACGAAACGCTGCTCGACCTGTTGGGTTTTCAGCTCGCGGGTCAGCTTGTCTTTCAGGCTGGCAAGCGTCGGAACTTCTGGTGCTTCAACGCCCAACAGCTTGATCAGGTGGAAACCGAAATCGCTGCGAACCGGTGCCGACACCTGATCCTTGGCCAACGCATACAGCGCGGTTTCGAATGCAGGATCGTAGACGCCAGGGCCTGCATAGCCCAGGTCACCGCCGTTGTTCGCCGAACCTGGATCCTGGGAGAATTCCTTGGCCAACGCCTCGAATTTCTCGCCTTTGGCCAGACGCGCCTGAACTTCTTCGATCTTGGCCTTGGCTTGCGCCTCGGTCACCTTGTCGTTCACTTCGATCAGAATGTGCGCAGCCCGGCGTTGCTCGGACAGGTTGGCGATTTCTTTCTGATACGCCGCTTGCAGGTCTTCGTCCTTGACGGCGACCTGATCAAAGAAGGAAGACTTCTTCAATTCGAGGTAATCGATGACGACCTGATCCGGTGTCATGAACTCCTTGGCGTGCTCGTCGTAATAGGCCTTGACCTCATCATCAGTCACCTTCACCGCTGCCGGGTCAACCTTGACGTTGAGGGAAGCGAAATCGCGGGTCTGTTTTTCCAGACGAGCGAAGGCCAGAACCTGTGCATCGGTCACAAAACCGCTACCCGCCAGACCAGCACGCAGCTGACCGATCAGCATTTCCTGAGCCAGCATTTGGCGGAATTGCATGCGGCTGTAGCCGAGCTGACGAATCACCTGATCGAAACGCTCAGGACTGAACTTGCCGTCGACCTGGAATTCAGGCGTTTGCAGGATCACTTGGTCCAAAGCCGCTTCGGAGAAAGCGAATTTCGATTTTTCTGCGCCTTGCAGCAGCAGCTTGCGGTCGATCAAGCCTTTGAGGGCCGATTCGCGCAGCATTTTTTCGTCGAGCAAGGAAGCATCGAAATCCTTGCCGAGCTGTTGCATGAGCTGACGGCGTTGCATATCGACCGCCTGGCTCAGCTCGTTCTGGCTGATTTCTTCACCGTTGACCTTGGCCGCGTCATTACGACTGGTCGTGGCCTGAAAAATGGCGTCGAAACCGGTCAAAGCCATCAGTGCAACGATGACCCCGATAATGGTCTTGGCAATCCAGCCTTGTGAATTGTCCCTGATATTCTGCAGCATGCGTCCCCCAGAAACGGTTGAACTTCAAAATTAGGCAACCGTGGAGCGTGGGTAGAATCCGGATAGAAGAAAGGCGCATCCGGGGATGCGCCTTCTCGTAACTGGCGGAGCGGACCGAGGGTTCGAACTTGCGACCCTCGGTGTCTCGGACCGGCAACTTGCCGACTGGACTACCGCTCCGCTGCCAGGTCAGGCATGACCCCGACCCGGATAGGCAAAAACCTGAATCGAACTTAGTTGACAGCTTCTTTCAGTGCTTTACCGGCTTTGAAACCTGGTTTTTTGGCTGCAGCGATTTCCAGCGTCTTACCGGTCTGTGGGTTACGACCAATGCGAGCTGGACGATCGGTAACGGAGAAGGTACCGAAACCAACCAGAACAACGGAGTCGCCAGCCTTGAGAGCGCCAGTGACGGATTCGATTACAGCGTCCAGCGCACGGCCAGCAGCAGCTTTCGGGATATCAGCGGATGCAGCGATAGCATCAATCAGTTCCGACTTGTTCACTCTAAGTCCCCTTATATCTATTTGAGTATGATTCTAAGTTTTTTGGTGAAAGCAAAAACGAGTGCTGAATGGCCTACAGACACTTAAGAGCCGCTTTATAACAAGGGCTCTAAAAAGCTGTCAACAAGCCACTCAGGCAAATGCGTACTAATGCGTGCTAATTCTTTCCTTAGAGTCAGACTCGCGTTTTTCATCCTTTGCAACTATCTCTGGAACCACATCAGGCAGCGGCTCCGGCGCGTATTGCAGCGCAATTTGCAGGACCTCGTCAATCCATTTAACCGGTTTAATCTGCAGATCTTGCTTGATATTGTCAGGAATTTCCTTCAGATCGCGTACGTTCTCTTCAGGAATGATCACTGTCTTGATCCCGCCACGGTGAGCGGCCAACAGTTTTTCTTTCAAACCGCCAATCGCCAACACCTGACCACGCAGGGTGATTTCGCCGGTCATCGCGACATCCGCACGAACCGGGATCCCGGTCAATGCAGACACCAGGGCCGTGCACATGCCTACGCCAGCGCTAGGGCCGTCTTTCGGAGTAGCCCCTTCGGGCATATGGATATGCGTGTCACGCTTCTCGTGGAAGTCCAGAGGGATCCCCAGGCTTTTCGCACGGCTGCGGACAACGGTCAGCGCGGCAGTGATCGATTCGACCATGACATCGCCCAACGAACCGGTCTTGATCAACTGGCCCTTGCCCGGCACGACAGCGGCTTCGATAGTCAGCAGCTCGCCACCCACCTGAGTCCATGCCAGCCCGGTAACCTGACCAATCTGATCCTGAGATTCGGCAAGACCGTAGCGGAATTTGCGCACACCCAGGAAGTGTTCAAGCATTTCGGCCGTGACCTTCACCGAGAAGCGTTTTTCCAGTGCGTGTTCTTTGACCGCCTTGCGGCAGACCTTGGCAATCTGGCGCTCCAGCCCACGCACACCGGCTTCACGGGTGTAGTAGCGGATGATGTCGCGAATCGCTTCGGCGTCGAATTCCAGCTCGCCTTTCTTCAGGCCGTTGGCCGTAATCTGCTTGGGCGAAAGGTATTTGACGGCGATGTTGATCTTCTCGTCTTCGGTGTAACCCGGCAGACGAATCACTTCCATCCGGTCGAGCAGCGCCGGCGGAATATTCATGGAGTTGGAGGTGCAAAGGAACATCACATCGGACAGGTCGTAGTCGACTTCCAGATAGTGATCGTTGAAGTTGTGGTTCTGCTCAGGATCGAGCACTTCCAGCAACGCCGACGCTGGATCGCCACGCATGTCGCTGCCCATTTTGTCGATTTCATCGAGCAGGAACAGCGGGTTGCGGACGCCCACTTTTGTCATCTTTTGAATCAATCTTCCTGGCATCGAACCGATGTAAGTCCGTCGATGACCACGGATTTCCGCTTCATCACGCACGCCGCCAAGGGCCATACGGACGAATTTACGGTTGGTGGCGTGAGCGATCGATTCCGCCAAAGAGGTTTTACCCACCCCCGGAGGACCGACCAGGCACAACACCGGACCGCGAATTTTCTTCACGCGCTTTTGCACGGCGAGGTATTCGAGGATCCGCTCTTTGACTTCTTCCAGACCGTAGTGGTCTGCATCGAGAATGTCTTCTGCGCGAGCCAGGTCCAGACGGACTTTGCTCTGAGCCTTCCACGGCACCTGAACCAGCCAGTCGATGTACGAACGCACCACGGTCGCTTCCGCGGACATTGGCGACATTTGTTTCAGCTTGTTCAGTTCGCCCTGGGCTTTGGCCAAGGCATCTTTCGGCAGGCCGGCGGCATCGATGCGCTTTTTCAGCTCTTCGATTTCGTTGTGGCCTTCGTCGCTGTCGCCGAGCTCTTTCTGAATGGCCTTCATCTGCTCATTCAGGTAGTACTCGCGCTGACTGCGCTCCATTTGTTTCTTGACGCGACCGCGAATGCGTTTTTCGACTTGCAGCAGATCGATCTCGGCATCCAGCAACGCCAGAACGTGTTCGACCCGGGCCGACAAATCGATGATTTCGAGGATTTCCTGCTTCTGCTCGATCTTCAGGGCCATGTGGGCGGCCATGGTGTCGACCAGGCGACCTGGCTCGTCGATGCTGTTGAGCGACGACAGGACTTCAGCCGGGACTTTCTTTCCCAGCTGCACATATTGTTCGAACTGAGCCAACAGGCTGCGCACAAACACTTCCGACTCGCGTTCAGGCGCGTCGACTTCGTCGATCAGCGACACTTCGGCACGGCAGTGGCCGTCCACTTCGCTGAAGCGCTCCACGGCGCCCCGCTGCTCGCCTTCGACCAAAACCTTGACCGTGCCATCAGGCAGCTTCAGCAGCTGCAAAACGGTAGCAATGGTACCTACGCGATAAAGTGCATCTTCACCGGGATCGTCGTCAGCAGGGTTTCTCTGAGCCAGCAGAAGGATCTGCTTGTCGCCCGTCATCGCAGCCTCGAGGGCTTCGATGGATTTCTCGCGCCCCACGAACAGCGGGATAACCATGTGCGGATAAACCACAACATCACGCAATGGCAGGAGAGGCAATTCGATGGTTGTCTTCATGATTTCGCCTCTACGGCGGCCATATGGCCGTAAACAGATGGAAGTAAGCTTGAAACCAAGATGGGGGCTGCTTTGAAAAAAAACAAGCACAAAGAGGGAGTTAAAAAATGCTTTAAAAGAAAAGGGGCCCGAAGGCCCCTTCTTTGTTCCAGCTGCCTGACGCTTAAGCGTCTGGCGCAGCCTTGGCAGCCGGCTCACTGTTTTCGTAGATATACAGTGGCTTGGACTTGCCTTCTATAACGCTTTCGTCGATCACTACTTTACTCACCTCGGACTGCGAGGGGATTTCATACATAGTGTCGAGCAATACACCTTCGAGAATCGAACGCAGTCCACGGGCACCGGTCTTGCGTTCCAGGGCACGTTTGGCGACCGATTTCAGTGCGTCGGCCCGGAATTCCAGGTCCACGCCTTCCATCTCGAACAGCTTGGCATATTGCTTGGTCAGAGCATTTTTCGGCTCGGTGAGAATCTGCATCAACGCAGCCTCATCAAGCTCGTCCAGCGTGGCAAGAACCGGCAGACGACCGACGAATTCCGGGATCAGACCGAACTTGACCAGATCGTCAGGCTCGACTTCACGCAGGGACTCACCGACTTTCTTGCCTTCTTCCTTGCTGCGCACTTCTGCGTTGAAACCGATGCCGCCCTTGGTGGAACGGTTTTGAATAACCTTTTCCAGACCGGAGAATGCGCCGCCGCAGATGAACAGGATGTTACGGGTGTCGACCTGAAGGAATTCCTGCTGCGGATGCTTGCGACCACCTTGCGGCGGAACGGAAGCGACCGTGCCTTCGATCAACTTGAGCAGGGCCTGCTGCACGCCTTCACCGGAAACGTCCCGGGTGATCGACGGGTTGTCAGACTTGCGCGAAATCTTGTCGATCTCATCGATGTAGACAATGCCCATCTGGGCTTTTTCTACGTCGTAATCGCACTTCTGCAGCAGCTTCTGAATGATGTTCTCGACATCTTCACCCACGTAACCCGCCTCGGTGAGGGTGGTTGCGTCAGCGATGGTGAACGGAACGTTCAGCAAGCGGGCCAGTGTTTCGGCAAGCAGGGTTTTACCCGAGCCTGTCGGGCCGATCAGCAAGATGTTGCTTTTGCCGAGTTCGACGTCGTCATTCTTTTTGTCACGCTGGTTCAGACGCTTGTAGTGGTTGTACACCGCTACGGCCAGAACCTTTTTCGCACGCTCCTGACCAATCACGTACTGATCAAGGATGCCGCTGATTTCTTTAGGCGAAGGCAATTTATGCGCGCTGCTTTCGGCCTGGGCTTCCTGCACCTCCTCTCGGATGATGTCATTGCACAGGTCGACGCACTCGTCGCAGATAAAGACCGAGGGGCCGGCAATCAATTTGCGCACTTCATGCTGGCTTTTGCCACAGAAGGAGCAATAGAGCAGCTTGCCGTTGTCCTCGCCGTTGCGGGTGTCAGTCATTCGTTCGATCCAAATCCGATAGGCTTGCAACACAAGATGAAGGCTATTGCGGGCTTTTTCAAGCCCGCTGGTGATCGGACCAGCCGACCCGCCTTATTTTGAGCTGCTTATTTTAAGCGGGGCGCTGAGTGATCACTTCATCGATCAACCCGTAGTCACGCGCGGCTTCTGCACTCATGAAATTGTCGCGGTTGGTATCGCGCTCGATCTCTTCAAGCGTGCGCCCGCTGTGCTTGGCCATCAGCGTGTTGAGACGTTCACGAATGAAGAGGATTTCCTTGGCATGGATTTCGATATCCGACGCCTGCCCCTGGAAACCGCCCAGTGGCTGGTGAATCATCACGCGTGAGTTCGGCAGGCAGAAACGCTTGCCTTTGGCACCAGCGGTCAATAGAAACGCGCCCATGCTGCATGCCTGACCGATACAGGTGGTCGACACGTTTGGCTTGATGAACTGCATGGTGTCGTAGATCGACATGCCTGCCGTCACCGAACCGCCCGGGGAGTTGATATAGAGATGGATGTCCTTGTCCGGGTTTTCCGCTTCAAGGAACAGCAGTTGCGCACAAATCAGGTTAGCCATGTAGTCCTCTACCGGGCCAACCAGAAAGATCACTCGCTCCTTGAGAAGACGCGAGTAGATATCGTAGGCGCGCTCGCCACGAGCGGACTGCTCGACAACCATCGGGACCAGGCCGCCTGCGGCCTGGATATCAGAGTTCTGCTGAATATACGAATTACGGAACATGCTCTGCAGTCACTCCCAAATAGTTATGTCTTGAATACGCATAAGCCAGCACGAAGGCTGGCTTATGGTGTGTGCTTCTTACCGCAAAAACGATCAGTCGGCTTGTGGAGCTTCTACCGGCTTGACCGCTTCTTCGTAAGAGACCGATTTGTCGGTCACGCTAGCTTTCTGCAGAACAGTATCCACAACTTGTTCTTCCAGCACAACCGAACGGACTTCGTTCAGTTGCTGGTCGTTCTTGTAGTACCAGGACACAACCTGCTCAGGCTCCTGGTAGGCCGAAGCCATTTCCTGAATCATTTCACGAACGCGGGCTTCGTCAGGCTTGAGGTCGAATTGCTTGACCACTTCAGCCACGATCAGACCCAGCACAACGCGGCGCTTGGCTTGCTCTTCGAACAGCTCGGCCGGCAGTTGATCAGGCTTGATGTTGCCGCCGAACTGTTGAACAGCCTGAACGCGCAGACGGTCAACTTCGTTGGACAGCAGAGCCTTTGGCACTTCGATCGGGTTGGTGGCCAGCAGACCGTCCATTACCTGATTCTTGACCTTGGATTTGATTGCCTGACGCAGCTCGCGCTCCATGTTCTTGCGAACTTCGGTGCGGAAGCCTTCCAGACCGGTTTCCTTGATGCCGAATTGAGCGAAGAACTCTTCGTTCAGCTCTGGCAGTTTTGGCTCGGAAACAGTGTTCACAGTCACGGTGAACTCAGCGGTTTTGCCCGCCAGGTCGAGGTTCTGGTAGTCCTCTGGGAAGGTCAGGTTCAGAACACGCTCTTCGCCGGCTTTAGCGCCGACCAGACCGTCTTCGAAACCAGGGATCATGCGGCCGGAACCCAGCACCAGCTGAGTACCTTTGGCGGAACCGCCAGCGAACACTTCGCCGTCAACCTTGCCGACGAAATCGATGTTCAGCTGGTCGTCATTCTGAGCGGCGCGATCGGCCACTTCAAAACGGGTGTTCTGCTTGCGCAGCACGTCCAGCATCTTGTCCAGATCGGCATCAGCCACGTCAGCGCTCAGGCGCTCTACGGTGATACCTTCGAAGCCAGCAACGGTGAACTCAGGGAACACTTCGAAAATAGCGACGTATTCGAGGTCTTTGCCAGCTTCCAGGGATTTCGGCTCGATCGAAGGAGCGCCAGCCGGGTTCAGCTTCTGCTCGACGACTGCTTCATAGAAAGAGGACTGGATGACGTCGCCGACAGCTTCCTGACGTGCATCAGCACCAAAACGGCGCTTGATTTCGCTCATCGGCACTTTGCCTGGACGGAAACCAGCGATCTTGGCTTTTTGGGCGGTCTGCTGCAGACGCTTGTTGACCTGAGTCTCGATGCGCTCAGCCGGCACGGTGATGCTCATGCGGCGCTCAAGAGCAGAAGTATTTTCAACAGAAACTTGCATGGATATTCCTCGTTGCACAGACGTTGGCCGGCCGTTTCCGACCCCAGAATCAAGGGCATGCATTCTAGTAGGTCAAACTCAAGAAGTCACCCTACTGAAAACGGGTAAAAACGCAGCAGGCAATTTATAGGTGCGAATGCGCGAAAGCATCTCGCCCCGGTGACAAATACAGCCATTCACGCCAGAGCTCTGCGCCAACCCTTCCATGTATGGAACAGGTTGCCAATCATCTCCCTGACAGCCGATCTTGCGAACAAGGCCGGCGGGCAACGCGGCATCATCGAGATACATAAATACGACGAAACGCCCTGCCCTGCGACCCAGAACCTGCAGCCGCCAAACACTCAAAACCCTGAAACAAAAAAGGCGCCAGACTGTTAAATCTGGCGCCTTTCGGAATATGGGGTGGACGATGGGGATCGAACCCACGACAACGGGAGTCACAATCCCGTGCTCTACCAACTGAGCTACGCCCACCATATTGCGTAACAAAGAAGCCAAACAGCTTCTTCGTCGAGCTCCAGCCAGACCAACCGGCATGAATGAAGCTTTATTTGGTGCGGATGAAGAGACTCGAACTCTTACGCCTCGCGGCGCTGGAACCTAAATCCAGTGTGTCTACCAATTCCACCACATCCGCGTGTAGCCGTTAAAGCAAAGGCGCCAGACTGTTAATCTGGCGCCTTTCGAAATATGGGGTGGACGAAGGGGATCGAACCCTCGACAACGGGAGTCACAATCCCGTGCTCTACCAACTGAGCTACGCCCACCATATTGCGCTACTTGTGCCAAAGCTGCCTAATGGCGCACCCGGCAGGACTCGAACCTGCGACCATCCGCTTAGAAGGCGGATGCTCTATCCAGCTGAGCTACGGGCGCCTTTTTAATCTGTACCCTTGAAGGACTACAAACTAAGTGCTTTCCAGTCTTGCAGAATCGTTATTCCGCTTGACCTTCTTAACCAGTGCTAGGCTGTGCCCGACAAGTGCGACGAATAGTATAGAGCCCCCCGTAGGGCGTCAAATCCTTTTTAAAAAAAATTCATTTAATTAAAGGGGTTAGGGGAATTTGCAGACCAAGCGCCTTTGCCCTCACCTCATGACATGCGAGAATGCGTTCTCTTTTTTTCCCCTCTCGATGGTTAATCACGCGCAATGACTGCACAACTAATCGACGGCAAATCGATCGCCGCCAGCCTGCGCCAGCAGATCGCCAAACGAGTCACCGAGCGCCGCGAGCTAGGCCTGCGCACACCGGGCCTCGCGGTGATCCTGGTCGGCAGCGATCCTGCCTCTCAGGTTTATGTCTCGCACAAGCGTAAAGACTGTGAAGAGGTCGGCTTCATTTCCCAAGCCTACGACCTGCCTTCCGAAACCACTCAAGAAGCACTGACCGACCTGATCGATCGCCTGAACGACGATCCGGCGATTGACGGCGTTCTGCTTCAGCTTCCTTTACCTGAACACCTGGACGCCTCCAGGTTGCTGGAGCGCATTCGTCCGGACAAAGACGTCGACGGCTTCCACCCTTATAACGTCGGTCGCCTGGCCCAGCGCATTCCGCTGCTGCGCCCATGCACGCCCAAAGGCATCATGACCCTGCTGGAAAGCACCGGTGCTGACCTTTACGGGATGGACGCCGTGGTCGTCGGAGCCTCCAACATTGTTGGTCGCCCGATGGCGATGGAACTGCTGCTCGCCGGTTGCACCGTGACTGTCACCCACCGCTTCACCAAGGACCTGGCCGGCCATGTCGGCCGTGCAGATCTGGTCGTCGTGGCCGCCGGCAAACCGGGCCTGGTCAAAGGCGAGTGGATCAAGAAAGGCGCGATCGTAATCGACGTCGGCATCAACCGCCAGGAAGACGGCAAGCTGGTCGGTGACGTGATCTACGAAACCGCCCTGCCCCGCGCGGGCTGGATCACACCAGTACCGGGCGGTGTCGGCCCGATGACGCGTGCCTGCTTGCTGGAAAACACGTTGTATGCAGCAGAAACACTGCACAGCTGAGTGCCCGTTTCGGCATAAGCGATGAGAAAAAGAACCCCGCCAATGGCGGGGTTCTTTTTGCCTGAAGTGAAAGCTCTACCATCCGCCGGAAAATGACTTTTTTTTCATGTTCCCAATGACTTTTACGTCCTGCTTGAACAACCATCGACAGTTATTCAGCCATACTCCAGAATGTCGCGCTTTTACGAAATAGCCCGTTACATAACGGCTTATCAACACCTTATGAGTCTGCCAGCGTGAAAATCCCTCTTTCCATCCTGAGCCTATTTTTTGCATTTACAGGGACGTTCATCACGCCAACGGTCAATGCCGCGGAAACGACTGCGGCCCCCCGAGAAGCGAAACAACTCAAGCTCGCTTCCGGCAGCTCTTTGCTGCTGGATATGCAGACCAACAAAGTCATCTATGCCAGCAACCCCGATGTGGTTGTCCCTATCGCCTCCGTCAGCAAATTGATGACCGGCCTGGTCGTGGTCGAAGCCAGGCAGAACATGGACGAGTACATCAATATCAACATCAGCGACACGCCAGAAATGAAAGGCGTGTTTTCCCGGGTCAAACTCAAAAGCGAATTACCGCGCAGGGAAATGCTGCTGATCGCCCTGATGTCCTCGGAAAACCGAGCAGCCGCGAGCCTGGCCCATCACTATCCGGGCGGCTATGTCGCGTTTATTGCCGCGATGAACGCCAAGGCCAAGGCGCTGGGCATGACCAGCACCCACTTCGTCGAGCCGACGGGCCTCTCCCCTCGAAACGTCTCTACCGCACGCGACCTGAGCAAATTGCTGATCGCCGCACATAAATATCCGTTGTTGACCGAGCTGAGCACCACCAAGGAAAAAACCGTCACGTTCCGCAAACCCAACTACAGCCTGGGTTTCCGTAACACCGACCATTTGGTCCGCAAGCCAAACTGGGACATCAAGCTGACCAAGACCGGGTTCACCAATGAAGCGGGTCACTGCCTGGTGTTGGTGACCAGCATGGGCAATCGCCAAGTGGCGCTGGTGATCCTCGATGCTTTCGGCAAGTACACGCATTTTGCCGATGCCGCCCGCATCCGCAGTTGGGTGGAAACTGGCAAAGGCGCAGAAGTGCCGTCGGTAGCCTTGCAGTACAAATCGGACAAGAATCTCAAGCACCGTCAGAGCGGTGTGGTTGAAGCGTCGAAATAAGTCCGCAACAGAAAAAACAAAGCCCCGATCATTCGGGGCTTTTTTCGTCTGGCGTCAGTCGTTGGGCAACGGCATCTGGTCGTCATCCGGAATGCCATCCCCGGCGCTTGGATCTTTCATGCCATGGGGATGCTCCGTAGGGACCACCATCGGACGCGCCAAAGGATCTCTTAACGGATCGTTCGGATCCTGCACCGGATCAACGCCTTCTTCGGGCGTCGTGGGCACACTGTCCGGACGTTTATCGTTGAAACTCGAATCAGTAGACATACGCACCTCATCAAGGGTCAGGGTTTCAGATCAGCGAGTGGGTCATAAGGCTTCGCCGGCGCCTTGGGATTGTCGCCCGGCTTCACATCCCTCGGCGCCTTGGCGGGCCCGATGGGATCGACCTGAGGGTCGGCGAGGTCCGGCGAATCGGGGTCGAAACCCAACTCGTCGCCCGAAGAATGTTCGGATGAATGCGGGCCGTCGGGGGTATTGGAATGTGCCATGGGCGCCTCCTGAGATCTGGCCCGGAGAAACCGGGCCTTGTCCTTTAGAGACCCGTCGCGCCCGACGGTGCCGGGCAGATGACGAACGGAAACTTACTGCGCGGTCAGCGCCTTCTTCGCGCGTGCAGCGGCCTGCTCCTGACCGGCCTTGGCGAGATCGCTCGCCGCGTTCAGCCAGCGTTGCTGATCGACATTGGCAGGGATCTGATCAGGTTTCTGGATGAGTACAGCCCAGCCGCCCGCGTCTTTGAAAGAAGACTCAAACGAACTGAAACTCATCAGATTCCGGCGATTCATCCCGGCCCGCAACAGGACTGTCTGCTTCTGACGATTGTAACCGGCGAGAATGGCATAACGCGGTTCGGCCCACAGCGCCGAGCCTTCAGTGAAGCGCACCATGACCGGATAGCCGGCCGCGACCTGGGTCAGCAGCGCCGGCAGATTGCTGTCAAGGGGATAAACTACCATCCCGTACTCACGAGCAAGGTTCTGCATGTTCTGCTGCAACTGCGCTTCAGCCCCCGGCAAATGCAGGGGTTTTTCGAGTAATCCCGGCGTAATCACGATGCCTTGCTGCGCCAGCATGCTGGCCAGCACCTGAGGTCCGCTTTGATGGTCCTGGCCCCGATAGAACGTGCCACTCAGCTCGACCCGTTCCGGCAATCGCTTGATCTCCGGCGCCACACTCCCCGCGCATCCTGCCAATCCTGCAACGCAGCCGACAATCAGCGCCGCCGTTCGAATTCGAGAAAATACCCGCTCCATCATCACTCTCTTGTTCAGACGCCAGGCAACACGCTCCCGGCTTGGCCGTCGATCATAGGACGCCACGCGACGCCGGTATAGCCTTAACCCGCAGTTGCGTGCATTCGATAGAGCGAACTGATTGATGACAGGCGACCTTTGGTCAATAGCCTGAAACACGGCAGCGACTAGACTGTCATTTGCAAAGAGTGTGTGCCCGCGGCAGGGCAAAGAGGAGGCACTGATGAGCCTGACAATGACAATCGTGATGTTGATTTCCGGCTGGCTGGCTGTGGCCGCCGCCATGTTGTGGGGCGTCTTGCGGATTACCCGTCGGCACCATCACCACCCCGTTCAATCGGCGCCCGTGGCGAAGACCGATAAACCCGTTGCACATCACGCGACCGCGCACTGATCCTTTCGGATTCGCAAACAAAAACGGCCGCCTGAGCTCTTTCGAGCGCAGGCGGCCGTTTCTTGTTTCGCGGCTTAAGCTTCAGCCGCTATTTTCTTCTGCTTGGCCCGACGCGACATCATGTTCAAACCTTCGATCGTTGCCGAGAAGGCCATGGCCGCATAGACGTAGCCTTTAGGCACGTGAGCACCGAAACCTTCCGCGATCAACGTCATGCCGATCATGATCAGGAAGCCCAGCGCCAGCATCACCACCGTCGGGTTGTCGTTGATGAATTTGGCCAGAGGATCAGCCGCCAGCAACATCACCAGCACCGACACCACCACCGCGATGATCATGATCGGCAAGTGCTCGGTCATGCCGACAGCGGTAATGATGCTGTCGATGGAAAACACCATGTCCAGCATCAGGATCTGACCGATCGCGGCAGCAAAACCCAAAGTCACGGTCGAAGTCGCCGACGTCGGATCATCCGGGGCCGGGTCCATGCTGTGATGGATCTCGGTCGTCGCCTTCCACAACAGGAACAGGCCACCCGCGATCAGGATCATGTCCTTCCAGGAGAACGCATGGCCGAGAATATCGATCACCGGCTCCGTCAACTGGACGATGAACGCGATGGTGCTCAGCAGGCCAAGTCGCAGGATCAACGCCATGCCGATACCGATGCGGCGTGCTTTCTGCCGATGCTGCTCGGGCAGTTTGTTGGTCAGGATCGAGATGAAGATGAGGTTATCGATGCCGAGCACGATTTCCATGACGATCAACGTGGCCAGGGCAACCCAGGCGGTGGGGCTTGCAGCAAGTTCTAAAAGGTATTCCATGGGTCAGTCCTGACTCGTTGTAAACGGTTTAGATTTCCTGGGACGAAGATTCGGTTTTGCGCTTGTCTTCGGCCGATGGTTCTTTCTTGCTGATCAGGCCGCCGGTGGCATCACTGATCGCTTGTTCGGCGGCTTTGTGGGTGTCGTCGATCGCCTGTTTGGCGGTTTCGGCGGCCTTGCCCATCAATTGCTGAGCGCTTTTCTCAGCTTGGTCGCAACCGGCCAGTACCAGTAAAGACGTGATCAGCAACGCCGTGGTTTTAAGCTTCATGATGCTTTCCTCGATAGAACAGAACGGGCCTAAACGATGGCCCGTTGATAGCGAGGCATTCTAGGGAGGCAAACACTTCAGGAAAATTCGTATTTTCAGCGGTTATACTTCGATTTTTACGAACTGTAGGTCGTCATGCTCAACTATCGGCAATTACATTACTTCTGGGTGGTGGCCAAGACCGGCAGCATCGTGCGCGCCTGCGAGCAGTTGAATCTGACGCCGCAGACCATCAGCGGGCAGATTTCTCTGCTCGAACAAACCTATGGCATTGAGCTGTTCCGACGGGTCGGTCGGCAACTTGAACTGACCGAAGCCGGGCGTCAGACCCTGCCCTACGCCGAGCAAATGTTTCAGCTGGGAGGCGAACTGGAGTTGATGCTGCGCGCGCAACCCAACGAGCAGCAGATCCTGTTCCGGGTGGGCGTCGCCGATGTCGTGCCCAAATCCATCGTCTATCGACTGATCGCGCCGACCATGGAATTGAGCGAGCCGCTGCGCATCACCTGTCGCGAAGACAAACTCGAACGCTTGCTCGCCGACCTGGCGATCCAGCGCCTGGACCTGGTGATTTCCGACAGCCCGATGCCGTCGCACCTGGACATCAAAGGCTATAGCCAGAAGCTCGGTGAATGCGGAATCAGTTTCTTCGCCACCGCGCAATTGGCGGCGCAGTACGGCCAGGATTTCCCCCGCAGCCTGCACGGTGCACCGTTGCTGATTCCCGGGCCGGAAACCGTGGTGCGCAGTCGCTTGCAGCGCTGGTTTGCCGAGCAGCAGATTCAGCCGCGCATCGTCGGCGAGTTCGACGACAGCGCGTTGATGCAGGCTTTCGGTCAATCGGGCAGCGGGATTTTCATTGGCCCGAGCGTCATTGCCGACGAAGTGAAACGCCAATATGGCGTGGAGTTGATTGGCCAGACCGACGCTGTGACGGAGTCGTTCTATGCCATTTCAGTGGAACGCAAGGTCAAGCACCCCGGCATTGTGGCGATTACCGAAGGTGCCCGACGCGAGCTGTTCACCGAGGTGTGAAAGGTCAGGCGCAGACTTCGCGCGGCTTCATGGTCATCAGCGCCATGGCCAGCAGAATCGAAACCAGGATAAACGCGGCTGCGGCAAAACCCAGCCCGCCCAGGCCAACACTGTCGATCACCCGTCCGCCTACCATCGCGCCCAAGCCGATGCCGAGGTTGGCCCCGGCAATGTTCAGCGACGCGGCAAAGGCCGGCGCCTCAGGCGCAGCCTTCATCAATCGCACATGGCTGACCAGGAACAATGCGGCCTGGGTCACGCCCCAAATCCCCATCGCCGCCGCCAGACCGAGGGGCGAATGAATGTTCGGCACCAACGCCACCATGCCGGCGATCATGAATGCGCAGAACATCATCGAAGCCATCAGCGGATGACGATCCACCGCACGACCGCCCAATGAGTTGCCGATCAAACCGACCGCGCCGAAGCCCATCAGGCACCAGCCGACCAGCGTGCCGTTGAAACCGGCGAGGCGCTCGAGGATGTCCGCCAGGTAGGTATAAGCGGTGAACATGCCGCTGAACACCAGGATCGACAGCAACACATGGCCCAGCATCAACGGGCTGCGCAGGATTTTGAACTGCGAGCGGAAGCTCACCTGATGCTGATGCAGATTGGTTTTCGGCAGGTAGATAAACAGAAGCAACGCCTTGGCAAACGCGATCACCGCCAGAATGCCAAAGGCACTGCGCCAGCCGAACGCGTCGGAAATCAGCGTACCCACCGGAATGCCGAACACCGTGGCGCAGACAATACCGAAACCGATCTTGGCGATCGCGCGCCCGGCGTAGTCCGGCCCGACGATGTCCACTGCGGTTTCACTGGCCAGCGCCCAGAACACCGGCAATCCCAACGCGGGGATCAGCCGGGCGATGGCCATCACCCAGATGTTCGGCGCAAACGCCGCCAAGGTGTTGGCCAGGCCGAACATGATCAGCACCGAGATGAACAGCTTGCGCCGCTCGAACCGCGCGAAGTACGCGGTCAGGAACGGTCCGAATGCGGCGACGTTGAAGGCGAACAAGGTCACCAGCAAACCCGCTTGTGGAATGCTGACCGCCAGGTCTCGGGCGATCGCCGGCAACAGGCCGACGATGATGAACTCCGTGGTCAGCACGGTAAAACCGGCGGCTGACAACAGAAGGATGGGCAACAGCATGCAGAACTCCAGAAAACGACGACACCAGCGATAGCCCGAGGGCTCACTGGCATGACTTGAAAATGAGGATGCGCAATCTTAACAGAGTGTTTCCGATCAGGGTTGCACGAACCTGCCGATCTTGTTGATCTCGCGGGCGGCAGATCGTCACAGGTCTGAAGGATCAAGACCACGCTGTGATAAAGTCCGCGCCCTGCGATACGTACACACTGTTCATCGGCCATTCAATGGCATTGATGTCGCGATACCCCCGCACCTAATAATCAGAGATGCCGTTTTATGACCGCTTCATCCCCTTCCCTATTGCACCGCTTGAAACGCACCAGCCTGGTCACGCAAATCATCATCGGCCTGATCGCCGGGATTGCCTTGGCGCTGTTTGCGCCGGACGTGGCGAAGTCCACGGCGTTCATCGGCAAGGTCTTCGTTTCGGCACTGAAAGCTGTCGCGCCGATTCTGGTGTTCGTGCTGGTCATGGCGTCGATCGCCAACCATAAGCACGGCCAGGAAACCCACATCCGGCCAATTCTGTTTTTGTACCTGCTGGGTACTTTTGCCGCCGCGGTGGTCGCGGTGGTTGCGAGCATGATGTTCCCGTCCAGTCTGGTGCTGTCCACCCAAGACATCGCGGTGACGGCACCGGGTGGCATCAGTGAAGTGCTGCAAAGTCTGCTGCTCAGCGTGGTCGACAACCCGGTCAGTGCGCTGATGAACGCCAATTTCATCGGCATTCTGGCCTGGGCGATTGGCATGGGCATTGCGATTCGCCATGCCGGTGACACCACCCGCGAGGTGCTCGGCGACTTGTCCAATGGCGTGACGCTGATCGTGCGCCTGGTCATTCGATTCGCGCCGCTGGGGATCTTCGGCCTCGTCGCGTCGACCCTCGCCACGTCTGGCTTCGGCGCGTTGATTGGCTACGCACATCTGCTGGCCGTGCTGCTGGGCTGCATGCTGTTTGTGGCGTTGGTGATGAACCCGATGATTGTGTTCTGGAAACTGCGTCGCAACCCGTACCCGCTGGTGCTGATGTGCCTGCGTGAAAGCGGCATCACCGCGTTCTTCACCCGCAGCTCGGCGGCGAACATTCCGGTCAACCTGGAATTGAGCAAGCGTCTGGGCCTGCATGAAGATACTTATTCGGTATCGATCCCGCTGGGTGCGACCATCAACATGGCCGGCGCGGCGATCACCATTACCGTGCTGACGCTGGCGGCCGTGCATACCCTGGGCATCGCCGTGGACATCCCGACCGCCATTCTGCTCAGTGTGGTGGCGGCGATCTGTGCGTGCGGCGCTTCCGGCGTGGCCGGTGGTTCGTTGTTGCTGATTCCGCTGGCGTGCAGCCTGTTTGGTATTCCGAGTGAAATCGCCATGCAGGTGGTGGTGGTCGGCTTCATTATTGGTGTGCTGCAGGATTCTGCGGAGACTGCGCTGAACTCGTCCACTGACGTGCTGTTCACTGCCGCCGCTTGCCTTGGTGAAGAAGCAAAAGCAGAACGCCTGGCGTAACACTTAACCCTGTAGGAGTGAGCCTGCTCGCTATAGCGCACTGTCAGCCAACATCAATGTTAAATGTAAGGCCCTCATCGTCGGAACGCCGCCCGGAGCCGGCTCACTCCTACAGGATCTGCGGTGCAAATGAACAATGTGCATCCATGAAAAAGCCCCCGCAACCTCAGGCTGCGGGGGCTTTTTTGTACCTGAGCGGTTTAGAACGCGCCCATGTAATCGCGCTTGCCCACTTCCACGCCGTTGTGACGCAGCAGTGCGTAGGTGGTGGTGACGTGGAAGAAGAACTGCGGCAGGCCGTAGCTCAGCAGGTAAGCCTGGCCACTGAAGCGCTTCTCTTTCGGTGTGCCTGGACGGGTCACGATCTCGATGCCTTCCTTGCCGTCGATCTGTTCAGGCTTGATCTCGCCGATGTAGGCCAGAACCTTGGCGATCAAGGCTTGCAGTTCAGCGAAGGTGGTTTCGGTGTCGTCGTATTTCGGCACTTCGATTTCGGCCAGGCGCGAGGAGACGCCTTTGGCGAAATCAACGGCGATCTGCACCTGACGCACCAGCGGGAACATATCCGGGTACAAACGGGCTTGCAGGAAAGCGTTCGGGTCAATGTTCTTGGCAGTAGCGTGGGCTTCGGCCTTGTTCAGAACGTCGCTCAGGGCGTTGAGCATTTGTTTGAAAACAGGAACAGAAGCGGCGTACAGGGAAATAGTCATGACAGTCTCGTGTGGTGACAGGAGGGAAACGTGGGCCGATTATAGCCATGCCCGCCCCTCCTGCGGCTTGTCTTTTATCCAGCAAGGATTAGGCTAGGCGGCTTCGACTGCATGCTTTCACGGCAAAGGGAAAAGCGCGATGAGCACTGAGCAAGAAACGACCTTCGACGAGCCGCGGCTCAACAGCACGGAAATCCGCATTCTGGGCTCTTTGATCGAGAAACAGGCCACCAGCCCGGAAACCTATCCGCTGACCCTCAATGCGCTGGTGATTGCCTGCAACCAGAAAACCAGCCGCGAACCGGTGATGAACCTCACCCAGGGTCAGGTCGGCCAGAGCCTGCGCGCCCTCGAAGGTCGCGGCTTTACCAAGCTGGTGATGGGCAGCCGGGCCGACCGCTGGGAGCATAAGGTCGACAAGGCACTGGAACTGGTGCCGGCCCAGGTGATTCTGGCGGGCCTGCTGTTTCTGCGCGGTCCGCAGACGGTCAATGAACTGCTGACCCGCAGCGGCCGCATGCATGATTTTGAAGACGCCGAACAGGTGGTGCATCAGCTGGAACGATTGATTGCTCGTGGGCTGGCGTTGTTGATACCGCGTCAGGCCGGGCAGCGCGAAGACCGTTACATGCATGCGTTGGGGGATCCGGCGGATATCGAGGTCATCCTCGCCGCCCGACAAAACCCGGCCGAACGCGGCGCCGGCAGCGGCGTGTCGGTTGAGCGGATCGAAGAGCTGGAAGCGCGGATCGCAGCGCTGGAAGAACGCCTGGCCCGCCTCGAATAACCACCACGATCTCTGTAGCAGCTGCCGAGCAGCGCGAGGCTGCGTTCGGCTGCGCAGCAGTCGTAAACCTGGTAAGCAAGGTTTACCTGACACACCGCAGAGCATGACTTCACGACTGCTGCGCAGCCGAACGCAGCCTCGCAGGCTCGGCAGCTGCTACAGGGGTCTGCGCCATGTCTGGAAGGTTATTCGCCATCCCAATAATCCACGCCATCGCCCGGCCGGGCGATGGCGACGAAGCCTGTGGCATTGCCTTCGGCGTCGATCTTGAAGTCATCCATCACCGCGTATTTGCCGGAATCCGGGTACTCGCAAATCTCCGGTGATTGCTGGGTGCTGACCGCCAGGTAGCGCAGCTCGTCATTGCTGGTGTTGATGATCTGGTGCGCCGCTTCAGGACCGCCCGGCGGGCAGGCGATCACATCACCGGCGCGAATCGGAAAACGCTCGGTACCGAGCCGAACCTCCCCTTCCCCGGCCACCACGTAAAACATCTCCTCGTTGACCCGATGACTGTGAAACGGGCTGCCACGCATGCCCGGTTCCAGCACGTACAACCGATAACCGAGCTTTTGTGCACCCAGCTGCTGACCGACGCGGGCTATCCGCTGTTGATAGCGGCCGGCGGTTTCACCGGTGGGCGCCAGGGCTTCGGGCAATGATTCGAGTTCGACCTGATGCAGGTTGAGGATGGGGGGATGCATGGGAACCTCGGTCACGGTTTTGTTTGTTGGGGCGGCAAGTCTTTGCTTGCTGGCGGGGAGTATAGGCGGGGAAATGTGCGGCACCTGATTGGGCATGCCAGGGGACCGAGGTGCGCCCATCGCGAGCAGGCTCGCTCCCACAGGGTCTGTGTCGGACACAAAATGTGTGTACGACGCAGATCCCTTGTGGGAGCGAGCCTGCTCACGATGAGGACAGTACAGCCAACCAATAATCTGAAGGATCAACCCCGAGCAAACTCCACCGCTTTCTTGAACTGCTCATCCGTCGGCCGCACGCCGGTGTACAGGACAAATTGCTCCAGCGCCTGGATCGCGATCACTTCCAGCCCGGTAATCACCCGCTTACCCTCGGCCCGACCGCGCACGATCAGTGGTGTCTCCGAGGGAATCGCCACCACATCGAAGACAGTCTCGGCAGCAGCAATGGTTTCAGCATCGAACGCCAGCTGATCGGCCTCCGGCCCGCCGCTCATGCCGATCGGCGTGACGTTGATCAGCATCTGCGGACGCTCAGCGCCCAGCTCCGCCTGCCACCGATAACCCAGCGATTCAGCCAACGCCCGCCCGGCGCGCTCGTTACGGGCCACGATCAGGCCGTTTTTATAGCCGCCATCGCGCAAGGCACTGGCCACAGCCTTGGCCATGCCGCCGCTGCCGCGCAGGGCAAAGGTCGACTCCTTCGACACCTGATGGGTTTCCAGTAACTGGGCGATGGCGATGTAATCGGTGTTGTAAGCCTTGAGGTGGCCATCAGTGTTGACGATGGTATTGATCGATTGAATGGCCGCGGCGGAAGCATCCAGTTCATCAACCAGTGCAATACAGGCTTCCTTGAACGGCATCGACACGCCACAACCACGAATGCCCAATGCTCGAATGCCGCCAACGGCACCCGGCAGATCCTGACTGCTGAACGCCTTGTAGTAGAAATTCAGGCCCAACTGTTCATACAGATGATTATGAAACCGCAGGCCGAAGTTGCCGGGACGTCCGGACAGCGACATGCACAGCTGGGTGTCTCTGTTGGGATTCATCTGCATGAAACTTCTCCTTCTATAAGCACTTTCAGATGGACGGGATTAGCCAATCCATCGGGTCTGTTCGATCATGACGACGTGTCTGCGCGAGGTATCGCGGGACCGTCAGGAAGCCGGTACAGACCTTACACAAAATTTACCCAACGGCTGTGCTGATTTTCAAAAAAACGCTGTCTTAGAGGTATCCCCGCGACAATCCTTGGGTCTATTGCAGACGCAAGCGCCGGGTCGAAGAACCGAGGAATTATCATGATCCGTAAAATCCCCACAGTTGCCTTGCTGCTCGGCGCTCTTGCTATCACAGGGCAGGCAGAGGCTGGCGGCGGTCACGGTTGGCAGGGTCCAGCGGTATTTGGCGCGATCGTTGGTTCGGCAATCGTCGGCTCGGCCATCATCAACAGCAACCGGCCGGTCTACGTACAGCAACCGGTCTACGCCCAGCCACAGCCGGTCTATATACAACAGCCGCCACCGGTTTATTACCAGCCGGCGCCGGTCTACGTGCAGCAACCGGTCTACTACGCACCGCCGCCCGTCTACTACGGCCCGCCACGTGGTTATTACGGTCCACCGCGCGGTTACTACGGCCCTCCCCACGGTTATGGTCGCTGGTAACAGACTCATCAGGCCCCGCCTTATCAGCGGGGCTTTTTTGTGACCGTTCGTCGGCAAAGGTCTGGAAAAATCGCGTCAAGGTCGCTGTCGGGACAGTGATTACGGTTCAAGTTGGCAAGATTGACTCGACCGCCCTTCCCCCGTATCGGGGAAAACGGTCATATTTATGTCATGCCAGGTCCGCAAGCTTGGACCGGTCCGTAAACAACAGGTTGATAAAAACAAGGACGACCTCATGCCCACGCAAAACCCGCACCGCATTGTCGGCTTGTGCACTTCCAGCAAGGTGTACAACGCGCTGACCGAACTCAAGCACCTGGAAGGCCATCGCAGCGCCAAGTTTCTTTCGCTGCTGGCAGAAAACCTGGTGCGCAAAGGCCTGCTCAACGAGCAGGAAGTGGTCCATATGCTTGATCTGGTGGTCGACTGAGCCCAACACTCACTCGCGTCAATGACGACTATCGAAAGTGTTGATTGTCCGTCCAAGAGGCAGGTCCGTAAGGTAGCTCCATAGATCGATGGAGGTACTTATGTCCCAGGTTCAAATCATGTCCGTTATCGGCAGCGCCGTTCCCGCACCGCTCAGAGAGCTAGGATTGCTCGCCTGTTGGTATCTGGTGCAGGACGGCGAACCGATCAGCGGACCGCTCACCTCGCTGCCGGCCGCCCAGGCACTGTCGCAACGAATCGGCCAGGGGCAGCTCAGCGCCTAAGGCAGCTGCACCCTTGGCTTGGTTTCGATGAAGATGGCCCAGCTCGACATGAACAGCGCCGCGATCAGCGGCCCGATGACAAAGCCGTTCAGGCCGAAAATCGCCAGACCGCCCAAGGTCGAGATCAGGATCAGATAGTCCGGCATCTTCGTATCCTTGCCCACCAGGATCGGGCGCAGCACGTTATCCACCAGCCCGATCACGAACACACCAAACAACGCCAGCACCACCCCCTGCCAGATCGCTCCGGTGAACAGGAAAAACGCCGCTACCGGTGCCCATACAATCCCCGCCCCCACCGCCGGCAACAGCGATAGAAACGCCATCAATACTGCCCAGAGCAACGCGCTCGGGATGTCCAGAAACCAGAAAATCAAACCGCCCAGCGCGCCCTGCGTGATTGCCACCAGCAGGTTGCCCTTTACGGTCGCCCGGACCACGCGATTGAACTTGAGCTGCAAACGGCGTTTCTGGTGTTCCTGCAGCGGTATGGCGGCGCGAACTTTACGGGCCAGTTCAGCGCCGTCTCGCAGGAAGAAGAACAGCAAGTACAACATGATGAAAAAGCCCACTACAAAATCGAACGTACCCTGACCGAAACTGAAGACTTGCGTGGCGACAAACTCATTGCCCGTCACCGCACTCTTGATGATTTTCTCCCGCAGCCCGTCCAGCTCACCGACGCCGGCCCGATCAAGCAAATGCTGGAAGTACGGCGGCAAGCTGTGTTTGAAATGCGTCACGTACCCGGCGATGTCCAGCTCGCCGCTTTCGATACTCTTGTAAAGCGTGGCCCCTTCCTGGACCAGCAAGATACTGAGGATGATCACCGGCAGAATTGCGCTCACCAGACAGACGCTCAGGGTCAGCAGCGATGTGAAGTTGCGCTGCCAGCCGAACTTCAGTTGTATCCGGCGCTGCAGCGGTGCGAACAGAATCCCGAGGATTACCGCCCAGAACACCGCGCCGTAGAACGGCAGCAAAATCCAGATGAAGGCGGCAGTGACCACCCCAAGCAAGATCACCAGCGATTTGTTTTGTACGGTCTCTTCGTTCATGTCCGATCCATGTCAGTGCGCAGGAGCAATGCCCTTCTCGTGAAGAGCGGTGCTGATGCTTAGTCCGCCACGGTTCGCGCGAGTGCCATCCGTTTGTTCATCAAGCATAGATCCAGATTAATGAACCCCGTCGGCAAGCCGATTAGCCTCGTGGACTTTTTGCGACCGACAGCGCCATGACTCTCCTTGCTCCAGCATTGAACGGTTTGCGCGAGCAAGATCGCTACCGGTAATCGGCTAAGCGAACTCCTCACGCAACATCGCCACAAACGCTTCCCGCGCCGGGTGAACCCCGGCGTTTGCATGCCAGTAAAACAGGTTGTCGATGGCCGTCAGCTCAGGAAACTCAAACCCCGCGCACCCCGCCCCTTTGGCGTACTGATCGAACACGCCTTTGGGCACCAGCGCGACCCCGGCGCCGGCACTGACGCACCCGACAATCGCCCCATAACTGGCCAGGCTGACAATCGGCAGCGCCTGCCCCTGGCGCAACAACCAATGCTCAAGCGCCGCCCGGTAAGGACAGCCCTGCGGCCACATGAACACGGTCTTGTCCTGCAAATCCGTGATATCGCGCACTGGCCCCAGGGATGTCGAGGCAATCAGCAGCAGCTCTTCGCGGTACATCGGCGTGCGCTTGAGTTGCGAGCGCTCGACATCCACCGCGACGATTGCGCCGTCGAGTCGATGGTTGAGGGTGTCATCGAGCAGTTGGCTCCATGTGCCGGTGGTCAGTTCCAGCGCGACGCCGGGATAACGCTTGTGAAACTTCGCCAGCAGACGCGGCAGGCGACCGGTGGCCGAGGACTCGATGGCGCCAATGCGCAACGGCCCGGACGGTTCGGCCGAAGGGTCCACCGCGCGCTTGGCTTCAACGGTCAACGCCAGAATCTTCGAAGCGTAAGTCAGGAACGTCTGCCCCGCCGGGCTGATGCGCAAACCTCGTCCCTCGCGAAGAAACAGCGCCACACCCAACTCCGCTTCCAGCGACTTGATGCGCGCCGTGATGTTTGACGGCACGCAATGCAACAGCTCCGCCGCCCGGGCGATGCTGCGGACGTCGGCGACGGTCTTGAACATGCGAATCTGCGCCAATTCCATACATCACCCAAAGTGAACAGTTGACGCAGTATAAGTCAGTTGTGGCGAACGGTTCGACTTCCGATACTCGGTGCTTAAACCCACCGGTGATCGACCATGAAGCCCTCCACGCACACCCTCAAAATTCTCCTGGCCATGGTGTTTGTCGTCGCCTGCTGGGGTTACTCACCGACTGGCATCCACATCGGTTTGCAGGCCTATGACCCCGGTCACCTGGCACTGCTGCGCTTTCTGATTGCCTCGGTCTTTATGGCGGTCGTTGCTGCGTTCAAAGGCATCAGCTTGCCGAAGCTTCGGGATCTGCCGTTACTTTTTGTCCTCGGCTTCTTTGCCGTGAGCCTGCACCACGTCGCCCTGAACATCGGCCAGCAAAGTGTCAGCGCCGGCGCTTCCAGTGTGTTGGCGCAATCGACGCCATTGTTCAGTACCTTGCTCGCGCGGTTCGTGTTCAAGGACCGGGTCAGCGCCTGGCGTTGGGGATGTGTTTTATCGGGATTGATCGGCGTGGTGATTGTGGTAGCCGGTGATCGCGGGCTGGGCAGTATCGATGCGCACGGGTTGCTGATCTTGCTGGCGGCGGTGTCCTGGAGTTTTTACTTCGCCTTGCAGAAGCATCATTCCGGGCGCTACGACGGTTTGACGCTGGTCTGTTACACGGTCTGGTCGGGCACGGCGTTGTTGCTGATTTATCTGCCGGGGTTGGCCGGCAAGGTCGTCAGCGCACCGATGCCCGTGCAATGGGCGGTGTTGGCATTGGGCGTATTTCCCAGCGCCCTCGCCTATCTCGCCTGGGCATTTGTGCTGGCCCACATCGACCTGAGTCGGGCGACCATGACGCTGTACCTGATTCCGCCGACCGCCATGGCCATTGCGGCGTTTGCCTTGGGTGAGCAGCCGACGTTGATGATCGGGATCGGTGCACTGGTGGTGCTGATCAGTGTGCTGGCGTTGAATCTGGAGCGGCGCCCCGCTGTGATCCCCGCGCAGCGCGCCCGGCCATGACTGCCAGCAATGCACGATTAAAGAAATGCCCTGCGATGCCGACGTCCTCTGTTCACATGAACGTGACGTCATCGCCTGGAATTGCTTATGAACCGTTTCGCTGCTGCCTGTGTGCTAGGGATATTGTCCGGCTGCGCCAGCCCGCCACCACCGACACCCACCCCACCGCCGTACCGGCAGCCGGTTCTGACTGTGCAAGAAGTGTTTAATAAAACGCCACTGGACAACTCAGTGATGCGTAACGGCGATACGCTCAGCTATCAGGTTCATACCCCGGCTTACACTCGCGATGGCGTACCGAGCGTTGTGCAGCTGCAAGCGGACTGCAAGGTGCCGGATGTCAAACTGCTGTTTCTCGACAATTTCCGGCTCACGATGTTTGCTGGCAGTCCCGAGCACACACCGCTGACGCTACCGATTCCCAAAGAACTGGCAGCCACGCTGGCCAGCAAGCCAGAGTTTGTCAAAGCCTGTGCGCGCACGGCACCGTCGGACTGGCGCATTGTCCATCGCAACGAAACAGCACGCTGGGTGATGATCGACATCAACAGCCTGAAAACCGAGGGCAACATCAGCCGGTTCTGGGGTGGATTCGATGACCCCGCGCTGCTCAGCGACAAGCCCGACCTGCAACTGTTCGGGCAGATTCGCGAGCGTTATGAAGTCGATTGCGCACGCAAGACCTATCGGGTGCTGAGCTCATTCCAGCTCGGCCCGAACAATCGGATATCCATGGGCGGAGTGCTCAACGACCCGCCGCAACAAGTCTTCGCCCAAGGCCTCGCGGACACCCAGACCCTGCTGAACGCCGCGTGCAGCGCGCCATCGCAGCGCTCGACGCTGCCGGTATACGCCGCCCGCGAGAAACGTGCGCTGAGCTATCAGATAGAACCTGTCCCCGCTTCGGTCCTGAAGGCCATCGCCGACTTAAAACTTGCGCCCCCCAGCCGGACACTCAAGCGCACGGTGTCGAAACTCAATATCACACACTTTTACCTATCGAAATCGAGCGCGGAGGCCACGTTGGTGTTCGACACCGACGCTCAAAGCGGACAATTGCGCGAGCATCGGGACAAGGCTCCATCCGACGGGTACACCGTCAGTTTCAGGGGCTTGTTGCCTCTGGCAGAACAATCCTCGCACACCGACAGCAAGCGCGGACCACCGAGATACAAAGTCACCGACACCCGGCAATTGAGTTTCACCGGAGACTGGCAGCGCATGCCGGTCGGTGCGTCGCTGGAACTGCACGCCACCAAGCGGGAACGAAGCAACATCGACGGTGAAAAAATGAACCTGGAAAGTGTGCGCTGCACCGTGCAGCGCGTGCTTGACGCCGCCCAGGTCAACAGCGAATTGAAAGGCGCTGCCAAAGAATTGCGCTGCCAGTTTGACCTTGGCCAGAAACTCGAACTCGACAGCAAGATTTACTACCTTGAAGACTACGCTTACTTCTTTGCGTCCTCGTCCGGTCGAGGGGGCACATCGAGTCTCGTAACGCTGATCAAGGCCGAGGAATAAAGAAAAACCCGGCACATTGGCCGGGTTCTTTTTATCGCCTGTCATCGGATAAAGGGGTTGGCTCATCCGCTGGCGGCACGTCCTCATCAGCGGCTGGATCCTTCCAGTCTTCAGGTCGATCAGCGTCTGCGGCAGCCGGGTCCAGCGAAGGGTCCCTGCCGGGCGGAGCATCTTGATCCAGTGTCGGCTCATCGGTGCCGGGCATGGGTCTGGTGGGGTCGGTATCGGGTGTTCCACCCTGGAACATTGAGTCGTTAGCCATGACGCACCTCATTGATGAGGTCCAGCAAATCTGGGCCGTACTCGTTGGAAGCGAGCGCCCGGATGGCGTGCTATCGAATGGACAAACGGTCGTCAGCTGCCCGCCGAAAACCGGTCTCGGCTGTTGGTCAGGTGCAGCCACATGGCGGCGCGCGCGGCGTCCGGGTCTTGCCGTTTGATCGCGTTGAGAATCGCCTCATGCTCAAGGTTTGCCAATTGCCCCAGCTTGCTCAGATCCGCCGCACCACGCTCGGCGGCATTGACGCGGGTCCGGGGAATCATGGCGCTGCCCAAGTGCTGCATGATTTCGGTGAAGCACACGTTGCCGGTGGCCTCGGCGATCAGCAGGTGGAAGCGCTTGTCGGCCTCGACGCAGCTGTCGTTGTTGGCGAGCAGGCTTTGATAATCATCGAGCGCTTCGCGCATCTGCAGTAACTGATGATCGGTGCGACGACTCGCCGCCAGCGCCGCGGCCTGGGTTTCCAGGCCCATGCGCAACTCCAGAATGCTGCGCACCCCCAGTGCGGTATCGACATTCAACCGCAACCCCTGTTCCGGTGCGCGCTCCAGCACAAAGGTGCCGATGCCGTGACGGGTTTCCACCAGGCCTGAAGCCTGCAATTTCGAGATCGCCTCACGCACCACCGTACGGCTGACCCCGTGCTCCTGAACAATCGTGTTCTCCGACGGCAGCTTGTCTCCCGGCAACATTTGCCCGAGCAAGATGCTTTGGCTCAGCTTGGCCACCAGGTCATGGGCCAGGTTATGGGTGCGCTTGCGCGCGGGCGCGTCGAAGTCTTCTTGCATGGTGATCATCCATAAGCAGTGCTGACGGAATCGTAGCACCGTGCCCGACTGGAATCTCAAGAAAAAACGCTCTACTTGTATGACAACACTCAACAACTGCCGATAAACCTCCACCTAACAGAGCAAGCAAAACCTCAAAAATAATAAAGAATCTGAGAATTAGCTCCATTTTGTTGGACAAGAACGCTTGCAGGTCAAAAAAAACTAGTTGTATGATGTCTATCAACATCGCAACACTCCGCTACACCCCGCATAAAAATAATCAGTGGGAGAAAACCAAGTGAATACATCCATTTCCGGGATGCACGATGGCGCCGATTCGGTCCTGAAGTCCGCCATCTCGAAAGTCAAACGTCATGTCCTGCCGCTGTTCGTGATCATGTTCATCGTCAATTACATTGACCGGGTGAACATCGGCTTCGTCCGCGCCCACATGGAACACGACCTGGGCATTGGTGCTGCCGCCTACGGCTTGGGCGCAGGTCTGTTTTTCATCGGTTACGCGCTGTTTGAAGTCCCCTCCAACATCCTTCTGCAAAAAGTCGGCGCACGCATCTGGCTGACCCGCATCATGCTGACCTGGGGCCTGGTTGCTGCGTGCATGGCCTTCATCCAGAACGAAACCCACTTTTACATCCTGCGATTCCTGCTGGGCGTAGCGGAAGCCGGGTTCTTTCCCGGGGTGATTTATTACTTCACGCGCTGGTTGCCGGGTGTCGAGCGCGGCAAGGCGATTGCGATTTTCCTCAGCGGTTCGGCCATTGCCTCGCTGATCTCCGGTCCGTTGTCCGGGTTGCTGTTGCAGATCAGCGGATTCGGCATGCACGGCTGGCAGTGGATGTATTTCATTGAAGGGATGTTCTCCGTGGGGCTGTGCGTGTTCGTGTGGTTCTGGCTGGATTCCAAACCCCACGACGCCAAATGGCTGACCCGCGCCGAACAAGATGCGCTGGTCAAAGCCATCGATGACGAGCAACTGGCCCGCGAAGCTGCGACACCGGTCAAGCCGTCGCTGGGCACGCTGCTCAAGGATCGGCAGATCATCCTGTTCTGCCTGATCTACTTCTTCATCCAGCTGACTATTTACGCCGCGACCTTCTGGCTGCCGAGCATCATCAAGAAGATGGGCGACCTCAGCGACGTTCAGGTCGGGTTGTTCAACTCGATCCCTTGGTTGCTGTCGATCGTCGGCATGTACGCCTTCGCTTCGCTGTCGGCGAAATGGAAAAACCAGCAGGCCTGGGTCGCCGCTGCGCTGCTGATCGCGGCGGCCGGGATGTTCATGTCCACCACTGGCGGACCGGTCTTTGCCTTCGTTGCGATCTGCTTCGCGGCGCTGGGCTTCAAGTCTGCATCGTCACTGTTCTGGCCGATCCCTCAGGCCTATCTGGATGCGCGAATCGCGGCGGGCGTGATCGCGCTGATCAACTCGGTGGGCAACCTTGGCGGCTTCGTTGCACCGACCACGTTCGGTCTTCTCGAAGAACACACCGGCTCGATTCAGGGCGGACTGTATGGTTTGGCCGCGACGTCGATCATCGCCGCGATCATTGTCTTCGCCGCGCGCAATACACCGAAAACCGCACCTGCCGTTGCACTGGGCAAACCCGCGCCCAATCACGCCTGAACCACTGTTTTTGAAGGACAAGAAAATGAACCCACAAGACACCGCCAAAGCCCCGATCATCACCAGCATGCAGGTGGTTCCGGTGGCTGGTCACGACGGCATGCTGCTCAATCTGAGCGGCGCCCACGGCCCGTTTTTCACTCGCAACATCGTGATCCTCAAAGACAACGCCGGTCACACCGGGGTCGGCGAAGTGCCGGGTGGCGAACGTATTCGCCAGACGCTGGAAGACGCACGTTCGCTGGTGGTCGGCAGCCCGATCGGTACGTATCAGAAGATCCTCAATCAGGTGCGTCAAACCTTCGCCGATCGCGATGCCGGCGGTCGTGGTTTGCAGACGTTTGACCTGCGCATCACCATTCACGCGGTCACGGGCCTGGAAGCTGCCCTCCTCGACTTGCTCGGCCAGCATCTGGATGTACCGGTCGCGGCCCTGCTTGGCGAAGGCCAGCAGCGCGACGAAGTGAAGATGCTCGGTTATCTGTTTTATGTCGGTGATCGCACCGAAACCGATCTGGCTTATCGCAGCGAACCGGACGCCGACAACGACTGGTTCCGCGTACGCCACGAGAAAGCCATGACCGCCGACGCCGTGGTGCGCCTCGCCGAAGCCGCGCACGCCCGTTACGGTTTCAAGGACTTCAAACTCAAGGGCGGCGTGCTCAGTGGCGACGAGGAAATCGAAGCGGTCACCGCATTGGCAGAACGCTTTCCCGATGCACGCATCACGCTCGACCCCAATGGTGCGTGGTCACTCAAGGAAGCCATTCGGCTGTGCCGCGATCAGCATCATGTGCTCGCTTACGCCGAAGACCCGTGCGGGGCAGAAAACGGTTACTCGGGCCGCGAAGTGATGGCTGAGTTCCGTCGCGCCACAGGCCTGAAAACCGCGACCAACATGATCGCCACCGACTGGCGGGAAATGGGCCACGCGATCCAGTTGCAATCGGTGGACATTCCGCTGGCCGACCCGCACTTCTGGACCATGCAGGGTTCGGTTCGCGTGGCGCAGATGTGCCACGAATGGGGCCTGACCTGGGGCTCGCACTCCAACAATCACTTCGATATTTCCCTGGCGATGTTCACCCATGTCGCGGCGGCGGCGCCGGGTGAAATCACGGCGATCGACACGCACTGGATCTGGCAGGACGGCCAGCGCCTGACCAAGGCTCCACTGCAAATTGTCGGTGGTTGCGTGCAGGTTCCGAAGAAACCGGGGTTGGGGGTTGAGCTGGATCTGGATCAGTTGGCCAAGGCCCATGAGCTGTACAAAGGCATGGGACTGGGCGCGCGGGATGACAGCGTGGCCATGCAGTTCCTGATTCCGGGTTGGAAGTTCGATAACAAACGGCCGTGTCTTGTGCGCTAATCCCCTCGAAACGCTCCCACAGGTTTTTGTATCAGCCCGACGCTTGCAGCAGCCACTCCTTGAACATGGTCATCGCCGACGTTTCGGGGCGCGATTGCAAGCGCGTCAGCCAATAGCTGCCGGTGGTGATGCCGATGTCGAACGGTTGCTCGATCGCCCCTGCCGCCAGTTGCCTGGCGAACATCAGTGGCGGCGCCAGGGCGATGCCGGCGCCCTGTAACGCCGCCTCCATCATGGCGAGCGAGGAGTCGAACACGATGCTCTTGGGTGGCGGCGTATTGGCCGGCAACCCGGCGGCCAGAAACCACTCGGGCCACTCGTCCGTGCGGTAGGAACGCAACAGCGTCTGCTTGAGCAGGTCGGCGGGTTCTTGCAACTGCCCGGCGATTTCCGGAACGCAGAGCACCGACAACGGCGCCTCAATCAGCTTTGAAGCTTCAATCCCGTGCCAGGCTCCTGCGCCGAACCGGATGGCGTAATCCAGCCCTTCGGCGGCCACGTCCACCCGGTTGTTGTTGGTCGACAGGCGCAAATCTATGTACGGATGTTTCGACTGGAAGTCCGCCAGCCGCGGCAACAGCCAACCCACTGCAAATGTCCCCACGGCGCCCACGGTCAACACTTCACGAAAATGCCCGCCCTCAAATCGCTCAAGGGTTTCGGCAATCCGGTCGAAGGACTCGCGCAATACCGGCAGTAAGGTTTCCCCTTCACTGGTCAGCATCAGCCCGCGGGGCAAGCGTTTGAACAAGGTTACGTTAAGCTGGGCTTCGAGGCTTTTGACTTGATGACTGACCGCCGCCGGCGTCACGAACAGCTCCACCGCCGCCCGAGTGAAGCTCAAATGGCGTGCGGAAGCCTCGAAGGCGCGCAACGCATTCAGCGGCAGATGAGGACGAATCATGCCCACTCCCAAATTTTTCTAATGGCTAACCCGAAATATCGTCGTTTGTCGATTGTCGTTCGACTGCCTAGATTTGGCGCGACCGTTAGCCGTCCGGTTTTGAAATCCGTTCGGAGTGTAGCGGGTAAAGTAATGGCAACTCATGGAGAGTGGTTCCAATCATGTACAAATTTCATCTGCCAAGACTGGCGTCCTTCAGCGTTTTCGCCCTATTGCTCGGTGCAAGTCACTGTATGGCCGCAACAAAATCCGACGATCAACTCGACGCTTTGGTCAAAGCCGCCATCGGGCCGGTGATGCAGCAGGAGAATATCCCTGGCGTCGCGGTCGCGATCACCGTGAATGGTCAGCAGCATTACTTTAACTACGGCGTGGCCTCGAAAGAGGACGGTAAAGAGGTCAGCAAGGACACGCTTTTTGAAATCGGTTCGGTGAGTAAAACCTTTGCCACCACGTTGGCTGCTTACGCCCAGGCCAGCGGCAAACTGTCTTGGTCTGACCGGGCCAGCCAGGTGTGGCCTGAGTTGAAAGGCAGTGCGTTCGACAACATCAGCGTGTTGCAACTCGGCACTTACACTGCGGGCGGGCTGCCGCTGCAGTTCCCCGATGAGGCCGATCATCAAGACAAAATGCTCGCCTATTTCAAGCAGTGGAAACCTGTGTATGCAGCGGGCACCCACCGTCAGTATTCGAACCCCAGCCTGGGGCTGTCCGGTTACCTGGCGGCCAAAAGCATGGGCCAGCCGTTCGATGAATTGATGGAAAAGACTCTGTTGCCGAAACTCGGGCTCAAGCACACCTACCTCAAGGTGCCGCAGGATCAGATGGCGCTTTACGCCCAGGGTTACGGCAAGGACGGCAAACCGGTGCGGGTGAGCCCGGGAGCGCTGGATTCGGAGGCGTACGGGGTGAAGACCAGTGCTGCGGATCTGCTTCGGTATGTTGAAGCGAACCTGAAACCGGCGACACTGGAGAAGCCATTGCAGCAAGCGATCGCTCTCACTCACAGCGGCTATTACACCGTGGGCGAGATGACGCAAGGGTTGGGTTGGGAGCACTACAACTATCCGGTCAGCCTCGATACCTTGCTCAGTGGCAACTCGACGGAAATGGCGATGCAGGCGCATGAAGTGAAGTGGCTGAACCCGCCGCAACCTGCGAAAGACACGGCATGGTTCAACAAGACCGGGTCAACGGGCGGTTTCGGTGCTTATGTCGCGTTCGTGCCGTCGAAAGACATCGGCATCGTTATCCTGGCGAACAAGAATTACCCGAATGCGGAGCGAATCAAAATCGCCCACAAAATACTGAGCGCCCTGACTGAATAAACCACGCTGCTTAACTGTGGCGAGGGAGCTTGCTCCCGTTGGGCTGCGAAGCGGCCCCAAAACCGACGACCTCGGTATATTTGATGAACCGTGCTGAATTGTTTTGGGGCGGCTGCGCCACCCAACGGGAGCAAGCTCCCTCGCCACAGGGGGTCAATGTTGGCAATAAAAATGGGCGACCTCCTTTGAGGTCGCCCATTTTCGTTATTACGTCGGCTCAATGCCGAGTCGGCGGCTGAACGTCAGGCCCATCGTTCCCCGAATCAAGATTGTCCCGAGCCTGCTTTACCAACAACTCCGCAATCCCCGCCAACTGCTGAATCGCCCCGAGCACAATACGGTTCGAGCCATCCAGCTTGCCGGCAAAATTTGCAATCACGGCATTCAGGGAAGCAAGGGTTTCGCTGGCCTGACGCAAGAGGGTAATGGTGTCGACGCCCGGGGCAACAGACAAGATCTCGCTGATCGGGACGGAACGTCTGGGCTTGCGCACACGAATGCTGGTGTCGCGCCCGGTCGTATCGCCAAGCCGTACAAGCCTCAGGTGACTGGCATCGGTTGTGCCTTGCGCATCATTTTTGCCGAACTTCTTCATAGACGAGGCTCCTTTTTTGGTCATTGGTATTGTTCGTCCCTGGATCCCTCAGTGTTGCGGACTCCCACGTCCGACCGCGAGTTTTGCGGTGGCTGACAAAGGCTAACGACGCGCTCTGACAGAAACCAGTTCATGAAGTCCGACAGGACTTGCAGGAAATTTCCGAGACCAATGAAATCAACACATCTCCCCCGCGGAGCACGCGTTTTTTGTAGCAGCTGCCGAGCAACGCGCTGTGGCGAGGGGATTTATCCCCGTTCGGCTGCGAAGCAGTCGCCAATTCTGCGCACGCGGTTTACCTGATAGACCGCAGTGCCTGATTTCACGACTGCTTCGCCCGAGCGCGGACCGAGCCGAACGCAGCCTCGCAGGCTCGGCAGCTGCTACAGATCTGCGCAGCAAAAAAAGGGCGACCCATTAAGGTCGCCCATCATCTTCACTGCGCCTGCTATCGTCGCCCGATCACATCCATCAAATCACAACCATCACGGCAACTGAACAGCACAACTTCTTCGCCGAGGCGGGCTACACCAAAGGCAGCAACATCGAACAGCCTTGGCCTGTGACAGTCAGTTATCGCTACACCTGGTAACCGCGTTGGCGCAAAGCTGTGGCGAGGGAGCTTGCTCCCGCTGGGCTGCGAAGCGGCCCCAAACCTGCCGCCAAAATCTTTCAGAATGACCGCGCCGCCTGAATTCACGACTGCTACGCAGCCGAGCGGGAGCAAGCTCCCTCGCCACAGGTTTGGAGTTGTTCAAATGAATCTTTAATCGTCGGGCATTTCCGGGGGCTTGGTGGGTTTTGCCGGTTTACCTGGTTTTGCACCTTTGACGCCTTTGGCGGCCGGTTCGGCGACAACGGGTGTCACGACTGTCGGCGGTGCGGCTTCTTTCTCGGTTGCCGGAAGAGCGTCGATGGTGTCGAAGATTTTCTTCAGATCGACCGACTTTGATTCATCCCCCGAACTCTCGAACTTCTTCTCGCCGTCCTTGCCCACCAGGATGACTTTGGGTAACGCCCCCGCACCGAGTTTCAGCGAGCGGATCAGTGCCATGGTGTCCTGTTGGCCAAGGTCCTTGCCGTCGAGCTGACCGAACATATTCAGCACCGTGTAGACCCTGATATTGCGTTGGGCGATACCTTCCTTGTTGGCCGGATCATTCAGCGACTTTTTCAGGCCCGTCCAGACCGGGTCAACGGTGCTGGGAGCAATCACAATCAGTGGCCGTGCCCTGCCCTTGTCTATGTCCAGCGGTGAGCCGTCTTCGGCGGCGAGCAAGGGGCCGGCGAAAGCCAGCAAGGTAGTCAGGGTCAAAGACCTGATGAGCATGCGCATCTCCTTTTGATATCCACGCTCTAATGATTGCGCATCGCGGCGATCGTTCCGGGTGACGCACCGCAATTGTGTTCCGCCTTGACCCAAGCTTAGGTCAGGGCGGTCATTGCGCAACAGGTTGAGCTAATCTCATCGCTCATAATGAGCCGCCTGACCCGCCGTGAGGACCCTGCCATGAGCGCTCAGTTGAACCACACCATCGTCTGGTGCCGAGACAAGCAAATCTCCGCCCATTACCTCGCCGAGATCCTTGGCCTGCCCGGTCCCGAGCCATTCGGACCGATGCTGATCGTCAAGCTCGACAATGACGTGTCGCTGGATTTCTACGACAACGACCCGCCGATCACCTCCCAGCACTATGCGTTTTTGATCGCCGAGGAGGATTTCGATGCGGCCTTCGCTCGCCTGCAAGCGCGCGAGCAGCCCTGGTGGGCCGATCCCGGCAAGCAACGGCCGAACGAGATCAATGATTACGGCGGTGGCCGGCGGATTTATTTCGATGACCCGGACGGGCATCTGCTGGAGATTCTCACGCGTCCCTGACGCGGCAAGTCGTGGCGGTTCAGAACGCCAGTTTGTAGCCGATCAGCACCAGCATCGTGGCCAGGCACGGGCGCAGCACTTCGTCAGAGATGCGACCGGTCAAATGGCTGCCCAGGTAAATCCCCGGCAGCGAACCGATCAGCAAGTAACCCAGCACATGCCAATCCATGTTGCCCATGCTCGCATGGCCCAGGCCGGCGACCAGGGTCAGGGGAACGGCGTGGGCGATTTCCGTGCCGACGAGGCGGCGCGTCGGCAACAGCGGATAGAGGATGAACAGCGCCACGGTGCCGAGGGCGCCGGCACCAATGGAGGTCAGCGCGACCATGGTGCCCAGCACCAGGCCGGTGATGACCGTCAATACATTCAGGCGCGAACCGCTGGGGTTGTACTGGCCGCCCGCACGTTTGTGGGCGAAGTCGAGCAGGCGTTTCTTGAAGAAAATCGCCAACGCCGTGGCAAAAAGGACAAAGCCTAGCGCCTGTTTGATGACAGCGTTCATCGCATCGGGCGAGGTCTGCAAACTGCTCAGGAACCACAGCGTCAGTGCCACCGCAGGCACGCTTCCGAGCGTCAGCCAGCCGGTAATTGCCCAGTCGATGTTGTTGTTCTTGCGATGAACCAGCACACCGCTGGATTTGGTAATGGCCGCGTACAGCAAGTCGGTGCCCACCGCCGTGGCCGGGTTGATCCCGAACCACAGCAGAATCGGGGTCATCAACGAACCACCGCCCACGCCGGTCATGCCGACGATGAAGCCCACGACCAATCCTGCAACCACCAACCCGAAGTTAACGAAATCCATTAACACGCCCACAAAAAACACATGAAAAAACTGGCCCGCAGCATAGCGATTTTTCTTATAACCACTTATATCGATGCGGACTATCGTTATTCCACAACACACCATTTTCTCTAGGCCCCCAATTCCCTGTGGGAGCGAGCCTGCTCGCGATGGCGGTGTTTCAGTCACATTGATATTGAATGTGCCACCGCTATCGCGAGCAGGCTCG
>NZ_JBOFQE010000094.1:0-40599 GCF_051660785.1 Pseudomonas sp.
TCGCACCGTCACTCCCACATTTGGAATGTACTCCAAATGTGGGAGTGACGGTGCGACGATTCGACCTGCTCGCGATGGCGTCAGTGAGAGCAACACAATCAATCCTGATGCGCCCACGTCATGCGAAACGACGCCCCACCCCACGGCGAATCCGCCACTTCCACTTGCCCGCCATGGGATTGCGACACCCGCCGCACCAACGCCAACCCCAAGCCAAACCCGCCCGTGCGGCGATCACGGCTGGCGTCCAGCCGCGAGAACGGTTCGAAGATTTTCTCACGCCCGTTCACCGGCACGCCCGGGCCATCATCGTTCACCTGCACTTCGTAGCGATCACCGGTACGGACCAAGGACACCTCCACCCGCTCATCGGCATAGCGAATGGCATTGCGCAGCAAATTGATCACCGCGCGGGCCATGAAACGCGGTTCGATGCGCACCTCTTCGACCTGACACTCGACAATCAACAACTGCACCCCGGCGGCCTCCGCCTCCAGTGCCACGCTGCCCACCACGCTGTCCAGCCAACTGTTCGCCTGAATGTTTTCCCGAGTGATGACCGTGGCGCCGCGCTCCAGACTGGCGTAGGTCAGCAGCTCGGAAACCATTTCCTCCAGCTCGCCAAGGTCGGCGTACATGTCGGCAATCAGTTCGCGGTTCTGGGTCGGATCGGGTTGTTGCTTGAGCTGATCGAGTTCGAATGACAAGCGGGCAATCGGCGTGCGTAATTCATGGGACACCGCGTTGGTCAGCTCGCGCTGATTGGCGATCAAGCCCTCGATTCGCGCCGCCATCAGGTTGAAGTGCTCGGACAAATCACGAATGTTCGAACGCTTGGACAGCTGGATCCGCGACGCCAGGTCGTTATCGCCAAAACGCTCGGCCGCCAGGCGCAGCTTCTCCAGGTCGCGCCAATGCGGCCGGACCCAGAACATCAACACGAAACCGATCATCACCGCGATCATCAGGTACGCCGCGGCTATGTAGAACGGCATCAGGCTGGGCTCGGCCGGCAGCTTGATGCTGAGCAACTGAGAACCGTCGTCGATGCGCGAGATGAACTGCGTGTACTTGTCGCGAATCACCAGCAGCCCCTGGTCCAACTCGGCTTTCTCCTGCTCAGTCAGGGACAGTTGATTTTTCTCGACCAGGGTCAGGCCCAAACCATAGTGCGGGCGCACTGCCTCCAGTTGGCGCTCCCGGTCCGAGCCGTCCAGATCGCGCAACTGCTCGGACAGCGTCCAGGCCTGGCCACGCACGGCCTCACGGTTGTAGCTCTGCATCTGACCGTCGAGCAGCGCGTCGAACGTGCGCTCGACCGTTTGCAGGCCCAGCACCAGGCCAACCGTCATGACCAGAAACAGCCCAAGAAATAACCGCAGCATTTACAGCTCCCAAGCAAACGGATTGAACAGGTAACCCTTGCCCCAGATGGTCTTGATGCACACCGGTTCGCGTGGGTTGTCCTTGAGCTTGCCGCGCAACTTGCTGATGTAGACGTCAACACTGCGGTTGAGGCCGTCGAAGGCGATACCGCGCATGCGGTTGAGAATGTCGTCGCGGGACAGGATCTTGCCGGCGGCGCTGGCCAGCAACCACAGCAGTTCGAATTCCATGGTGGTCATTTCGATGACCTCACCTGCCAGCCGAACCTCGCGACAGCTGCGGTCGATGCTCAAGCTGCCGAATTCCAGAGCGCTGCACACGCTGCTGTCCGGCGCTTGGCGCCGTTGCAAGGCACGCAGGCGGGCCAGCAGCACCGGCGGTTTGATCGGTTTGATCACGTAGTCGTCGGCGCCCGATTCCAGGCCGAGGATGTGATCGAGATCATCTTCCTTGGCCGTGAGAATGACGATCGGCGTGTCCGACACGCTGCGGATCTCGCGGCACACGTGCAGGCCGCTCTGTCCCGGCAACATCAGGTCGAGCACGACAATTTTCGGTTTGAATTCGAGGAACGCAGCCAACGCGAGGTCGCCACGGTGCACCTGCCGGACCTCAAAACCGTGTTGGGACAGGAAATGCGCGATCAGCCCGGCGAGCTTCTCGTCGTCTTCCACCAGCAATACTTTGCCAAAACCCAGGTTGTCCATAACGACCGTCTGCTGCCCCTTGTGTGAAGTGGCCGGCATTATGGCGCCAATCGGTGACGGGACGGTGATGACGGGCAGCAAAAACCGGCCACACGGGCCGGTTTTGGGCGATGTTTCATACTCTTAAGAGTTTTTAACAATTCAGACGTAGAAGACGCAGCCTCGTTTCACTCGACAGCTGCTACAGGGGATACCCAGTTCTATGTAGCAGCTGTCGAGTAAAACGAGGCTGCGTTCTGTTGATCTTCACGCCGCTACCGGAACACCGCTGTGGAAACGGAACTCTACGTCCGGTGATTCAATCAATTCCTGCTCGGCAGCGCGAACCTTGTCGATCACCTGGGCAATATCCTTCGCGTCACCGTACTGATAAGCCAGTTTCAGGTAACCCTGGAAATGCCGCGCTTCGCTTTTCAGCAAGCCGAAATAGAACTTGCCCAGTTCTTCGTCCAGATGCGGCACCAATGCCTCAAAACGCTCGCAGCTGCGGGCCTCGATAAACGCGCCAACCACCAGCGTGTCCACCAGTTTGACCGGCTCGTGGCTGCGCACCACTTTGCGCAGGCCCGAGGCGTAACGCCCGGCGGACAGCTGACGCAGCTCGACCTTGCGCTTTTTCATCAGGCGCATGACCTGCTCGTGGTGCACCAGCTCTTCCCGGGCCAGGCGCGACATCAGGTTGATCAGGTCGACATGGGAGTGATACTTGGCGATCAGGCTCAACGCCGTGCTGGCCGCCTTGAACTCACAGTTCTTGTGGTCGATCAGCAGGGTTTCCTGATCGGCAAGCGCGGCCTGGACCCAGCCATCGGGGGTGCGGCAGCCGAGGAACTCGTGAATTTCGGGAAGGATCATGGGGCTCACGGAATAAAAGGTATAAATCGAAGGGCGCCGATTATACCGGCCTGCCGCCAGACCACCAGCCGCGACCGTTGATATGCATCAAGTACCGGGTTCGCGGCGAAGAACTATAGTTGTCCAACGCAGTATTTTTTACCTTCCTGGAGATCCCGATCATGCAAGCCATACGCAGCATTCTGGTGGTCATCGAACCCGAACACTCGGAAAGCCTGGCGCTCAAACGGGCCAAACTGATTGCTGGCGTGACCCAGGCGCATCTGCATCTGCTGGTGTGCGATCGCAAGCATGACCATAGCGGCATGTTGGGCGTGCTCAAGGCGGCCCTGATCGAGGACGGCTATAGCGTCACCACCGAGCAGGCCTGGAACGAAAGCCTGCACGAAACCATCGTCGATGTGCAGCAGGCGGAAGGTTGCGGGCTGGTGGTCAAACAGCACTTTCCCGACAGTTCGCTAAAAAAAGCACTGCTGACCCCTGGGGACTGGAAATTGCTGCGCCACTGCCCGACCCCGGTGCTGCTGGTCAAAACCTCAAAGCCCTGGACGGGTGGCGTGATTCTGGCGGCGATCGATGTCGGTAATACCGATATCGAACACCGCCACCTGCACAACACCATCATCGATCACGGTTACGACATCGCCAGCCTGGCCAAGGCTCATCTGCACGTGGTCAGCGCCCACCCGTCACCGATGCTGTCGGCGGCCGACCCGACGTTGCAGCTCAGCGAAACCATCGAGGCGCGCTATCGCGAACAGTGCAAGGCGTTTCAGGCCGAGTTCGACATTGACGATGAGCACCTGCATATCGCCGAAGGTCCGGCGGATGTGTTGATTCCGTACATGGTCCACAAATTGGGCGCATCGGTGACGGTGATTGGCACGGTGGCGCGCAGCGGGTTGTCCGGGACGTTGATCGGGAATACGGCAGAAGTCGTACTGGATGCAGTGGAAAGCGATGTGCTGGTGCTCAAGCCGCAGGAGATTGAGGATCATCTGGAGGAGATTGCCGGCAAGCATTGAGATCTGTGGCGAGGGGATTTATCCCCGTTGGGTTGCGAAGCGACCCCAAGATCAGGCGACCCAGATGAATGAGACATACCGCGTGCGCCGGTTTTGCGGCGACTGCGTCGCCGAACGGGGCGGTGCGACGTTTCGATAAATCCCCTCGCCACACGTTATGTGCTCAACCGCCGAAGGCGTCTCTCAGGAACCCCGGGGCGATGTAGCGCTGGTAATGCGCCTCCGACAGCAAAAAGAATTCCCGATCAATGGCATCGCGCAATTCCGGCAGGTTCCAGTCGCGAAACTCCGGCATCAGCACCATCCCGTAGGCTTCCAGGTTGTTGATCACCCGCGCCCCCCGGGCGATCAGCTGATAAGCCCAGCAATACTCGGACTGATGCGGCACAAAGCGGATTTTGCGCTGTTCCAGCTGCAAGCGCAGGCGCTGGGGATCAAACACTTCGAGCTTGCTGGCCATCACCTGGGACAACAGCTGCTCAAGACGCAGCCACACCGCGCGCTTTTCCTCCTCGTTGTAACCATTCCAGTTGATCACTTCATGGTGGAAACGCTTGCAGCCACGGCACACCAGATCACCGTAAACGGTGGAGCAGAGGCCGACGCAGGGAGTCTTGATGGTCTGATTGGGCATAGGTAGGCAAAACACGGGAAAGCAGGACAGGCCGGCATGTTAGCCCTTTGTCCGGCATTCATCACCCCTCAAAATGCAGGGGCTCAGCGTCTGTCGGGCTTAGGTGAAGACCGCGACGGGGCTCCGCGCCTTGCCGCGCACACGTTCGCCCGGCAACGCGGCTCGCCACCAAAGTCCAATAGCCCCCGACTTACCTTTAATTTTTTTTTGCCGTAGAATCAGCCAGCCTTTTTAAGGCGCCAATGTCCGTTAGAAGCTGTTTTCAAAGCGTCACGAGCACAGTCGTTCCTTCAGAGCGGTGTTGGCGATGGGTTTTTCCAGCGGGGAAAAGCCCAACGCCAACCCTCATCAGCTCCCCGTTCTGCAGGCGTAAAACTTTGAAAGCAGCTTCTGTAAGGAATTGTCGGTAATTCTGGCTAAGTGGCCCACAACGCCACGCAGCGCATGAGTACGGCAATTTCGGGATGAGCGTCCCGGACACCCATTTGGGACCACTGATGAGGGTAATAACTGTGCTTGAAGCCTACCGCAAACATATCGAAGAGCGCGCAGCACTGGGTATCGTTCCCCAGCCGCTAAACGCCGAACAAACTGCAGGCCTGGTCGAGCTGCTGAAGAATCCCCCGGCTGGCGAAGAAGCTTTCCTCGTTGACCTGATCACCAATCGCATTCCACCGGGTGTGGACGAAGCAGCCTATGTAAAGGCCGGTTTCCTCTCCGCCCTCGCCAAAGGCGAAGCAACCTCCCCTCTGATCGACAAGAAGCGCGCTGTTGAACTGCTCGGCACCATGCAGGGCGGCTACAACATCGTGACCCTGGTTGACCTGCTCGACAGCGCCGAACTGGCCCCTGTCGCTGCCGCTCAACTCAAGCACACCCTGCTGATGTTCGATGCGTTCCACGACGTCGCTGAAAAAGCCAAGAACGGTAACGTTCACGCTAAAGGCGTGCTGCAATCCTGGGCTGACGGCGAGTGGTTCAAAAACCGCCCTGTCCTGGCCGACAAGATCAGCCTGCGCGTGTTCAAGGTCACCGGCGAAACCAACACCGACGACCTGTCCCCTGCTCCGGACGCCTGGTCCCGCCCGGACATCCCGCTGCACGCCCTCGCCATGCTGAAAATGGCCCGTGAAGGCATCGTGCCTGACGTCCAGGGCGTCACCGGTCCGATGAAGCAGATCGAAGAAATGCGCGGTCAAGGTTTCCCTATCGCCTACGTCGGTGACGTGGTCGGTACCGGTTCTTCGCGTAAATCCGCCACCAACTCGGTGCTGTGGTTCTTCGGCGACGACGTTCCTTACGTGCCGAACAAGCGTGCCGGCGGTTTCTGCTTCGGCAGCAAGATCGCTCCGATCTTCTACAACACCATGGAAGATGCCGGCGCACTGCCAATCGAATTCGACGTGACCAACATGAACATGGGCGACGTGATCGACCTGTACCCGCATGCTGGCAAAGTCTGCAAACACGGCACCGACGAAGTCCTGACCACCTTCGAAATGAAGACCCCGGTGCTGTTGGACGAAGTGCGCGCCGGCGGCCGTATCCCGCTGATCATCGGCCGTGGCCTGACCGACAAGGCCCGTGCCGAACTGGGCCTGGGCCCTACCGATCTGTTCAAACTGCCTGAAGCACCTGTCGACACTGGCAAGGGCTACACCCTGGCACAGAAAATGGTCGGCAAGGCGTGCGGTCTGCCAGAAGGCAAAGGTGTTCGTCCAGGTACTTACTGCGAACCGAAAATGACCACCGTGGGTTCTCAGGACACCACCGGTCCGATGACCCGTGACGAACTGAAAGACCTGGCGTGCCTGGGCTTCTCGACCGATCTGGTGATGCAGTCCTTCTGCCACACCGCGGCTTACCCAAAGCCGATCGACGTGACCACCCACCACACCCTGCCAGACTTCATCATGACCCGCGGCGGCGTTTCCCTGCGTCCGGGCGACGGCATCATCCACAGCTGGCTGAACCGCATGCTGCTGCCGGACACCGTCGGTACCGGTGGTGACTCGCACACCCGTTTCCCGATGGGCATTTCGTTCCCGGCCGGTTCCGGTCTGGTAGCGTTCGCCGCAGCCACCGGCGTTATGCCGCTGGACATGCCGGAATCGATCCTGGTGCGCTTCAAAGGCAAGATGCAACCGGGCGTCACCCTGCGTGACCTGGTTCACGCCATTCCTTACTTCGCGATTCAGGCTGGCCTGTTGACCGTTGAGAAGAAAGGCAAGAAGAACGCATTCTCCGGCCGCATCCTGGAAATCGAAGGCCTGGACGACCTGAGCATCGAGCAGGCTTTCGAGCTGTCCGACGCCTCGGCTGAACGTTCCGCTGCCGGTTGCACGATCAAGCTGTCGAAAGATTCGATCACCGAGTACCTGAACTCCAACATCACCCTGCTGCGCTGGATGATCGGCGAAGGCTACGGCGATGCACGTACCCTGGAACGTCGCGCTCAAGCGATGGAAGCCTGGGTTGCCAACCCTGAGCTGATGGTTGCCGATGCTGACGCCGAATACGCTGAAATCATCGAAATCGACCTGGCCGACATCAAGGAGCCTGTGCTCTGCGCGCCGAACGATCCGGACGACGCCCGTCTGCTGTCCAGCGTTGCTGGCGAGAAGATTGACGAAGTGTTCATCGGTTCGTGCATGACCAACATCGGTCACTTCCGCGCTGCCGGTAAACTGCTGGATCAGGTCAAGGGCCAGCTTCCAACCCGTCTGTGGCTGTCGCCGCCGACCAAAATGGACGCTCACCAGCTGACCGAAGAAGGCTACTACGGCATCTACGGCAAGGCCGGCGCTCGCATGGAAATGCCGGGTTGCTCGCTGTGCATGGGTAACCAGGCACGTGTAGAGCCGAACTCGACTGTGGTGTCGACGTCGACCCGTAACTTCCCGAACCGTCTGGGTGACGGCGCGAACGTCTACCTGGCTTCGGCCGAGCTGGCGTCCGTTGCTTCCATCCTGGGTCGCCTGCCGACCGTCGAGGAGTACATGGAATACGCTGGCAAGATCGACAGCATGGCGGCCGATGTCTACCGCTACTTGTCCTTCGACCAGATCGCCGAGTTCCGTGAAGCTGCTGCGAACGCCAACATCCCGGTCGTTCAAGCCTAACGCTGCAACGCAATAAAAAACGCCGCCCATCGTGAGATGAGCGGCGTTTTTTTTATGCCTGAACAAATGGGGCGGCTCACTGCTCGGCTGACTTGAGGACCGAGTCGCTCCCATCGCGAGCAGGCTCGCTCCCACAGGTTCTGCGCGGTCCTTGTGGGAGCGAGTCTGCTCGCGATAGCGGACTCATGGCCGCAAAAGATCTATCAGGCCGTCAGGGAATAGATCAACGCCGTTATCGCCACCAGGCCCACCGCCGTCACGAAGACGTTAGAGGCTTGACCACGAAAACGCGCCATCGCCGGAACCTTGCGGATTGCATACATCGGCATCAGGAACAGGATGGCCGCGATAACCGGGCCGCCAAGGGTTTCGATCATGCCGAGGATGCTCGGGTTCAGGGTCGCGACAATCCAGCACACCACCAGCATGAACGCGGCCGTCATGCGGTCCAGGGTCTTCGGTGCCGGGCGTTTGCCACTTTTCACGATCAGGCCTTTGAGGCCCTCGCTGGCGCCGATGTAGTGCCCCAGGAACGACTTGGATATAGCCACAAAAGCAATCAACGGCGCCGCGAAGGCGATGGTCGGGTTGCTGAAGTGGTTGGCCAGGTACGACAGGATCGACAGGTTTTGTGCCTTGGCTTCGGCCAGTTGCGCTGGAGACAGGGTCAGCACGCAACTGAAGACGAAGAACAGCACCATCACCACCATCAAGGCGTGGGCGCGGGACAGGATTTGCGAGCTGCGTTCTTCGGCGTGTTCGCCGTAACGACGCTTCTGGTCCACCGCAAACGCCGAGATGATCGGCGAGTGGTTGAACGAGAACACCATCACCGGAATCGCCAGCCACAGCGTGTGCAGCAGCGCGGACGGTTCAGGCAGGGTCGACGCCGTGGCCAGGATGCCGCCGTTCCAGTGCGGAATCAGAAACACAGCGAGGAACAGCAGCGCCACAATGAACGGATACACCATCAGGCTCATGGCCTTGACGATCACCTGCTCGCCGCAGCGCACCACGGCCAGCAAGCCGAGGATCAGCACCAACGACAGCACGGCGCGCGGTGGCGGCATGATGTGCAGTTGATGCTCGAGGAAACTGCCCACGGTATTGGTCAGGGCCACGCTGTAGATCAGCAGGATCGGGAAGATCGCGAAGAAGTACAGCAAAGTGATCAGCGCACCGGCCTTGATGCCGAAGTGTTCTTCAACCACTTCGGTGATGTCCGCGCCTTCGCGTCCGGACAACACAAAGCGGGTCAGGCCACGGTGCGCATAAAAAGTCATGGGGAACGCCAGCACCGCGAGAATCAGCAACGGCCAGAAGCCGCCCAGGCCCGCGTTGATCGGCAAAAACAGGGTACCGGCTCCGATTGCCGTGCCAAACAGGCCCAGCATCCAGGTGGTGTCATGGCGATTCCAGCTTGTGAGAGTCGCTGGTGTCGCCGCTACATAGCGTTCGTCGACGCTATTGGCCTGATCATTCATCCGGTGGGATCTCCGCATTCCGGTCATTTGCTACCCGGTCAGGACGAGTCGAAAAATCCGACGGGCAGCGCCCTGGCCGAAACAGGGGCGCGATTGTCCGGGATTAATGAACAGAAGCAAAGACTTAGCTGAGGAATGGTTGTGCGGATCAGATTCTCCGACCCTCGCATTAAATAGATGTTTTGAAAAATCTATTTAACAAAAGAGTAGCGTCAGGTACTTTCGAGCCTGCTGCTGACCGGCAGCCTTCTTCTGCGGAGACCTTCCATGCCACTCGTTCGCGTCGACATTAAAAAGAACCAGGACCCGACCTTCGCCAAGCGCATCGGCAAACTGATCTACACTGCCATGCACGCCACCATAGGCGTCCCCGAGAACGACAACTTCCAGATCCTCGCCGAACACGACGAGAACCACTTCATTTTTGACCCCGTTTATATGGGCATCAATCGCACGGACAATCTGGTGATCATCCAGATCACCCTGCGGGAAGGCCGCACCCTCGAGCAGAAAAAACTGCTCTACAAAACCATCGCCGAAAGCCTCAACGCTGAACTGGCTATTCGCCTGGAAGATGTCTTCATCAATCTGGTGGAAGGCAAGCCCGAGAACTGGTCATTCGGCAATGGCATCGCTCAATACGCCAGCTGATGGTCACCACGCTGGGCGTTTTACAAGGTCCGGGGAGGACATCTCATGAGACAGGCCGCGTATATCGCGTTCGCTCTGCTCGGCCTGATCTGGGGCACCAACTTCATCTTCATGAAGTGGGCGGCCGAATGGATTACTCCCACCCAAATTGTGTTCTTGCGCGTGTTATTCGGGTTCTTGCCGATCCTGGCATTTGCCCTCGCGCGTCGAAGCCTGAGTTGGTCGCACCTGCGCTACAGCCATCATTTTCTGGTGATGGCGCTGCTGGCGACGGTGGTCTACTACTACGCCTTCGCCAAAGGCACCTCGTTATTGCTGTCCAGCGTGGCCGGGATGCTCAGCGGTGCGATTCCGCTGTTTTCCTTCATCACTGCGTGGCTTTTCCTGCGCGCCGAGCCGCTTAATTCCCGCACGGCTTTCGGCATTTTCCTTGGTTTTGTCGGGGTGATTCTGATTGCACGCCCCTGGAACAGCCTGGCCGCCGGTGTCGATGTCAGCGGCGTGCTGTACATGATCGCCGGCTCGCTGAGTGTCGGCTGCTCGTTTGTCTACGCTCGACGCTTCATCACACCACTGGGTTTGTCGCCACTGGCGCTGTCGACCTATCAGATCGGTTTCGCCTTGGTGCTCATCACGCTCGTTACCGACATGCACGGCATGGCGCGTATCTCGCTGGACCCGGTGGCGCTGGTGGGCGTGATATTGGGCCTGGGGCTGGCCGGAACCGGTGTCGCCTACATCCTTTATTACTTCATCGTGCAACGACTGGGCGCCCTCGCCGCTTCGGGCGTCACCTATGTTCCGCCGGTGATTGCCTTGCTGATCGGCACGTTGCTGGTCGGCGAGCCGATCAAGAGTCTCGACCTGCTCGCGATGCTGCTGATCCTCGGCGGCGTCTACGTGCTGCAATCGGGAAATAAAAACCCTGCCACGAAAGCCAAAGGTGCGGTGAAAGTGACGAACTGACAGAACACCGACAGTTCCCTATGATGCCGGTCATCTATAACCCTCTACACCTGAGAGCCAGCATGCCTCGAGTCTCCCGCAAACAAGCCGAACTCAACCGCGAGATTATCGTCGAAGCCGCCACGCGGCTGTTTCGCGAGCGCGGCCTGCACGGGATCAGCGTCGTCGATGTGATGGGCGCGGCCGGCCTCACCCATGGCGGGTTCTACGGTCATTTCGAGTCGAAGGAAGCGCTGGCGAAAGAGGCTTGTACCCGGGCGTTCACTCAGTCGATGGAACGCTGGAAACAAAAAATCGACACCACCGACGACAGCCTCTCCGCTCGCACGAGCATCATCGCGCCCTACCTGTCGGCGGCCAATCGCGACAATCCAGGCGAAAGCTGTCCGGTGACTGCGTTTGCCGGGGACATGTGTCATGAAACCGCCGAAAGCGGTTTGCACCAGACCTACACCCAAGGGCTGGAAGCCTTGCTGCAGATACTAATACCCTTGATGGGTGCCGATCACCCCGAAGCCAATCGCAAACAAGCCCTGGTGGATTATTCGTTGATGGTTGGCGCCCTGACCCTCGCCCGTGCGACCCGAGGGGACGGGTTATCCGATGAGATTCTCGACGCCGCCCGGCAGTTTCTGACATCACAAGGTAAAACAATCTGATCAACAGCGTGTGCATTCCTCCGGCATTGCTAAACTCCTCTGAAATCAGCACTCTGAAGCAACATTCGAGATCCGACATTCAATTCCACAGGAGCCCAGCATGCCTGCAACCGTTCTGGTACTGGTTGAAACCATCAATGACTACCTGCCGATTCTCGAACATCAGGGATTTCACCTGATTCTGGCCCCGACGCCTGCCGAGCGCGCCGAAGCCATCACACGGCACGGTGCTCAAATCGATGCGGTATTGACCCGCGGCCCGTTGGGTCTGTACGCCGACGAAATCGCCTCACTGCCCAATCTCAAAATCATCTGCGTGATCGGCGCCGGTTACGAGCACGTCGACCTGCAAGCCGCCGCCGACCGCGACATCACCGTCACCAATGGTGCCGGCGTCAATGCCTCGTCAGTCGCCGACCATGCCATGGCGATGCTGCTGGCACTGGTCCGCGACATTCCCCGCTGTGACGCCGCCGTACGCCGTGGCGAGTGGCCGAAGATCATGCGCCCTTCCCTGGCCGGCAAGCGCCTGGGGATTCTCGGCCTGGGCGCGGTCGGCATCGCCATCGCCAAACGCGCCTCCGCTGGCTTCGACATGAGCGTGTGCTACCACAACCGCCAGCACCGCAGCGACGTCCCTTATACCTTCTGCTCGACACCGACTGAACTGGCACGCGCCTCGGACTTTCTGGTCGTCGCCACGCCCGGTGGCCTGGGCACCAAACACCTGATCAACAAACAGGTGCTCGACGCCTTGGGTCCCAACGGCTTTGTCGTGAACATCGCCCGAGCCTCGGTGATTTCCACCACCGACCTGGTCAGCGCGCTTGAACAACGACGCATTGCCGGTGCCGCACTGGATGTATTCGATGCCGAGCCTCATGTGCCAGATGCTCTCAAGGCTCTGACCAACGTGATCCTGACGCCGCATGTCGCGGGGTTGTCCCCGGAAGCGACCCAAGGCACCGTTGAACTGGTGGGGAAAAACCTGGTGGCGTTCTTCACTGGGCAGCCGGTATTGACGCCCATTGAGTTACCCGCGCCGGCCACCGCCGTACTCGCTCGTTAACTAAAGGACGCTGAACAGAATAGCGTCCAGAGCCGGGGCGCCGGTCGCCCCCAGAGTAAGCCTGAAGGCCTGCTCGCGATGAGGCCTGGACATCCAGTAGCAATGTCCGAGGATGAGCATCTGCGTCTGCCTTGCGCACAGCCCATTTCACACCTCCTTTCTGGAAGCACCCTCTCCCCTTGAGCCACAGTCCACACTGCTGGTTCGCGCGCATCAGGAACGCTGATTATCCTGCAACACGCTAACCTATAAGACCGTGCCGCGCTTGTGGCGACTCCGGCGCACCATTAGATTAGCCAATGATGTCTGGCCTCCAAAATAAGCAGAAGGGATAAGCATGGCGCTTACTGACCAGTCCACCCGTATCCGTACCGGCGAAGAACTCGATGCCAGCCTGATCGATCCGTACCTCAAGGCCCACATTCCGGGCTTGAATGGCTTGCCTGTGATCAGCCAGTTTCCCGGCGGCGCGTCGAACCTGACCTACCTGCTGGAATACCCGGAGCAAGAGTTCGTCCTGCGTCGGCCGCCGTTTGGCCACAAGGCCAAGTCCGCACACGACATGGGCCGCGAATTTCGCATCCTCAATCAGCTGCGCGACGGTTTTCCGTATTGCCCCAAAGCCTATGTGCACTGCACCGACGAATCGGTGATCGGCGCCGAGTTCTATGTGATGGAACGGGTCAACGGGATCATCCTGCGCTCCGAACTGCCGCCGGAACTTGGCCTGGATTCAGCGCAAACCGAAGCCCTGTGCAAAAGCTTCATCGACAAGTTCGTTGAACTGCATCGGGTCGACTACAAGGCTTATGGCCTGGGCGACCTCGGCAAGCCCGAAGGCTATGTGGCACGGCAGATCAAGGGCTGGAGCGATCGCTACGAAAAAGCCCTGACCCCGGACGCGCCGAAGTGGGAAGCGGTCAAGGCCTGGCTCAACGACAAGATGCCGGCCGATCACCCGACCTCCAGCATCGTCCACAACGACTACCGCTTCGACAACGTGATCCTGGACCCCAACAACCCGATGCAAATCATCGGCGTGCTGGACTGGGAACTCACCACCCTCGGCGACCCGCTGATGGACCTCGGCAACACCCTCGCCTACTGGATCGAAGCCGCTGACCCCGCGCCGGTGCAACTGATGCGTCGTCAACCGAGCCACGCCCCGGGCATGCTCACCCGCCGCGAATTCGTCGATTATTACGCCGAGCGCTCGGGCATCCAGATCGACAATTTCGACTTCTACTACACCTATGGCCTGTTCCGCCTGGCCGGCATCGTGCAGCAGATCTACTACCGCTTCTTCCACGGGCAGACCCAGGACAAACGCTTCGCGCAGTTCATTCATATGAACAAGCTGCTGGAGCAGATGAGCCTGCAAGTCATCCAGAAATCTACGCTCTGATCGCGGCGCTGATTGCACCCATGGCCCCAATAACAATACTTTTTATAAGAGAATCCCATGTCCAAGACTCAGTTGTTCGACCTCGACGGCAAAATCGCATTCGTCTCCGGCGCCAGCCGCGGCATCGGTGAGGCCATCGCCAAACTCCTGGCCCAGCAAGGCGCCCACGTCATCGTCTCGAGCCGCAAGCTCGACGGCTGCCAACACGTGGCGGATGCGATCATCGCCGCCGGCGGCAAAGCCACCGCCGTCGCTTGCCACATCGGTGAAATGGAACAGATCAGCCAGGTCTTCGCCGGCATCAAGGAACAGTTCGGACGCCTGGACATCCTGGTCAACAACGCCGCGACCAACCCACAGTTCTGCAACGTGCTGGACACCGACCTCAGCGCCTTCCAGAAAACCGTCGACGTCAACATCCGCGGCTACTTCTTCATGTCGGTCGAAGCCGGCAAACTGATGCGCGAAAACGGCGGCGGCAGCATCATCAATGTCGCGTCGATCAATGGCATCTCGCCAGGCATCTTCCAGGGCATCTACTCGGTGACCAAGGCCGCCGTGATCAACATGACCAAGGTATTCGCCAAGGAATGCGCGCAGTTCAATATCCGCTGCAATGCCCTGCTGCCTGGCCTCACTGACACCAAATTCGCCTCGGCACTGGTGAAGAACGAGGCGATCCTGAACACCGCGTTGCAGCAGATTCCGCTCAAGCGCGTGGCGGATCCGAGCGAGATGGCCGGTGCGGTGCTGTATCTCGCCAGCGATGCGTCGAGCTACACCACCGGTGTTTCGTTGAACGTAGATGGCGGGTTCCTGTCCTGATTCAGTTCTGCGGATGAACAAAAGGCAGCCTTGGGGCTGCCTTTTTTGTTCACGCCAACCTGAAGCGTCTTGCGAGTTAATTCAGGGCTGATTTCAGAAACTACTGATCACGCACGAACTCAACTGGCTTCCCGGTCAAATCAAGAACTCTAAAATAGCCTTTGATACTCTTCACGTTACGGATCGCCAGCTGAACATGCGTTTCATGCATAAAATCCGTGCCGGGATAAAGACATTCTCCCTCCCAGAAGGGTGAACGAACAGAATCGTACGCAGGTGCTTCGGTAAGCTCCCGGAAAGTATGTAACGCATCGATGACCTGACAATCGAGACGACGTAGATAGGGCTTATTTTTCTTCAGGGGCTGACCGCCCTCTTCTTTTGAGGCTGCTTCAAGCCAGAGATAAGTCTGGCGGATCTCGCGTAATGCACTTTCGCTTGTGAAATCCAGGCAACGGCCCAAATCAATCACAGCCCCAATCACAAACGGATTTTTTATTGAACGCCGCTTTTGTGCGTTAGTCGCAAAACTGAGTGCGCGTTGTGGGTTGTTTTCCCAAAAGTAGGCGCCGCGGCCGAGCCAATCATAATCATTGGTGCTATCAAGAAGCGTCTCCTCACCCGCCAGCACACGCTCTCCAATGTCGCGCTCACACCCATGAAAACCGAGGACGAAGGAAGGAGAAATGCAATACATCAGCGAGCCTTGGCTTCCCCGTTCACACGTTTGAAAAACTCACGAACCTTGTGCGGATCCTTGAGCATCTCAGTTGCATATTCATCGATACGTACCGAGGCGCATGTGGCGGCCGATATCCTGGTTCCGTTTGAACCGACCATAATCCAGCTGCCCTCCGCTGAGGTTTTGAGTCCTTCACTGTCCATATCGAGCGTTACTCCTGATCCACTTTTTGCAACGGCGGCAGCGATAAGTCCGTATGTCTTATCGGGGTTTATTTTGGCAGCACTGGCCCGACCGCTAACAATTTTCCCGCTTGATAGCCGAATGATGCCTCCGTGCTGAAATCCGGCAGAATCACGCACAGCCTTCGCTTCGAGACGGTCACCCTCAACGAAAAGACAGATTGTTTTCTCGAAATCCTTCGACATGGCCACCTCTATTCGAGCGTCGTAGCATCGCTCAAATTTGATTAGTTAGTGGCCAATATAGTCTGCGGTGTATGTCCCGTCATCAAAGCCGGCGCTTTGTCGCTGATTTGCACACCAGAAACGATATAGGCACATGCCAGGAGGCTCAAGCCAGTGAATTCCTGCTTATTTGTAGGCAATGGCCTATGTCGCTGTAGCCATTTTGCCGATGGTTCGAATCATCAAAACAATGAATATTTTTTCTACTTATTGCGCAAGGGGAATTTTTATTCCATAAATAGCCATACCAAAACCACAATTCCAAAAGGCCCCCTGCTATGCGAGAACTCGGTATCGGACTTATCGGCACAGGTTTCATGGGCCGCGCCCACGCCCTGGCCTTTCGCAACGTCAGCGCGGTGTTCGAGCTCCCGCTGAAGCTCAAACTCGCCGCCCTCGCCGATGCCGATCCGCAGCGCGCGCGGCAATGTGCCGATGCCTGGGGCTTCGAAACAGCGCACACTGACTGGCAACAGCTTATCGATGACCCGAAGGTCAATCTGATCGCCATCACCACCCCCAATCACCTCCACTACCCCATGGCCATGGCCGCCCTCGCCGCTGGCAAACCGGTGTATTGCGAGAAGCCTTTGGCGGTGAATCTGCAGCAAGCCACTGCCATGCGCCAGGCCGCCAAGGCTGCGGGCGTGGTGACGCGGGTGGGTTACAACTATCAGCACAACCCGATGATCGGGCTGGCCCGGGAGCTGATCGACAGTGGCAAGCTGGGGCAGATCATCAGTTTTCAGGGTGAGTTCAGCGAAGACTTCATGGCCGATCCTGCGTCACCGTGGTCATGGCGTTGCGATGCCGATCACGCGGGCGGTGCGCTGGCGGATCTGGGCAGTCATTTGCTGGCGATGGCGCGCTATCTGGTGGGTGATGTCGAATCCGTATGTGCCGACACTCAGACCGTCCACCGGCAGCGTTCCGCCACGGTGGGCAGCCAGGAACAACTGCACATTGCGGTCGACGATCAAGTCCACGCGCTGCTGCGGTTTGCCAACGGCGCGCGCGGTACGTTCAGCAGCAGTTGGCTCAAGCAAGGTTACAAGAATCACCTGAGCTTCGAGATCAGCGGCACTGAAGGCACGCTGGCGTTCGACCAGGAACGCTTGAACGAGCTGCGGCTGTATCGCACCGGCCAGGACGGTTTCCAGCGTTTGCTCGCCGGGCCGAACCTGCCGGGTTACGCGGCGTTCAGTCCGGCGGCGGGTCATCAGCTGGGATACAACGAACTCAAGACCCTGGAGGTGCATGACCTGGTGATGGCGCTGGCCGGCCTTTCCCAGGGTGGCACTGACTTTGAGCAAGCGTGGGAAGTCGAGCGTCTGGCGACGGCCATCCGCGTGGCGGCAAACGAGTCACGCTGGGTCCGGATCGAGGAAGTCTGAGGTGCAGACGCACACGGCTCCCGGCACCTGTAATGGTGCCGGGCCGTTGCGCCATTCGACACGACGACGGTAACGATGCAGTCGCCTTGGCTTACTGCGTAACGCAACGGGTCAGCGTCGTCTCCCGCGTCACTTCCTCCGTCACCCTGGCGTCGCCCATCACTTCGGTTTGCTCAGAGGTTTCGCAGGTGCGCTGGGGAACAGGAGGTGGTGCGGCAGGCGGCGGAGGCGGCGGACTGGCGCACCCACTGATAATCGCTACGCAGAAGGCGAGCGACAATGGCGAAAAAACACATTTCCCAAGACTGTTCATAGGCTGTCCCGCGATAAGTAATCGACACTTTCCGCGACCCGACACACCTACCGCGAAGCCGCGGATTGGTCACAGAAAATAATACCCTCGCATTTCTTATAGTCTAGCCAGCCGCCAATGCCAGCAAACAAGGCACTTTGCTCCGTTTCAACCCGGAAAAACGACAGCTCCTACAAAACAGGATCGGGTCGATGCAAGCTGTTGCTTTCCAGCTCATATCGCAGTTCTTCAACCAGCGCCTCCACCGCTTCGGGAGTTCTGAGGTTCGTGACATTCAGCCCGCTGACCACCAGATCTACCTGTCCCGACACGGGGTGATAGAGCTTCACTGTGACCGAGTTGTCACCCGAGACACTGCATTCACAAGCCCGTGGAGAAAACTGCTGCTCCAGTTGCGCGCGCAATTGCGCCAAATGAATCATCGCGACTCACCAATGGGCTGGCTGGCAACCCCGTCGACTGAAACGGTGTGGAATGGGTGAAGCATGCGGCTGTTCCTTAAGCTGTTTCGTAGAGGACACGACACCGGCAAAAGACCCGTGTCGCACCCTCACAGATTAGGAATTGCCACCGTCCGCCAGAACATCCATTTGCACTGGCCGGCCTAGTGCATTTGCACCTTAGCTCTGCCCCTTCGGCCGCCACTCGCTGGAGAACAAACCGCGCTCCCGCGCCCACACAATCGCCTCGCTGCGACTGTGCACATCCAGCTTGGAATACACGGTCGACACATGGTTGCGCACAGTATTGGGTGCCAGTTTCAGGCGTGCTGCGATTTCCTTGTCCGCCAGGCCTTCGCAGATCAGGCCCAGCACATCGCGCTCGCGGGCGGTCAGGTCAGTGAAAGACACACTAGGCAACTGCGGCGAGTTGACGCTCTTCACATTGGCCAGTTTCTCAATGAGCGTTCGGCTGAACCAGGAGGCATCTTTCATCACCTCCTCGATCGCCGCCACCAACTCAAGCTCTGTGCGTTTACGTTCGGTGATATCCATCAACACCAACAGATAGCAGGGATTGTCTTGGATGTTAACGGTGTCGGCCGACACCGCGCAGTCGATCAGCGCCGTGTCTTTCTTGCGGATCCGGACATCGATGCGGTCCAGGCTTGCGGCCTTCTCCAGCGCCGCAAACAGTCGGCTGCGCGCGACTTTTTCCTCGATAAAATCGATTTCGGCGACGGTCTTGCCGAGCACTTCTTCACTGGGATACCCGAGGGTATCCAGGAAGGCTTCGTTGACGTCGATCACCACCTGATCCTGTGCATTGCAGATCAGGGTCGGCACCGGCATCAGGCGAAACGCCTTGGCAAAGCGCTCTTCGCTCTGGCGTAGAGCGGTTTCGGCCTTGCGCCGTGGTTCCATGTCGACGAAGGAAAACAGCATGCAGTCTTCCTCATTGAACTCCAGCGGTTGACCGGCGACGATCACCTGCTTGCTGCCGCCGTCAGCCATTTTCAGCTCTGCCTGCATCTGCGGGATCGTGTCGTGCTCGCGCAGGCGCTCGATCGCCAGGTCTTTTTTTTCGGCCCCCTCAAGGATGTCCAGCTCATAGGTCGATACCCCGATCACTTGATCGCGGGTGTAGCCGGTCATTTCCAGAAAACCCGAATTGACCTTGATGTAACGCAAGTCACTGAGACGACAGATCACTGCGGGCGCAGGGTTGGCGTTGAAGGTCCTTTCGAAACGCTGCTCGGCGCTCGCCCACTCGGTGACGTCGTCCATGATCAGCACCAGTGACTCAGGCTCGCCAGCACTGTCGGTCAGCACCAGACTGCGCACGTTGTGGACCCACATGCGTTCTTCGTCGTCGACCGGCGTGACCTCAACCAGCACATCGCTGAACGTCTCACCCTTGGCGACGCGGCTGATCGGGTAGTTGTCCGGCGGCACCGGGTGATTATTGCGATAGCGCAAGTTAAAGCGCTTGGCGTACGCCTGGACATTTACACCCAACTCGCCGATCCGAGTGACACCGTGCATGGCCAGCGCGGCCTCATTAGCCCACAGGATGGTCTGATCAAGCTCCAGCAAAATCACCCCATCGGACAAACCGGCGATGATCTGCTGCAACTGACGGCGATTGGTTTCGGTGGTCAGGACGTCCTGGCTCATTGCATCTCCAACGGTGCAGCGGCGCAGTTACGCGCCGCCCTGTGAAGATTACGACCGCAGGGGGTTGGGATAGTGCGAAGCAGGTGTAACCGCTGGATACGTGTAGCAGCTGTCGAGCCTGCGAGCCTGCGAGGCTGCGTTCGGCGACGCAGTCGTCGTAAATCCTGAATGCTGGGTCTGCCTGATACGCCGCTGTGCCTGATCGAGCGACGACTTCGTCGCCGAACGCAGCCTCGCAGGCTCGACAGCTGCTACGGGCGGTGTGAAGCATGACGATTGAGGCATCGGGTTTGTGACGGGCGCTGAAAGTTTCAGCGCACGTCACCGGTTTCAGGCTGCCAACTGACCGCTGGCAATCGCCGCCGACGCCGCCAGCATCGCCCGCAACAACACCGCACACCCGGCTGCCAGATCATCCGGCGCGGCGTTTTCGATTTCGTTGTGGCTGATGCCGCCTTCGCAGGGCACGAAGATCATTCCGGCCGGGCCAAGCTCGGCGAGGAAGATCGCGTCGTGCCCTGCTCCGCTGACGATGTCCATGTGTGACAGCCCCAGACCCTGGGCGGCGCCGCGTACCGCTTCAACGCAACCCTTGTCGAAATACAGCGGCGGAAAGTCGGCGGTGGGCGTGAGTTCGAAGGTCAGGCCGTGTTCCTCGCAGGTGGTTTCGATGACTTCGCGGACTTCGGCGATCATCGAATCCAGGCGCGCCGGTTCCAGATGACGGAAGTCCAGGGTCATGCGCACTTCGCCGGGGATGACATTGCGTGAGCCGGGATAGGCTTGCAGGCAACCGACGGTGCCGCAGGCATGAGGTTGATGGCCGAGGGCGGCGCGGTTGACGGCACCGACGATCACCGCGGCGCCAACCAGGGCGTCCTTGCGCAGGTGCATCGGCGTCGGGCCGGCGTGGGCCTCGACGCCGCGCAGTTTCAAGTCGAACCATTTCTGGCCGAGGGCGCCCATGACGACGCCGATGGTTTTGTGTTCGTCTTCGAGGATCGGGCCTTGCTCGATGTGCGCCTCGAAATAGGCACCGACGGCGTGGCCGCTGACCTTGCGCGGGCCGGCATAGCCGATGGCATTCAGCGCTTCGCCCACGGTGACGCCATCGGCATCGACTTTGGCCAGGGTTTCTTCGAGGGTGAATTTTTCCGCGAACACGCCGGAGCCCATCATGCACGGGGCGAAACGCGAGCCTTCTTCGTTGGTCCAGACCACCACTTCCAGCGGCGCTTCGGTTTCCACGCCGAGGTCATTGAGGGTGCGCAGTACTTCGACGCCGGCCAGCACGCCGAAGCAGCCATCGAACTTGCCGCCGGTGGGTTGAGTGTCGATGTGGCTGCCGGTCATGACGGGAGGCAAGTCCGGATTGCGTCCGGGGCGGCGGGCGAAGATGTTGCCGACGGCGTCGACGCTGACGGTGCAACCGGCCTCTTCGCACCAGTTGACGAAGATGTCACGGGCCTGGCGATCCAGATCGGTCAAGGCCAGGCGGCACACGCCGCCCTTGACCGTGGCGCCAAGCTTGGCGAGTTCCATGAGCGACTCCCACAGGCGGTCGCGGTTGATGTGCTGATGGGTGGACTGCAGAACGTCTACAGCAGCGTTCATGGTGATCTCCTCAGGCAGTTCTTATGGATTTCTTCAGGCATTTTCTTGGTGTTTCCAAGGCCGTCATCGCGAGCAGGCTCGCTCCCACAGGGGAATGCATTCCAAATGTGGGAGCGAGCCTGCTCGCGATGGCGCCAGTATTCACACCGCAGATTTCGCAACAGACGGGTCAGGCCGCATCGAACACAGCCCGTAATAAATCAACCCACCCAACGCCGAGCCGGTAAACCAGCCATAGCTGTAGAACCAGCTGAACGCATCGCTGCCCAACGACAGCAGCGTCAACGCCACCGGCACGCCAAACGCGATAAACCCGAACCAGTTCCACGCCGGGTACACGTCATCGCGGTACAACCCGGCCAGGTCCAGTTGCTGTTTCTTGATCAGGAAATAGTCCACCACCATGATCCCGGCGATCGGGCCCAACAGGCTCGAATAACCCAGCAACCAGTTGGAATACACCGTCTCCAGGCTTAAATCCGAGACGATCAATCCAAGCTTCTTCAACAGCTCGTGGGCCATCAACGCCAGACCGACCAGGCCGGTGAGCAACACCGCTGTGGTGCGGTTGATGAGTTTGGGCGCGACGTTCTGGAAGTCGTTGGTCGGCGACACGATGTTGGCCGCGGTGTTGGTCGACAGCGTGGCGATGATGATCAGCGCCATGGCCAATGCGACCCAGACCGGGCTCTGGATGTGGCCGATCAGGGTGACCGGATCGGAGACAGTGACGCCCACCAGTTTGACCGAGGCGGCGGTCATCACCACACCCAGCGAGGCGAACAGGAACATGGTCAGGGGCAAGCCGATGATCTGCCCGACGATCTGGTCCTTCTGGCTTTTTGCATAACGGCTGAAGTCCGGAATATTGAGCGACAACGTGGCCCAGAACCCGACCATGGCGGTCAGCCCGGCGGCAAAGTAACTGACCACACTGGCCCCTTCCGGACGCTTGGGCGGGATCGCCATCAATTCGGTCATTGATACGTTCGGCATGGCCCAGACCAGCAGCCCCACGCCCACCAGTACCAATAAAGGCGCGGAAAGGGTTTCGAGCCATTTGATCGAGTCCGCGCCGCGAATCACCACCCACAGGTTCAAGGCCCAGAACACCATGAAGCCGATCACTTCACCGGTCCCGCCGAGGGCTTTCCAGCCATCGAACACCGAGCCGAGGAACAAGTGAATGGCCAGCCCGCCGAACATCGTCTGAATGCCGAACCAGCCACACGCCACCAGCGCCCGGATCAGGCACGGAACGTTGGAGCCGAGGATGCCGAAGGACGAACGCAGCAACACCGGAAACGGAATGCCGTACTTGGTGCCGGGAAAGGCGTTGAGGGTCAGCGGGATCAGCACGATGATGTTGGCGAACAGAATCGCCAGCAGCGCTTCGCCGACGCTGAGGCCGAAATAGGCGGTGAGCACACCGCCGAGGGTGTAGGTCGGCACGCAGATCGCCATGCCAACCCACAACGCGGTGATGTGCCATTTGTTCCAGGTTCGTTCGCGCACCTTGGTCGGTGCCATGTCGTGGTTGTAACGGGGACTGTCGAGGACGTCGCTGCCGGCTTCGAGCTCGAACAAGCCGTCGCGCTCGGTCACTTGCGATCTGATCTGTTGCATGGCCGCTCCACTGTTCTTTGAATTATTTTTTGCTCATCAGGGGCTGGCGGCATCAATAAACGTGCCGGGCACTCCGTCTGCGCATCGGGCAGTTCCACAAAAACTTCGCAACCAACTGATGTTTATCAGTTTTTATATACAGTCCGGATAAGTCCTCGGTGACTTGCCTGTTCACTCAGGCCGAATGCCTGGCAAGTTGTCCGAACAGTCAGGGCTCAATCTGGTGCATACGTCTTTTTTTCAAAGTTGCGCATCAACCATAGACGATCCTCAAGCAGCTGATTTCACATAAGAAATCTCGTTCATTTTTAGAACCTGTCAAGTGCGTCAAAATGGTTCGAGGCCACACCATTTTGGTGATTTTCAGTTTTAATCGTTAATTTTCAATGTGTTAAAACAGTCATAAGCATATAAAAAATATTCTTGCTCATTCCATAAACTCAGACTAGCTTCTATTCCTGACAGCGTTGACAGGAATACACCTGTTTGCGTCGGCTTCATATAAAACATTTAGAACCGACATAAGTCGGTCATTGCCTGCGAGGAACTCGGAATGTCTCTGTTGATCCGTGGCGCCACCGTTATTACCCATGATGAAAGTTATCGCGCCGACGTCTATTGCGCCGACGGCGTGATTAAAGCCATCGGCGAAAATCTTGATGTTCCGGCCGGCGCCGAAGTGCTAGACGGCAGTGGCCAATACCTGATGCCCGGCGGCATCGACCCGCACACTCATATGCAACTACCGTTCATGGGCACCGTCGCCAGTGAAGACTTTTTCAGTGGCACGGCGGCAGGCCTTGCCGGTGGCACCACGTCGATCATCGATTTCGTGATTCCCAATCCGCAGCAATCTTTGATGGAAGCTTTTCATCAATGGCGCGGCTGGGCTGAGAAGTCGGCGTCGGATTACGGTTTCCACGTCGCCATTACCTGGTGGAGCGAACAGGTTCGCGAGGACATGGCGGAGCTGGTCAGCCAGCACGGGGTCAACAGCTTCAAGCATTTCATGGCGTACAAGAACGCGATCATGGCGGCCGATGACACCCTGGTGGCTAGTTTCGAGCGTTGCCTGGAATTGGGCGCAGTGCCGACGGTACACGCGGAAAACGGCGAACTGGTCTATCACCTGCAACGCAAGTTAATGGCTCAGGGCATGACCGGCCCTGAAGCCCATCCGCTGTCGCGGCCTTCTCAAGTGGAAGGCGAAGCCGCGAGCCGGGCCATCCGCATTGCCGAAACCCTGGGCACGCCGCTGTACCTGGTGCATGTCTCGACCAAGGAAGCGCTGGACGAAATCACCTATGCCCGCAGCAAGGGCCAGCAAGTCTACGGCGAAGTGCTGGCCGGGCATTTGCTGCTGGACGACAGCGTCTATCAACACCCGGACTGGCAGACTGCCGCCGGTTATGTGATGAGCCCGCCCTTCCGTCCTCGCGGCCATCAGGAAGCGCTTTGGCACGGTCTGCAATCCGGCAATCTGCACACCACCGCCACCGACCATTGCTGCTTCTGCGCCGAGCAGAAAGCCGCCGGCCGCGATGATTTCAGCAAGATCCCCAACGGCACCGCCGGTATCGAAGACCGCATGGCCGTGCTCTGGGATGAAGGGGTGAACACCGGGCGTTTGTCGATGCAGCACTTCGTCGCGCTGACCTCCACCAACACCGCGAAGATCTTCAACCTGTACCCGCGTAAAGGGGCGATTCGCGTGGGCGCGGATGCGGACCTGGTGCTGTGGGATCCGGAAGGGACGCGCACCATTTCGGCTAAAACTCACCACCAGCAGGTCGACTTCAACATCTTCGAAGGCAAGACCGTGCGCGGTGTACCGAGCCATACCGTGAGCCAGGGCCGTGTGGTGTGGGCGGACGGTGATCTGCGGGCGGAGCGTGGGGCCGGGCGGTATGTCGAACGGCCGGCGTATCCGGCGGTGTTTGATTTGCTGAGCAAGCGGGCTGAGTTGAACAGGCCGACGGCAGTGAAACGCTGAGATCGAGGCCTTCGGCCATCGCCAGCAGGCTGGCTCCCACAGGGGAATGCATTCCAAATGTGGGAGCCAGCCTGCTGGCGATGAGGCCCGCATAGGCAACACAAAATCAATGCCCACCAGAGGCATCACCTCAAATAACCGTGAGGCCAACACCGTGATCAAGACCCTGAACCACCTCCCGCACCCCTATGAGAATGCGGCCGCCCTCGCTGGCCATTTCACCGACCTGGCGCCGCCGCTCAACGACCGTCAGGCGCATCTGGAAGCCTCGCGCTGCCTGTATTGCTACGACGCGCCGTGCGTGAATGCCTGTCCGAGCGAGATCGATATTCCGTCGTTCATCCGCAATATCCATCAGGAAAACGTTCAGGGCGCCGCGCAGAAAATCCTCTCGGCGAATATCCTCGGCGGCAGCTGCGCCCGGGTATGCCCGACGGAAATCCTCTGCCAGCAAGCCTGCGTGCGCAACAACGATCACGAGTGCGCACCGGTGCTGATCGGTCTGTTGCAGCGTTACGCCGTCGACAACGCGCACTTCAGCGAACACCCCTTCCAGCGCGCCGCCGCCACCGGCAAACGCATCGCCGTGGTCGGTGCCGGCCCGGCTGGGTTGTCCTGCGCTCACCGCAGTGCCATGCATGGTCATGACGTGGTGATTTTCGAGGCCCGGGAAAAGGCTGGCGGCCTCAACGAATACGGGATCGCCAAGTACAAATTGGTGGATGACTACGCACAGAAGGAACTGGATTTTCTCTTGGCGATTGGCGGCATCGAAATCCGCCACGGGCAGAAACTCGGCGAGAACCTGACCCTCAGCGAACTGCATCAGCAATTCGACGCGGTGTTCCTCGGCCTCGGCCTGGCCGCCAGCAAACAACTCGGCTTGCCTCACGAAGATGCGCCCGGTCTGCTCGCTGCCACCGACTACATCCGTGAACTGCGTCAGGCGGATGACCTGAGCCAACTGCCGCTCGCGGATCATTGCATCGTCCTCGGCGCCGGCAACACGGCCATCGACATGGCTGTGCAAATGGCTCGCCTTGGGGCTCGCGACGTGAATCTGGTGTACCGCCGTGGTGTCGAGGACATGGGCGCCACCGGCCACGAACAGGACATCGCCAAAGCCAATCAAGTGCGCTTGCTGACCTGGGCACAGCCCGAAGAGCTGCTGCTCGACGACCAAGGCAACGTGCGCGGCATGCGTTTCGCCCGCACGCATCTGGTCGAGGGTCGCCTGCAAACCACTGGCGAAACCTTCGAGTTGGCCGCCGACGCAATTTTCAAAGCCATCGGCCAAGCCTTCGATGCCAGCGCCCTCACCGATCCTCTGGCGCGCGAACTCATGCGCCAGGGCGATCGAATCCAGGTCGATGAACAGCTGCGCACCAGCATCCCCGGCGTGTATGCCGGTGGTGACTGCACCAGCCTCGATCAGGACCTCACCGTGCAAGCCGTGCAGCATGGCAAACGGGCTGCCGAAGCCATCAACGCTCAACTGATGCTCAACGTGGAGGCTGCGTAAATGGCCGATCTCTCGATAGTCTTCGCCGGCATCAAATCCCCCAATCCATTTTGGCTAGCCTCTGCGCCGCCGACCGACAAGGCCTACAACGTGGTTCGCGCGTTCGAGGCCGGCTGGGGCGGCGTGGTCTGGAAAACCCTGGGTGAAGACCCGGCGGCAGTCAACGTGTCTTCGCGCTACTCCGCGCTCTTCGGTGCCAACCGTGAAGTGGTGGGTTTCAACAACATTGAGCTGATCACCGACCGTTCGCTGGAGATCAACCTGCGGGAAATCACCCAGGTCAAAAAGGACTGGCCGGACCGCGCACTGATCGTTTCGCTGATGGTGCCCTGCGTCGAAGAATCGTGGAAATTCATCCTGCCGCTGGTGGAAGCCACCGGCGCCGACGGCATCGAACTGAACTTCGGTTGCCCCCACGGCATGCCGGAACGCGGCATGGGCGCGGCGGTCGGCCAGGTGCCGGAGTACGTCGAGCAGGTCACACGCTGGTGCAAGACGTATTGTTCGTTGCCGGTGATCGTCAAACTCACGCCGAACATCACCGACATCCGCGTCGCTGCCCGTGCGGCCCATCGCGGCGGTGCCGATGCGGTGTCGCTGATCAACACCATCAACTCGATCACCAGCGTCAACCTGGAGCGCATGGTTGCCAACCCTGCCGTTGGCAGCCAAAGCACCCATGGCGGTTATTGCGGTTCGGCGGTGAAGCCGATTGCGCTGAACATGGTCGCTGAGATCGCCCGTGATCCGCAGACCCAAGGCCTGCCGATCTCCGGCATTGGCGGCATCGGCAGTTGGCGCGATGCGGCGGAATTCATCGCCCTGGGCAGCGGCTCGGTGCAGGTGTGCACAGCGGCGATGCTGCATGGCTTCCGGATTGTCGAGGAGATGAAGGACGGGTTGTCACGCTGGATGGACAGTCAGGGCTACGCCAGTATTTCGGAGTTTTCCGGGCGTGCGGTGGGCAACACCACGGACTGGAAGTACCTGGACATCAATTATCAGGTGATCGCTAAGATTGACCAGGAAGCGTGCATTGGCTGCGGGCGTTGCCATATCGCTTGCGAAGATACTTCACACCAGGCGGTGGCCAGCCTGAAGCAGGCGGACGGGACGCATAAGTATGAAGTGATTGATGACGAATGCGTGGGCTGCAACCTGTGCCAGATCACTTGCCCGGTGGAGGATTGCATTGAGATGGTGCCAATGGAGAATGGGAAGCCGTTTCTGGATTGGAATCATGATCCGAGGAATCCGTACCATGTCGCCCTTTAGATTGGGTACTGATCCTGAAACCGCCCCTCACCCTAACCCTCTCCCCAGGGGGTAGAGGGGACTGACCGATGTGTTTGTTCGAAAAACTGCGACCTGAGATACCGAGTCGAATTCAGGTTTTGAACAACATGGAGATCGGCCCCTCTCCCCACTGGGGCGGTCCGACGTTTCGGGAGGGCTGGGGTGAGGGGAAAGAACACCGATATTCTCAAGGCTCCAACCCGATCCCCCGCAATATCACACTCGTCACCGTCTGCACCGCCCGCTCGAACTGCATGTCCGACAGCGGCTGATGATCGTTGAGAATATTCACCTGATGATCAAAGTCAGCGTAATGCTGGGTCGACGCCCAGATCATGTACAGCAGGCTTGAAGGCTCCACCGGCAGAATGCGTCTGTCGTCCACCCACTGACGGATTTTCGCTTCCTTCATCTTGGCCCAGTCGTACAGGCTCGCGTCCAGCGCCACGCCCAACGTGGGGGCGCCGTGGATGATTTCGTTGGCCCAGACTTTCGAGCCATAAGGCCGGCTGCGGGAGTGGTTCATCTTGGCGCGGATGTAACTGCTGAGCACCACGCGCGGATCATCGAACATCTCAAAGCACAACGCGTCCTGCTTCCACACCTCCAGCAGATCGAACAACACCGCGCTGTACAGCTCGGTCTTGGTGCTGAAGTAGTAATGCAGATTGGAGCGCGGCAGTTGCACTTCGGCGGCAATGTCGGCCATGGCGGTGCCACCGAAGCCTTTTTCGGCGAAGACCTTCTCGGCCCCCAGCAAAATCTTCTCGACGTTACTGCGACGAATCTCGATCTTGTGATTGCCCATGAGGGCTCCCTGACAACTGCGAAGGCCCAGACTAGCATCCGCTCTACCTCGCGGCGACAAGGGAAAACGAAACTTCGTGCACCCAGGTTCTCGAAGGTAAACTGACGCGTCTTCGAACCTGCCTCCGAGGTCTTCACGATGCTGCTCAAGAAAGCCCTGACCACCGCCTCCCTGCTCGGCTCGCTGCTCGCCGCTTCGTCGGTATTTGCCCATGCCCATCTGAAAAGCCAGACCCCGGCTGCCGACAGCACCGTAGTCGCGCCAACGGAACTGCGCCTGGTGTTTTCCGAAGGCGTCGAAGCGACCTTCACCAAGGTCACCATCAGCAAGGACGGAACCGAGGCGCCGGTGAAAAACCTGGCCACCGAAGGCAGTGACAAGAAAACCCTGATCGTCACACCCGCCGCACCACTGGCGGCCGGTGCTTATAAAGTCGAATGGCATGCGGTGTCGGTCGATACCCACAAAAGTGAAGGCGCTTACAGCTTTAAGGTTGGCCAGTAATTCATGACCAGCGCGATGGTGCTGTGCCGCTTTCTGCATTTCGCCGTGGTGTTGATGCTGTTCGGGGCCTCGGTGTTCAGGCCTTTGCTGTTGGGCCGTGATATGGCGCTGGATCAACCGCTGGCGCGAGTGACCCGATTGCTCGCGGCGGTGGCGCTGGTCACTGGTGTCTGCTGGTTGCTGCTGATCACCGCCAGCATGGCCGGGGCCTGGGATGCGGCCTTCGATCCGTCGACCCTGGGGCTGGTGCTGGGCAATACGTTTTTCGGGCAGGTCTGGCGCTGGCATCTGCTGTTCAATGTTCTGTTAGTGGCGCTGCTACTGACGCCATTGCGTTCCAGCATGCCCCTGCGGTTCAGCCTTGCGAGCCTGCTGTTGGCGACCCTCGCCCCGGTCGGCCACGGTGCCATGCTCGACGGCGTACAAGGCCAATTGCTGATCCTCAATCAAATTATTCACCTGACCTGCGTCGGTGCCTGGCTCGGCGGTTTGATGCTGTTGGTGATGATCCTGCGGCAACCGACGGGCCCTGCCATCCGCGCAATATTGCTGCGATTCAGTGGCGTCGGTTACGCGTTGGTCGCGGGGTTGCTGGTGACCGGATTGATCAACGTTCGCGTCCTCACCGGGCAATTCTGGCCGACCCCGTTGCTGTCCGGGTTTGCGTTGATTTTGCTGATCAAAGTGGTGTTAGTGGCCATGATGCTGGGGTTGGCGTTGTTCAATCGGCTGCGGATCAAGGCGTGTGAGCAACGCCTGGTGACGCTGAGAACCAGCGTGATCGTGGAATGGTTACTGGGAATTGTCGCGGTCGCGGCGGTTTCCCTGCTGGGCACCCTGCCCCCGATGATCGTGAGCTAATACCGGATCCCCCTGTGGGAGCGAGCCTGCTCGCAATATCGGAGTGTCAGACACCTCAATATTGAATGTCAGGCCGCTATCGCGAGCAGGCTCGCTCCCACAGGGGATCGGGGCGCCTCGACAAGTCATCGTATAACTTCTGATTGACAATCCCTGAAAGCCCCGCAAATAATCGACCCAATGTTGTACGACGACGTATAACAAAAAATAAAAACAACAAGAAAAAAAGGGAGCGTCACTGTGAGCCAACTCGTCCGCAATTCCTTCGCCAGCACTCCTCGCCCGACCTTCGTACGCCGCCACACCCTGAGCCTGATCGGTTGCAGCAGCCTGGCCTTCGCCTTGCCCATGACCAGCAACGCAGAAGGGTTCGTCGATGACGCCAAAGCCACGCTGAACCTGCGCAACGCCTACTTCAATCGCAACTACACCAATCCGGCCTACCCACAGGGCAAGGCTGAAGAGTGGACGCAAAACTTCATCCTCGACGCCAGGTCCGGGTTCACGCCGGGGCCCGTCGGTTTCGGCGTGGACGTGCTGGGTCTGTACTCGCAAAAACTCGACGGTGGCAAAGGCACGGGCGGCACGCAGCTGCTGCCGATCCACGACGACGGCCGCCCTGCCGACAATTTCGGCCGCATGGGCGTGGCGCTCAAAGGCAAAATCTCGAAGACCGAATTGAAGGTCGGCGAATGGATGCCGGTGCTGCCGATCCTGCGCTCCGACGATGGTCGCTCGCTGCCGCAAACCTTCCGGGGCGGCCAGGTGACGTCCACCGAGATCAGCGGCCTGACGCTCTATGGCGGCCAGTTCCGCCAGAACAGCCCGCGCAACGATGCGAGCATGGAAGACATGTCAATGAACACCAAAGCCGCGTTTACCTCGGACCGCTTCAACTTCGGCGGCGGCGAATACGCTTTCAACGACAAGCGCACCCAGGTCGGCGTCTGGTACTCGGAACTCAGCGACATCTATCAGCAGCAGTATTTCAACCTGAGCCACAGCCAGCCCCTCGGCGACTGGACCCTGGGCGCCAACCTCGGCTACTTCATCGGCAAGGAAGACGGCAGCGCCTTCGCCGGCGACCTGGACAACAAAACCGCGTTCGCCATGCTCTCGGCCAAGTACGGCGGCAACACCTTCTACGTCGGCTTGCAGAAACTCAGCGGTGACGATGTCTGGATGCGCGTCAACGGCACCAGCGGCGGCACCCTGGCCAACGACAGCTACAACTCCAGCTACGACAACGCCAAGGAAAAATCCTGGCAGCTGCGCCACGACTACAACTTCGTCGCCCTTGGCGTTCCCGGTCTGACGATGATGAACCGCTACATCAGCGGCGATAACGTGCACACAGGGGTGATCACCGACGGCAAGGAATGGGGCCGCGAATCGGAACTGGCCTACACCGTGCAGAGCGGCCCGCTGAAGAACCTCAACGTCAAATGGCGCAATGCGACCATTCGCAAGAGCTTCAGCACCAACGAATTCGACGAAAACCGGATTTTCATCAGCTACCCGATCTCGTTGCTGTAAGGCGTTTTTTGCTGGCTGGCTCAAACCTGTTTTCAGGTCTTACCCAATCAATGTGGGAGCGAGCCTGCTCGCGAAAGCGGTGTACCAGACAACTTATATGTCGACTGACACTCCGTCTTCGCGAGCAGGCTCGCTCCTACAGGGTCGGTGTGATTCTCAGATAGACGTGTCACTGCGATGACCCTCCGTCATTTTCAACCAAAGTCGCGTTGACAAGACTCGGGAAGCCTTACGATACTTCGACAAAGTCATACGACAACCTACAACAATAATTGCGTATACAGGGACTTCCATGACGACCACTCCTACAGCCCCTTTCAATCGCCTGCTGCTGACCGGTGCGGCCGGTGGACTCGGGAAAGTCTTGCGCGAAAGCCTGCGCCCTTTTGCCAACGTCATTCGTCTGTCAGACATCGCCAACATGGCACCGGCCGTCGATGACCGCGAAGAAGTCGTCACCTGCGATCTGGCCGACAAACTGGCTGTGCACCAACTGGTCGAAGGCGTGGACGCGATCCTGCATTTTGGTGGCGTATCGACCGAGCACGCGTTTGAAGAAATCCTCGGTGCCAACATCTGCGGCATCTTCCACATCTACGAAGCCGCGCGCCGCCATGGCGTGAAGCGGGTGATCTTCGCCAGTTCCAACCATGTCATCGGTTTCTACAAGCAAGGCGAAATCATCGACGCCCACTGCCCTCGCCGCCCGGACGGCTACTACGGCCTGTCCAAGTCCTACGGTGAAGACATGGCCAGTTTCTATTTCGATCGCTACGGCATCGAGACCGTCAGCATCCGCATTGGCTCCTCGTTCCCGGAACCGCAAAACCGCCGAATGATGAGCACCTGGCTGAGCTTCGGCGACCTGACCCACTTGCTCGAACGCGCGCTGTACGCGCCGAACGTCGGCCACACCGTGGTCTACGGCATGTCCGACAACAAGAACGTCTGGTGGGACAACCGTTTCGCGACCGCCTTGGGCTTTGCGCCTCAGGACAGCTCCGAAGTGTTCCGCGAAAAAGTCGAAGCCCAGCCGATGCCCGCCGCTGACGACCCGGCCATGGTTTACCAGGGTGGCGCTTTTGTGGCCGCCGGCCCGTTCGGTGACTGAATCCGCTGACTTCACTTGATCCCCACAACAAAAACCCAAGGGAATGAGTTGCCATGCAAGCCGAATTGATTGTCGATGCCCGAAACGCGGTCGGTGAAAGCCCGGTCTGGGTCCCCGAGGAAAATGCCCTGTACTGGGTCGATATTCCAGCCGGTGGACTGCAGCGCTGGAGCGCCGACAGCGGTCATGTCCATGCCTGGACCGCCCCGGAAATGCTCGCCTGCATCGCCCGTCACAGCGATGGCGGCTGGGTGGCCGGGATGGAAAGCGGCTTCTTCCATTTGCAGCCACACAACGACGGCAGCCTTGACGCCGAACTGCTTGCGCACGTCGATCATGCCCGCGCTGACATGCGCCTGAACGACGGTCGCTGTGATCGTCAGGGGCGTTTCTGGGCTGGCAGCATGGTGCTGAACATGGGCGCCAACGCTGCCGACGGCACGTTGTATCGCTACAGCGCCGGGCAGCGTGGGCCGCTTGACGCACGACTCGACGGCTTCATCGTGCCCAACGGTCTGGGCTTCAGCCCGGATGGCCGGACGATGTACTTGTCGGATTCCCATCCCAACGTCCAGCAGATCTGGGCCTTCGATTACGACATCGACAGCGGCACACCGTCCAATCGGCGTCTGTTCGTCGACATGAATCAGTTCCCCGGCCGTCCCGACGGCGCCGCCGTTGATGCCGAAGGCGGTTACTGGATCTGTGCCAACGACGCCGGGCTGATTCACCGTTTCACCCCGGACGGTCGACTGGACCGTTCCCTCGCCGTCCCCGTGAAAAAACCCACCATGTGCGCCTTCGGTGGCAGTCGACTGGACACGCTGTTCGTGACCTCGATCCGCCCCGGTGACGACCATGACCCTCAGTCCTTGGCCGGCGGCGTGTTCGCCCTCGATCCCGGCGTCAAAGGTTTACCCGAACCGTTGTTCAACGATCTGCTTTAAACCGCTTCTGCTGCACCGCTGCGCCTTGAATACAAAAAAAATAACAAACTGGAGACACCCCCATGGACTTCAAACGCACCTTGCTCGCCGCTGCACTCCCCCTGGCCTTCACCCTCAGCAGCGCCGCCCAGGCGCTGGAAATCAAATTCGCCGACATCCACCCTGCCGGCTACCCGACCGTGGTCGCCGAAGAACAACTGGGCAAAACCCTGGTGGCCGACAGCAACGGCGCACTGACTTTCAAGATGTTCGCCGGCGGTGTGCTCGGCTCGGAAAAAGAAGTGGTTGAACAGGCCCAGGTCGGCGCCATTCAGATGGCCCGGGTCAGCCTTGGCATCGTCGGGCCGGTGGTGCCGGATGTGAACGTGTTCAACATGCCGTTCGTGTTCCGCGATCAGGCGCACATGCGCAAAGTCATCGATGGTGACGTCGGCGACGAGATCCTCGACAAGATCACCAACTCCGAATTCAACCTGGTAGCCCTGGCCTGGATGGACGGCGGCACGCGGAACATCTACACCAAGAAACCGGTGCGCAGCCTCGCTGACCTCAAGGGCATGAAAATCCGCGTGCAAGGCAACCCGATGTTCATCGAGACCATCAACGCCATGGGCGGCAACGGTATTGCTATGGACACTGGCGAGATCTTCAGCGCCTTGCAGACCGGCGTAATCGACGGCGCGGAAAACAACCCGCCGACCCTGCTTGAACACAACCACTACCAGAACGCCAAGTTCTACAGCCTGACCGGGCACCTGATCCTGCCTGAGCCGATCGTGATGTCGAAAATCACCTGGGACAAACTCACACCCGAGCAGCAAGTGCTGGTGAAGAAAACCGCCAAGGCCGCACAGGCGCAGGAGCGCACGTTGTGGGACGCGAAATCCGCCAGCAGCGAAGAGAAACTCAAGGCCGCGGGCGTCGAGTTCATCACCGTCGACAAGAAACCTTTCTATGAGGCCACCGCCTCGATCCGCGAAAAATACGGCGCGCCTTACGCCGACCTGATCAAGCGTATCGAAGCCGTTCAATAACCCTCCCTGCCCTCATGAAAGGCCCGGCGCCGTTGACGTTGGTGTATGTCAGCGCGCGCCCGGTTACGGTGGAACCCGATGAAGAATCTGCTGCTACGCATCAACGACCGGATTTACATGACCTGCATCTGGGTCGCCGGTCTGTCGGTCCTGACGATTTCCCTGATCATTCCCTGGGGTGTCTTCGCCCGTTACGTGCTCGGCACCGGCTCAAGCTGGCCTGAGCCCACCGCCATCTTGCTGATGATGGTCTTCACCTTCATCGGCGCCGCCGCCAGTTACCGTGCCGGTGCGCACATGGCGGTGGCGATGCTCACTGATCGCATGGCGCCCGAGTTGCGCAAAGCCATGAGTATTTTCTCCCAGCTGTTGATGGCGACCATTTGCCTGTTCATGGCGATCTGGGGCACAAAGCTGTGCCTGTCGACCTGGAATCAGTTCATGAGCGCGATGCCTGGATTGCGCGTCGGCATCACCTACATGCCGATTCCGATTGGCGGATTACTGACACTGATCTTTGTGCTGGAAAAACTCTTGCTCGGTGACCAGAGCAACCGTCGGGTCGTGCGTTTCGACCTGGTTGAAGAAAGCGAAGGGGCTGCCTGAATGGACGCGTTGATTCTGTTGGGCAGTTTTATTGCGTTGATCCTGATCGGCATGCCGGTTGCGTACGCACTGGGGCTTTCCGCCCTGATCGGCGCGTGGTGGATCGACATCCCGTTCCAGGCGCTGATGATTCAGGTCGCGGGCGGCGTGAACAAATTCTCCTTGCTGGCGATTCCGTTCTTTGTCCTGGCGGGCGCGATCATGGCCGAGGGTGGCATGTCCCGGCGGCTGGTGGCGTTTGCCGGCGTGTTGGTCGGGTTTGTCCGTGGCGGTTTGTCGCTGGTTAACATCATGGCCTCGACCTTCTTCGGCGCGATCTCGGGCTCTTCGGTGGCCGACACGGCCTCGGTCGGTTCGGTGCTGATTCCGGAAATGGAACGCCGTGGTTATCCCCGGGAATTCGCTACGGCGGTCACCGTCAGCGGCTCGGTACAAGCCCTGCTGACGCCCCCAAGCCACAACTCGGTGCTCTACTCGCTGGCGGCGGGCGGCACGGTGTCGATTGCGTCGCTATTCATGGCCGGCGTAGTGCCGGGCCTGTTGATGAGCGCGTGCCTGATGGTGCTGTGCCTGATCTTCGCGAAAAAGCGCAACTACCCCAAGGGCGAAGTCATTCCTCTCAAGCAAGCGCTGAAAATCTGCGGCGAAGCGATGTGGGGCCTGATGGCCATGGTCATCATTCTCGGCGGGATTCTCTCGGGCATTTTTACTGCCACTGAATCGGCGGCGATTGCGGTGCTGTGGTCGTTCTTTGTGACCATGTTCATCTACCGCGACTACAAGTGGAGCGAGCTGCCGAAACTGATGCACCGTACGGTGCGGACAATTTCGATCGTGATGATCCTGATCGGCTTCGCGGCGAGCTTCGGCTACATCATGACCCTGATGCAGATTCCGGCGAAGATCACCACGATGTTCCTGACCCTGTCGGACAACCGTTACGTGATCCTGATGTGCATCAACGTCATGCTGCTGTTGCTCGGCACTGTGATGGACATGGCGCCGCTGATCCTGATCCTGACACCGATCCTGATGCCTGTGATTCTGGGCATTGGCGTGGACCCGGTGCAGTTCGGCATGATCATGCTGGTGAACCTGGGGATTGGATTGATCACGCCGCCGGTGGGCGCGGTATTGTTTGTGGGGTCGGCCGTGGGCAAAGTCAGCATCGAAAAAACCGTGAAAGCGCTGCTGCCGTTCTACGGCGTGCTGTTCCTGGTGCTGATGGCCGTGACCTACATTCCGGCGCTGTCGCTGTGGTTGCCGCATTTGGTGTTGTAAAAGCGGTTGGTGAGCAAGACTCCCTGTGGCGAGGGAGCTTGCTCCCGCTGGGTCGCGCAGCGGCCCCCTGCAATTTTTCAGGAAGACCGAGTTGCCTGACTTTGCGACTGCTGCGCAGCCGAGCGGGAGCAAGCTCCCTCGCCACAAAAGCACTTTCACATTCCTTTGCAGAACGCCATGAAAACGACTCTCATCGAACTCAAAGACGATCTCACCCATCTCACCCTCGCCCCCGAGCTCGGCGGCAGCCTCGTCAACTGGACCGTTCGCAGCACCGGGCAGCCGCTGTTACGCCACAACGACGCCCACGCGCTGAACACCGGCCTGCCAGGCAAACTCGGCTGCTACCCGCTGGTGCCATGGTCAAACCGCATCGCCGCAGGAGGTTTCGACTGCCCCGAGGGCTGGCTCGCCTTGACGCCCAACAGCCTTACCGACCCACTGCCGATTCACGGCAGCGCCTGGCAACAACCGTGGCAGGTGGTGTCGCAGACCCAGGACGAAGTCGTCCTGCAACTCAATAGCAAAAGCCCCTTCGCCTATCGCGCCCGGCAGCGGTTTCATCTGAACGAGGGCCGATTGAGCATCGAATTGCACGTCACGCACCTGGCCAAACACCCCGCGTGGCATGGGCTCGGACTGCATCCGTACTTTCCGCGCACAGCGAACACCCGGCTACAGGCCAAAGCTGAAAAAACCTGGTTGTGCGACGGATCGAAGCTACCGACCGAGCTGATGGGGCTGCCCGCCGAGTGGGACTTTCGGCAACTCAAAGCGCTGCCCGACACACTGATCGATAACGGTTTCTGCGAATGGGACGGTCATTGCCTGATCCAGCAACCCGAGCTCGGTTATGAACTGGAATGCCAGGCCACTGGCAGCGATTACTACCTGCTCTACTGCCCGGTGGATTTAGGCTTTTTCTGCATCGAACCGGTGAGCCATCCCGTCAATGCACACCACTTGCCCGGCCGTCCGGGGTTGCGTTTGCTGGAGCAAGGTCAATCGGTCGAACTCGGCTTCAGCCTGCACTATCGCCCGCTTGATCAGCCCAGCATCTGACTCAACACCGCGCGCAATTTGCCGGGTTTCACCGGTTTGTTCAGCAGCGGCGCGTCGAGTCGCTGCAACGAACGCCGGCACTGGTCGGTGCGATCGGCGGTGATGATCACCGCTGGAATCGCCTGATTGAAATGCTCGCGCAAATGCCGCACCACATCACAGCCGACGATCCCGTGATCGAGGTGGTAATCCGCGAGAATCAATTCCGGCGCCCGCCCCTTCAAAGCGGCCAGCGCTGAGTGCTCATCCGTGGCGATGACCACCTCGCAGCCCCACTGCCCGAGCAGCGCGCTCATGCTCTCCAGAATGCTCACTTCGTTGTCCAGCACCAGCAGTCGCCGGCCCGGCAATGGATTGCCCGCGCCCGGCTGCGGCGCGGCCAGACTGATCGGCAGCGGAATCTCATGGGAAATTGGCACGTCGATGCTGAACACCGAGCCGTGCCCCGGCCGTGAGTGGACCTGGATCCGGTAGTTGAGGATCTTGGCGATCCGCTCAACGATGGCCAGCCCCAGCCCCACGCCCTTGCGGTCGGCGGCGCGCCCGACATCCAGCTGGTTGAACTCGAGGAAGATCGAATGCAGTCGATCCGCCGCGATCCCGCGCCCGGTGTCCCACACTTCCAGACGCAACATATCGCCACGCCGTCTGGCCCCCAGCAGAATGCTGCCCTCATCTGTATAACGGCAGGCATTGCTAAGGAAGTTGCGCAGGATCCGCGTCATCAAGCGCAAGTCGGTATGAATGGCGTAATCGCCCATGTGCACCCGCAGGTTCAACCCGGCGGCCTCGGCCACCGACTGGAATTCCGAGACCAGCGGCGCGAGCAATTCGTCGAGGCGGTACAACGCAACGTCCGGTTTGACCGCTGCTTGATCGAGTCGGGAAATATCCAGCAAATCGGTAAGTAGATCTTCTGCGCCTTCCAGAGCCTGATGCGTTCGCTCCACCAACACCTGCTCGACTTCCGGCAACTTGCGCTCGCGCAACGTCGAGATCAGCAAACGCGCGGCGTTGAGCGGCTGCAAGAGGTCATGACTGGCGGCGGCGAGGTATTTGTCCTTGCTGCGGTTGGCCGCCTCGGCGGCGTCCCGCGCATCGCGCAAGGCTTCGGCGATCTGTTTGCGCTGGGTGATCTGCTGTTGCAGGTTTCGGTTGGCTTCCAGCAATTCATTGGTGCGCGCGGTAACCCGCTGCTCCAGTTCGTCATTGAGTTGTTGCAGGCGTTGCTGGGCGAGTTTGCGTTCGGTGATGTCGGCGACAAAGCCCTCCACCAGCCCTTCCTGATCGGGTTTGAGCAGCAGGTTCATCAGCACGTCGAGGCTGCTGCCGTCCTTGCGCCGCAACTGGGTTTCATAGCCGTGCAAGCTGCCCTGGTGACGGAGGATTTCGCCGATGTTTTCCAGCTCCGGGGCACCGCCAATAAACAGGTTGCTCGCCAGGTCCGCCAGCGAAAACAGCACCTCTTGTGGGTCCTGGTAGCCGAGCATCCGTGCCAGCGCCGGGTTGGCGGCGCGCATGCCTTGCGTGAGGCTGGCCTGGAAGATCCCGTGCACGGCGTTTTCGAACAGCCACTTGTAGCGATTGCGCTCGGCTTCCAGCTCGTCCAGCCGTGCGGAGAGTTCCGGATAATGACTCTTGCGCGCCGAGTGGCTGCCTAATCCCAGTAGCCCGGCGAGCGCGCGCTGCTGCTCGTCAGAGGGCTTCGCCATAGACGACCTCGACATCGCGCTGGCTGGATTCGCGCGGGTTGGTGAGGATGCACGGGTCGTGCATGGCGTGTTGCGACAGGAACGGAATGTCTGCGGTGCTGACCCCGTGCAAACCGAGGGTTTCATGGAAGCCGATCGCATGTTTCAGGGCAATCAGGTGTTCGACCAGACGCCCGCAAATCTGCCGGTGATTGAGGCCACGGCAATCGATGCCGAAGGTCTCGGCGATCACCTTGAAGCGATCCGGTGCCGAGCTGTAGTTGAACGCCACCACGTGTTCCACCAGCACCGCGTTACACAATCCATGCGGTAGGTCGAGAAAGCCGCCGAGGCTGTGGGACATCGCGTGCACCGCGCCGAGGATCGCGTTGGAGAACGCCAGGCCGGCCTGCATGCTGCCGAGCATGATCTTCTCGCGCAGGGCAATGTCCGTAGGGTTGGCGATCATTTGCACCAGGTTGCCGTTGATCAAGCGCATGGCTTCCAGCGCATGCGGGTCGGTCAGCGGTCCGTGCCCGGTGGAGACGAACGCTTCGATGGCATGCACCAGCGCATCGATGCCGGTACAGGCCGACAGGAACGGGTCCATGCTCAGGGTGGTTTCCGGGTCAATCAGCGACACGTCCGGCACCACGGCCTTGCTGACGATGGAGAATTTCATGCGTTCTTGCTGGTTGGAAATGATCACGAATTGCGAGACATCGGCCGAGGTGCCGGCGGTGGTCGGAATCAGGATCAACGGCGGGCTGGGCACGCGGATCGTGTCAACGCCTTCGAACTCAAGGATGTTGCGTCCGTGGGCGACGACGATGCCGATGCCTTTGCCGCAATCCATCGGGCTACCACCGCCGACCGCGACGATCACATCGCAGTGGTTTTCCTTGTACAGCTCGGCACCGCGCATGACTTCCTCGACCCGCGGGTTGGGCGAAACGTCGCTATAGAGAAAGTAATCGATGCCCTGGGCTTGCAGGCTGGCTTCGACATCGGCCACCCAACCGGCGGCAATCACACCGGGGTCGCTGACCACCAGCACCTTGCGCGCACCAAAGGTCTTGGCGCAGTTGCCGACGTTATGCCGGCAACCGGCACCGAAGATGATTTCAGGCGAAACGAATTTACGCAGCTGGCTGAGACTCTGGCTCATTGGAAAGCCTGTTTTTATTGTTTTGGAAGGTAGAACCACACTAACCCATCCCGTCGCGAATGCAATCAGACCAATGGCTGGTCCCCATTCACCGCTGATTCCCTGTAGGAGCCGGCTTGCTGGCGATGGCGGCCGCACTGGCGACGTATGGCTCGCGGACCTCATCGCCAGCAAGCCG
>NZ_JBOFQE010000095.1:0-52573 GCF_051660785.1 Pseudomonas sp.
GTGAAACGAGGCTGCGATCTTTTGACTTTGGTTTTTTAAAAACAAGATCAAAAGATTGCAGCCTCGTTTCACTCGACAGCTGCTACAGGGGATCGAGGGGATCGCGCTCGGGCAGGTTGGCAAGTGCTACCCTGCAAACACTCAAGGTCCACCGGAGTGTTGAACATGCTCGACCGCCGCATCCGCGAACAACTCGATCGGCTCCAGCAGCTGATGGCCGATCAACCGTTTGTGGTGCTGACCGGCGCTGGCATCAGCACTCCGTCGGGCATTCCGGACTACCGCGACAACCAGGGCGTGCGGCGTGGCCGGCAACCGATGATGTATCAGGAGTTTCTGTCGGCCCCGGAATCACGCCGACGCTACTGGGCGCGGGCGATGCTCGGCTGGCCGCGGGTGCGCCAGGCTCAGCCGAACGTGGCCCACGAAGCCCTGGCCAGTCTGCAAAGCGCCCGGCAGATCAGCGGGCTGATCACCCAGAACGTCGACACCCTGCACGATCAGGCCGGCAGCCGTGACGTGATCGAACTCCACGGCAGCCTGCACCGGGTGCTGTGCCTGGACTGCGGGCAGCGCAGCGAGCGCGATTCGATCCAGCAACTGATGGAAGCGCAGAATCCCTATCTAGCCGGAGTCGATGCGGTGCAGGCGCCGGATGGCGATACGTTGCTGGATGCGGCGTTCGAGGCACGCTTTCAAGTGCCGCAATGTCCCCATTGCGCGGGTGAGCGGATGAAGCCGGACGTGGTGTTTTTTGGCGAGAACGTCGCGCAAGTGACGGCGGCCAAGGCGATGGCTGCGGTGGAACAGGCTGCGGGGTTGTTGGTGGTGGGGTCATCGCTAATGGCGTACTCGGCGTTTCGCTTGTGCCGGGTGGTGGCGGATCAGGGGAAGCCGTTGATTGCGATTAATTTGGGGAAGACTCGGGCGGATGATTTGCTGGATATGAAGATTGAAGCTTCATGCGAACAGCTGTTGCCGTTGCTGACCCAGCGCCTCTCTTCCTGACCCACCGCAAATCCGTGGGAGCCAGCCTGCTGGCGATTTGGTCGGCACATCCAGCATTCATGGTGACTGACACACCGCTATCGCCAGCAGGCTGGCTCCCACATCAGGTGGACGGTGATCAATCCATGGAAACCTGTTGGCCCAGGTTTTCTTCCTTCAGAATATCGAACAACGCCTGCGCCGCCGCCGACAATTCAATCCCCGGCTTGGTCAACACGCCAATCGCCCGCTCCACCACCGGATCGCGCAACGTAATACACCGCGCACCCAACTCGCGCATCTGCCCCGCGCACAACGCAGGCACAGCGCTCACGCCCAATCCACTGGCGACCATCCGCCCCACCGTCGCCAACTGATGGCTCTCGAACTCCACCGGCAATTTCATTCCTCGCGCCTGCAAGTGCTCTTCGAGCATCACCCGCACCGTCGACGGACGCTGCAAGGTGATGAACGGTTCCTTGAGCAAGGTCTGCCAATCGATGTCTTCCAGTTCGGCCAAAGGCGAATCTTTCGGCACCACCACAACGAAACGGTCCATGTACAACGGCGTGAATGCCAGCGATGAACTCTGAGTCGGTTCAAACGCCACCCCCAGCTCAACCTGCCGGTCGCGCACCATTTCCAGCACCTGCTCGTTGATCACGTCGTTCACCGTGACGTTGACATTGGGATAGCGGGCGCGAAAGGTCTTGAGGATCGGCGGCAGCAGGTTGCCGGCAAATGAGGGCATCGCCGCCAGGGTCACGCGTCCCCGCTGCAGGGTGAAACGCTGGCGCAGTTCATCCTCGGCGTTGTCCCAGTCGGCAATCAACCGGCGAGCCAATGGCACCAGCGATTCGCCTTCGGCCGTCAATGCCACATTGCGCGTGTTGCGGGTGAACAGCCGGCCGCCCAGCCCCTCCTCCAAGGCCTTGATGGTCAAGCTCAAGGCCGATTGCGACAGGTGCAACCGCTCGCACGCCACGGCGAAACTCAGGCTCTGCGCGACGGCCAGGAAGGCGCGGATCTGCTTGACTGTCATGACCGCTGGCTCCAACGTAGTACAGATGATTGATTGGTGAGTTTTATCTATCAATCAACCTTAAAAATCAACTTAACAAATAAATCCTCCAGCGAGACACTCCCATCCCATACGGCTAGCCAGCCGCCCACAAAGAATAAAAGAGGTGCATATGGCAGGTTTCGACAAGCGCGTGAGTTCCTATGAGGAAGCTCTGGCAGGTCTTGAAGACGGCATGACTGTGATCGCTGGCGGCTTCGGCCTGTGCGGTATCCCGGAGAACCTGATCGCCGAGATCAAGCGCAAAGGCACCCGTGAACTGACCGTGGTTTCCAACAACTGCGGCGTCGATGGTTTCGGCCTTGGTGTACTGCTGGAAGACCGGCAGATCAAAAAAGTCGTGGCCTCGTACGTTGGCGAGAACAAACTGTTCGAAGACCAACTGCTGAAAGGCGAAATCGAAGTCGTCCTGACGCCGCAAGGCACCCTCGCCGAAAAAATGCGCGCAGGCGGTGCCGGCATCCCCGCTTTCTTCACCGCCACCGGCGTCGGTACGCCTGTTGCCGATGGCAAGGAAGTGCGTGAATTCCACGGTCGCAAGTACCTGATGGAAGAGTCCATCACCGGTGACTTCGCCATCGTCAAAGGCTGGAAAGCCGACCATTTCGGCAACGTCATCTATCGCCACACCGCTCAGAACTTCAACCCGCTGGCCGCCACTGCCGGCAAGATCACCGTGGTCGAAGTCGAAGAAATCGTCGAACCCGGCGAGCTGGACCCGGCGCAGATCCACACCCCTGGCATCTACGTCGACCGGGTCATTTGCGGCACGTTCGAGAAGCGCATCGAACAGCGCACCGTGCGTAAGTGATCCCCTGCCCCCGGACCGAATGAAGGAATAACAACAATGGCACTTTCCCGCGAACAAATGGCTCAACGCGTCGCCCGCGAAATGCAGGACGGCTTCTACGTGAACCTGGGCATCGGCATTCCGACCCTCGTCGCCAATTACATCCCTGAAGGCATGGAAGTCATGCTGCAGTCGGAAAACGGCTTGCTTGGCATGGGTCCCTTCCCTACTGAAGAAACCATCGATGCCGACATGATCAACGCCGGCAAGCAAACCGTGACTGCGCGTATCGGCGCGTCGATCTTTTCCTCGGCCGAGTCCTTCGCGATGATTCGCGGGGGCCATGTCGACCTGACCGTACTGGGTGCGTTCGAAGTCGACGTGCAAGGCAACATCGCCTCGTGGATGATCCCCGGCAAACTGGTCAAAGGCATGGGCGGCGCGATGGACCTGGTGGCCGGCGCAGACAACATCATCGTCATCATGACCCACGCGTCCAAGGACGGTGAGTCCAAGCTTCTGTCCCAATGCAGCCTGCCGCTGACCGGCGCCGGGTGCATCAAGCGCGTGCTGACCGACCTGGCTTATCTTGAAATCGAAAATGGCGCATTTGTCCTCAAGGAACGCGCACCTGGCGTCAGCGTCGAGGAGATTGTCGCCAAGACTGCCGGTAAACTGATCGTGCCGGATCACGTTCCGGAAATGCAGTTCGCTGCCCAGTGAGGAATCATTCCATGCAAGAAGTCGTCATTGTTGCCGCCACGCGTACCGCGATCGGCAGTTTCCAGGGTTCCCTGGCCAACGTTTCTGCCGTTGATCTCGGCGCTGCGGTAATCCGCCAGCTGCTGGCGCAAACCGGCCTGGACGTTGCCGAAGTCGATGAAGTGATCATGGGCCAGGTATTGACCGCCGGTGCCGGGCAAAACCCTGCGCGCCAGTCCGCGATCAAGGCCGGCCTGCCGTTTACCGTACCGGCGATGACCCTGAACAAGGTCTGCGGCTCGGGCCTGAAAGCGCTGCACCTGGCCACTCAGGCGATTCGCTGCGGTGATGCCGACGTGATCATTGCCGGCGGTCAGGAAAACATGAGCCTGTCCAACTACGTCATGCCCGGTGCCCGCACCGGCCTGCGCATGGGTCACGCGCAAATCGTCGACACCATGATCAGCGACGGCCTGTGGGATGCGTTCAACGATTACCACATGGGTATCACCGCCGAGAACCTGGCGGAGAAGTACAGCCTCACCCGCGAGCAACAGGACGCCTTCGCCGCGGCCTCGCAGCAGAAAGCCACGGCCGCCATCGAAGCCGGGCGTTTTGTCGATGAGATCACGCCGATCCTGATCCCTCAGCGCAAGGGCGATCCGCTGTCCTTCGCCACCGATGAGCAACCACGCGCCGGCACCACCGCTGAAGCGCTGGGCAAACTGAAACCGGCCTTCAAGAAGGACGGCTCGGTGACCGCCGGCAACGCTTCGTCGCTGAACGACGGTGCCGCCGCCGTGATCCTGATGAGCGCCGAAAAAGCCAAGGCCCTGGGCCTGCCAGTGCTGGCGAAAATCGCTGCCTACGCCAACGCGGGTGTCGACCCGGCGATCATGGGCATCGGCCCGGTTTCTGCTACGCGTCGTTGCCTGAGCAAGGCCGGCTGGTCGATCGAGCAACTGGACCTGATCGAAGCCAACGAAGCCTTCGCCGCGCAATCCCTGGCGGTGGCCAAGGACCTGGAATGGGACTTGAACAAGGTCAACGTCAACGGCGGCGCCATTGCCCTGGGCCATCCGATCGGTGCGTCGGGCTGCCGGGTGCTGGTGACCTTGCTGCACGAGATGATCAAGCGCGACGCCAAGAAAGGCCTCGCGACCTTGTGCATCGGTGGCGGTCAGGGTGTAGCGCTGGCGATCGAGCGGGCGTAAAGCGTTCAACAGACTGTGCGGGGACCCACGAAGAGCTGCGCGGTCTGGTAACACTCCCGGTGTTTCTGAGTTGATCAGATACTTTGGTGGCGAGGGGATTTATCCCCGTTGGGTTGCGTAGCAACCCCAAAAAATCTCGGCAATTGTCCAGATTTTGGGAGTGCTACGCACTCCAACGGGGATAAATCCCCCCGCCACAGAAGCATCTGATCATCTCAGGTGCATCGGTTTTTTCTGGCCTTCAGGCAAATTTCACCAGGTTCAGCGTGGGCAATGGTCCGCCCGGAAACTGCGCCAGTCGCGCGCCAACACTCAATTCCCCAAGATCAATCCCGAAGAAGCCCAATCGCTCGGTCAACCCGATCACTTGAGCTTTCGCCTCGGCATCGTCGCCGGACACAAACAGCACTCGCTGACCGCCCTCCGCCGCCGGATCACTCTCCAGCAAACGCGCCGCCAGATGATTGAACGCCTTGACCACGCGCGCTCCAGGCACCCACTCGGCAAACACCTCGCTCGACATCCGCCCATTCAGATCAACTGCCTTGAACAACGGCGCCTCGATCGAATTGTTGGCGTCGATGACGATCCGCCCGGCGAAATCCGGCAGACCAGCCAACGCGACCGGCAGTTTCGACCAGTTGACCGCCACCAGCACGATCGCTTGTGCGGCCGCTTCTTCACGGGTTCCTGCGCGAGCCGTTGGCCCGAGTTCTTCCACCAATGAAGCCAGCGTTTCGGGGCCACGACTGTTGGCGATCACCACTTCAATGCCTTTGCGCGAAAGGGCCCGGGCAAACGCTGCACCGATGGCGCCGGCGCCGATAATTCCAATTTTTTGCATGATTATTCACTCCAAGAGGTTGTTGTTGGCGTGAATACTGCGCTTGCCATTAAGGCTTGATTAGACGGTAATGCCTTGAATGATTTTCAAGCCTTGCTATCAGGTGCAGCCATGGAAACCCTCGCCAACCTTGAGTCTTTTGTGCGCAGCGCCGAGACCGGCAGCTTTTCTGCGGCGGCCCGTTTGCTCGCGCTGACACCCGCCGCCGTCAGCCGCAACGTGGCAATGCTCGAACGGAACATCGGCGTGCGGTTGTTCCAGCGCTCGACCCGCCACCTCTCGCTGACCGAGGCTGGCGAGCGTTTCCTCGCGAGCATCAGCGGTAATCTGCTGGCATTACAGACGGCGATCAGCGCTGTGAGCAACGATCAAGGCGAACCTGCCGGCGTGCTCAAAGTCAGCCTGGCGCCAACGTTTGGCATCAGTCATGTGCTGCCGTTGTTGCCGGAATTCCTCAAGCGATACCCGCTCGTCAAACCGGAATGGCACTTCGAAAACCGTCAGGTGGACCTGATTGCCGAGGGGTATGACGCAGCCATTGGCGGCGGTTTCGAGTTGACGCCCGGGGTCATCTCCCGAACCTTGGCGGCGGCGCACGTCGTGGCCGTGGCCTCACCGGGCTACCTTGAGCAACACAGCCTGCCCGACAGCCCGGCAGACCTGGCCCGATTGCATGGCATCGTGATGCGCGGCACACGTACCGGACGGATCAGGCAATGGGTCATGCAGGATGGTGCGGGCAATGAGGCGCAGGCGATTCTCAACGAGAACATCGTGCTCAACGACCCGGCCGCCATGCGTGAGGCGGCGGTCCTCGGCCTGGGCGTGTCGCTGCTGGTGTTGCCGGACGTGGCGGCGAATATCCAGCGGGGCGAACTGGTGCGCCTGTTGCCGGACTGGCATGCCGACGCGGGGCCGATTTCGTTGTACTACCCGAGCCGGACGTTGATGCCGGCCAAGACCCGGGTGTTTATTGATTTTGTGGTGGAGGCGTTTCAGAAGTAGACCGCGTTATCGTTCATCGCGGGCAAGTCGAATCGTCGCACCGCCGCTCCCACAGGGATTTTGTATGCACTGGAAATCCATTGTGGGAGCGAGCCTGCTCCGGGCGGCGATCCGACGATGAGGCCAGCCCAGTCACCCCAAAAACTGAAAGATCAACCAGCTATTCGCCCCACTGATCACCACAAACAACCCCCACGCCAACACCCGCGTCGGCCAGCGATTCACCAGCGCCCCCATCAACGTGTGATCGTTGGTCATGCGAATCAACGGATACAACGCAAACGGCAACTGCAGACTCAACACCACCTGACTCAACACCAGCAACTTGCCGATCGCGTTATCACCCATCAACCAGACGCCGATAAACGCCGGGATCAGCGCCAGCCCGCGGGTAATCAGCCGCCGCTGCCAGCAGGGAATCCGCAGGTTCAGATAGCCCTCCATGATCACCTGCCCGGCGATGGTCCCGGTAAACGTCGAACTCTGCCCCGAAGCGAGCAACGCGACTCCGAACAACACACTGGCCAAGGCGCCGCCCACCAGCGGATCGAGCAAGTGATAGGCATCCTGGATGTCCACCACATCGGTATGCCCGCTCTGGTGAAACGCCGCCGCGGCGAGGATCAGGATCGACGCATTGACCAGCAGCGCCAACGCCAGGGAGCCAATGGTATCGATCCGCGCCAGTTTGACCGCATCCTGCTTGCTGGCCAGGTCCTTGCCGATCATTCGGGTCTGGACGATCGAGGTGTGCAGGTACAAGTTATGCGGCATCACCGTGGCCCCGAGAATGCCGATAGCCAGATACAGCGGCGCGGCATCGCCAAGGGCTGACAGTGACGGCGTGAAACCACGGGCGACGTCCGGCCAGTAGGGCTTGATCAGCAGCAACTCGACGAAGAAACACACGCCGATGGTGCTAACCAGCACCAGCATGATCGCCTCCAGTCGGCGGAAACCGCGGTTTTGCAGGGCCAGCACCAGCAGCGTGTCAAACGCGGTCAGCGCGATGCCGACGGTCAGCGAACAGCCCAGCAGCAGATGGAAAGCCAGCGCACAACCGAGCACTTCCGCCAGGTCGGTGGCGATGATCGAGATTTCCGCCAGCACCCATTGAGTCCGCGCGGTGCGGGTGCTGTAGCGCTCCCGGGACAGTTGCGCCAGATCCCGGCCCGTGGCGATGCCCAGGCGCGAACACAGACACTGCACCACCATCCCCGCGAGACTCGCCAGCAGCACCACGAACAACAGGCTGTAACCAAACCGCGAACCCGCCTCGATAGCGGTCGCCCAATTGCCCGGGTCCATGTAGCCGATGGACACCAGCAGACCGGGACCGGCAAAGCGCAGGACCCGTTTGAAGAACGACGCGCGCGGGTCAACGGCAACGCTGCCGGCCACTTCCGGAGGGCAAAACGGCGCCGTGCCGACGTTGGGCAAAGTGAATTTCACGCAAAACATCCAGAAACAAATGAGAGGAAGGCAGCTTAGACGTTTCAGCCGTTTCGGTGTACACGCAAAACCCTTTAGGAGCTGTCGAGTGAAACGAGGCTGCGATCTTTTGACTTTGATTCGTTAAAAAACAAGATCAAAAGATCGCAGCCTCGTTTCACTCGACAGCTGCTACAGAGACTGTAGTGCGACCGGGTTGTATACAAAACAGGGAAATCTGTAGAGCAATCCACCGCCAGCAATGCTAACGTTGCGGCCTCACTCAGGTCGGAGACGCGTGCGTGTTGATGCTTAAACTGCTGGTGATTCCTGGTTTTCTGTTGCTGATTTCCCTTGCGGGCAAACGCTGGGGCCCGAGCGTGGCCGGTTGACTGTCGGGGTTGCCGGTGGTGGTGGGGCCGATTCTGTTCTTCCTCGCCATCGAGCAGGGTGAAGCGTTCGCTGCTCAGTCAGCGACGGCGGCGTTGTCGGCGATGTTCGCGATGATCGCCTTCTGCGTGACCTACGCCCAGGTCGCGCAACGGGCGGGATGGCCGTGGGCATTGACGATCTCATTGTCAGTTTGGGCTGGCGTGGCAGTCGTGCTCTCACTGATTCCGCCCTCGTTGGTGTTCTCCGTGATCGCGGCCGCCACCGCACTGTTGGCGGCCCCGTACCTGTTCCCCAGCGTGCAACCCATCGTTTCCGGCCCGGCGCCGAAGTCCGACAAACTGCTGCTGCGGATGATTGCCGGCGCCCTGCTCACCCTCGCCGTGACGTTACTCGCCAGCACCGTCGGCGAACGCTGGAGCGGTCTGCTCGCGGTGTTCCCGGTGCTCGGCAGCGTGATGGCCGTGTTTTCCCAGCAAACCCACGGTCCGGCGTTTACGGCCGCATTGCTGCGGGCGACGGCGACCGGCATGTATTCGTTCGCGGCGTTTTGCCTGGTGTTGGCGTTGGCGTTGCCAAGGTTTGGGTGGCTCGGGTTTGTGCTGGCAGCGGGTGTGTCGTTAGCCATGTTGTTGATCACGAAACGACTGGCTGTGCGTCCTGAGCATCAAAGAGCCAAGAATAAGGAAAATATTGCTTAACTCGTTGCTAACTTCTGATGCTTTAAGTTGGGAAAGATGCCCGGAGGTTCCCACCGGACATCATCGTAAATACTTACAGGAATACCGGGTCAGACGTAAAGTCATTCGGTGGCGGCCCATCTTCTAAAGCACACACAACCACCTCAAGCTTACCCATGACATCTCTTGGCGGACTTGTTCGAATTGTGTATTCGCCGGGCCGCTCGTCTAGCATAGGAACAATCCCTGCACGTGCAAACTCCACCCATTCGGTACCTCTTTTGTAGTACGCGACGGCCATTGTCCCCCAACACAATCCGGAGAGTTCCAAGTCAAGAGCGTATTTCAGAATTGACGGCTTATTGATTGGCATATGTGTCGCTCCTTTCCTTACCGAAAACCGGCAAGTTTCGCAGCGATTGTTTTCGCCCTCGGTAACGCGGTCTAGCTGTCATATCTGACAGTTCAGACGAACGGTATGAGCGGATGCCAATATCAAGCTATACCGCATGGTGCCCGCTTATTGCCATGGAGAGGCGCTCATGACTGACTTGATCCCGGTATCCTCCACCCGAAAAACGCCCGGCTCAGCGACCGCTGTCGGCGTCGCCGCGATCATCCTCTGGTCCTGCCTGGCGCTGTTGACCACCCTCACCGAAGGCATTCCCCCCTTTGAACTGCTGACGCTCAGCTTCGGTATAGCGTTTGCGGCAAGCCTGGTGATTCTGGGTCGACGCGGGATCGCCGGCTTCAGCAGCTGGCGGCAGCCCTGGGCCGTGTGGGCGACCGGGTTCGTGGGCATCTTCGTCTATCACGCGCTGTATTTTTTCGCGCTCAAAGTCGCCCCGGCGGCCGAAGCCAGCCTGATCAACTACCTGTGGCCGCTGTTGCTGGTGCTGCTCTCGGCGCTATCGGCCGGGGAAAAGCTGCACAAACGGCAAATGCTCGGCGCGCTACTGGGACTGGCCGGCACTGCGTTCATCATGCAACAACACGGCCCGGAGGCTGGTGCAGCGATGCCCGTCGCCGGTTATCTCGCGGCGTTCGGCTGTGCGCTGATCTGGGCCGGTTATTCGGTGATCAACCGACGGTTCAGCGATGTGCCCAGCAGCATCATCGGCGGGATCTGCGGTATGTCGGCCGTGTCCGGCCTGATCTGTCACCTGGTCTTTGAAACCACGGTGCGGCCTGATCCCGGTCAATGGGCAGCGATTGTGGTGCTCGGCCTCGGACCGGTCGGGCTGGCATTTCTTGCCTGGGACCACGCCACCAAACACGGCAACCTGGCGACGTTGGGGGCGCTTTCCTACCTGGCACCGTTGATTTCGACGTTGTTGCTGATCGGCGTGGGACGCAGCGATGCCGGTCCGATCCTGATCGTCCCCGCGGTGTTGATTATTGCCGGGGCGGTGATCGCTACGACGCGAGCAAGCGAAAAAGCCCTCGCAATAACACGTTCGATTATTCCGAACGAGTAGAGCAAGAAGCTCGCACGTCAATCGAACAGGTTTGCCTCACCATCAGCCTCAGTTCCTAACCCACTGACTGAGGCCTACACCATGAAGTTCTTTTTCCACCCTTCGCCGAACCCGATGAAAGTTGCCCTGCTGCTTGAAGAACTGCAAACGCCTTACGAATTGATCGGCGTTGACACCTTCAAGGGCGAACAACATCTGCCAGCCTTTTTGGCGATCAACCCGAACGCCAAGGTTCCGGCCCTGGTCGACGGCGATGCCACCGTGTTCGACTCCCAGGCCATCCTGCTGCACCTGGCGCAAACGCATCAGCGCTTCCTGCCGACCTCCATCACCGGCCAGGCCGAGCTCCTGTCATGGCTGATGTTCATCGCCACCGGCCTGTCGCCGTTCTCGGGTCAAGCCGTGCATTTCCTGCACCACGCACCGGAAGACCTGGCCTACGCGAAAAACCGCTACCTCAAGGAAGTGGAGCGTCACTACCGCGTGCTCGACCAGCGCCTGGCCGATCATCAATACCTGGCTGGCGACACCTACAGCATCGCCGACATGGCGCTGTGGGGCTGGGCCAGCTACGCGCCGTACATCCTCGGCGAGAACGGCCTGGCGGCCTACCCGAACGTCAAGCGCCTGTTCGATGAAATCAGCGCCCGTCCGGCGGCCCAACGTGCGCAGGGTTTGAAAGAGAAACTGGTGTTGAAGGCCGAGTTCGATGAAGAAACCCGGCGCAACCTGTTTCCGCAAAACCAGGCGTAACCCTGCTGTAATCGCAGCGGCTCTGTGAGAGCGAACCTTTGTGGCGAGGGGATTTATCCCCGTTGGGCTGCGAAGCGGCCCCGAATCCAACACCGCGGTGCATCAGATACACCGCAGGCAATGGTTTTACGACTGCTTCGCAGCCGAACGGGGCGGTGCGACGTTTCGCTAAATCCCCTCGCCACTAAGGTTCACTTCCACAGGTCTCGCAGGCTCGGGAGCTGCTACAAATCGTGTTCCATGGGATGATTGCGGCGAATGCGCGATCATCCCTGGAGTTTCCGATGTCATTGTTGAGTAAAAAAGCCGTTGTCCTGTTGCTGACGGCGGCCGCCAGCCTGGGGGCTTTGAATGCCTATGCCGCCAAGGCCACTGCCAGCGACAAAGCGCCTGCACAAGAGGTGTCGATGCTCGGTGGCAAGTTCAAGTTCACCCTGCCCAAAGGCTTCATCGCCAACCCGTTGCCGGCCGGCGACGCGGCTGCCGGTACCGCCGGGGCAACGGGCACCATGTATACCAACGAGGCCACCAAAACCGTGGTGATCGCCGCTGAAAACACCATCCCCGGTGGCGCCAACGTCAAGGACAACGACGGTCCATTCCTCGACTCCGCGGCGGCCGACTTCGCCACCGAACAAGCCAAGGCACTGCCGGACTTCACCAAGCTCAGCGAAAAAAGCCTGACCCAGAAAGGCACCGGCCTGGGCCTGCGGCAGATCGACAGCACCGCTACCCAGGGCGGCGGCAAAACCCTCGACACCACACTGATGGCCGCGTCCAACACGCGCATGGCGATCGTTCAGGTGATTTCCCGCCTCAGCGACAATGGCGGCCACGAAACGCTGGTCAAACAGATCGTCACCGGCAAATAAGTTTCAGGGATTGAGGCGCTGCAACCAGGCGCTCAAATTCTGCATTTCAGTGGCACTGATGCTGTGACCGACGCCTGGGTAAGCGTGAAATTCAGGCTTGAGTGAGAGGCTCTGCAGCAGGCTGTCGGCCTCGGTGCCGTCGATGTACGGCAAGCGTTTGTCTGCCGTGCCATGACCGATAAAAATCGCCAGCTTCTGGCGTTTTTCATCCGGTTTGAGCTCGGATCTCAGCACCGGCAGAATCCGCCCGCTCAACGCCGCAATCCCGCCCACCGCCTCGGGATGACGCAGCGCCACCTCGTAGGACATGATCGCGCCCTGGCTGAAACCCACCAGGAACACCTTGTCGGGTTCGGTGTGATATTTCTTCGCCGCCTGTGCGATGAAGTCCAGTAGTACCTGGCCGCTGGTCTTCAAATCATCGGTCTCACCGTTGTAGGCGCCCTGGCCTTTCTGGCGAAACCACTGGTAGCTGCCCTCTTCCATCGTCATCGGCGCACGCACGGACAGGAAGTTGTATTGCGCTGGCAATTCATCCTTGATGTCGAACAGGTCCCCCTCGTTACTGCCGTAACCGTGGAGGAATATCACCAAAGGCTGATTGCGGGTTTCGGGGTTGGCCTGCTCCAGGTACTTGAGCGGCAGATCAGTGTGTAGCGGAGTTTGAGCGTGGACGGTGGCGGACGCCAGCAGCGTCAGCAGGGCGAGAAACTTCAACATAAACCTTCCTTCACGGAGCGCAGGATTCGGGGGAGAGCCTAACACTGTGAAGCTTGCCGAGGGACATTCGGCGCTGCTGATGCAGTCATCGCGGGCAAGCCCGCTCCCACAGGTTTTGTGAACACCGCAAATACTGTGGGAGCGGGCTTGCCCGCGATGAGGCCCGAAAGAACAGCGAGAATTCTCAATCGTTAATCAGTTTGCCAACCCGAATCGGCTCACGCCCCGCCACCTTCGCCTGCCACGTTCCCGGCTGCGTATACCGCCCGCGATCAATCGCAAACAACACGCCACTGGTCCCGGCGCGTACGGTGGTCACACGGTCGCTCAGCGGATCGACGACCTCAAACAGCGCCTCGCCCTTCTCCACCCACTCGCCCGAATCCCGCAGAAAACTCACCACCCCGTGATGCGGCGCGAACAGGTATTCGGTGCCCTCGAACGGCATGCCTTCGCAGCATTCGCTCGGTGCCGCAGGCCAGGTACCGCTGATGAATCCCTGCTCGGCGAGGAACCCGAGAATCGCTTCGCAATTGGCCTGAGCCTGTTCAACCCGGGTGTCGCCCATGCTGCCCAGTTCCAGCGTTGTGGCCAGGTTGGCCGGCGGAATCGCCGCTTCGGGGAAGACCCGCGCCAGACGCAACCAAGGCGAAGAACAGGACTCATCAAATGAACTGCCGCCGGAATCTTCACAGAGCAACGCCACCCCGGCCTTCAGACGCGCGGCCAGGGATTGCCACTGCGGCCAGTGTTGCGGCAAGGCATACAGATGAATCGCCGCATCGAAATCGCAATGCAGGTCCAGCGTGATGTCAGCCTCACAAGCATGGCGCAACAGCAGGCGGTGCATGGCTTCCAGCTGCGAGGCCGGTGCCGGCAAGTCGTCCAGGACGCGGCCCATGGTCTGGCGAATCAGCGCGATGTTGGCCTGCTCGTCTTTACCCAAACGGTCGCCAATCAACTCGGCCACCGGGGCGCTCAGTTCAACGAACGAACGGTTGAAGTTCTTGCCGCTGCCCAGTTCGAAGCGGCCCATGTGGCTGCCTTGCAGGTGCTGGTCGAGGCCGATCGGATTGGCCACCGGCACCAGCTCGATCACGCCCTGCAACTGGCCGTTGGTTTCGAGTTCGGACAGACGCTTCTTCAGCTCCCAGGCCGTGCGCATGCCGGGCAATTCGTCAGCGTGCAGGCTGGCCTGGATGTAGACCTTGCGAGTGCCCGCGCCATAACGAAACACGCTGAGGGTGCGTTCGGTGCCCAGGTGGCTCCAGGGCAGTGAATGGTCGATGCGTTGCATGGGGACTCCGATATTAGAGGCACTGATATCACCTGTAGGAGCGAGCCTGCTCGCGATGGCGGTGGGTCAGCTGGCATTGATGTGGACTGCCACGCCGCCATCGCGAGCAGGCTCACTCCTACAAGGGATCTCATTTCAACAGAGAGCGCGCATAAAAAAAGTGGCAACCGCGTCAACGGTTGCCACTTTTTTGAACGGCGTGATTAATGGCCGTAAACGTCAAAGTCGAAGTACTTGTCTTGCACTTGCTTGTACTTGCCGTTGGCGCGGATTTCGGTGATGGCGGTGTTGAATTTGTCTGCCAGCTCGGTATCGCCTTTGCGCACAGCAATACCGGCGCCGCCGCCGAAGTACTTGGCGTCTTCATAGGTCGGGCCGACGAAAGCGAAACCTTTACCGGCGTCGGTTTTCAGGAAACCGTCGTCCAGGTTGACCGAGTCGGCCAGCAGCGCGTCAACGCGGCCAGAGACCATGTCCAGGTTGGCTTCCTGCTGAGAGCCGTAGCGAACCAGCTCAATGCCGGCCGGCACCAGCACTTCAGTGGCGAAGCGGTCGTGGGTACTGGCGCGCAGCACACCGACTTTCTTGCCTTTGAGTTCGGTCAGCGGGTCTTTGATGTCGGTGCCTTGCTTCATCACGAAGCGAGCCGGGGTGTGGTAGTACTTGATGGTGAAGTCGACGTTCTTCTTGCGATCGTCCGTGATGGTCATGGACGACAGGATCGCGTCGATTTTCTTCACTTTCAGTGCCGGGATCAGGCCGTCGAACTCTTGCTCGACCCAGGTGCACTTCACCTTCATCTGCTCGCACAGCGCGTCGCCGATATCGACGTCGAAACCGGTGAGTTTGCCGTCAGGGGTTTTCATCGAGAATGGCGGGTAACCGGCTTCGATACCGATGCGGATCGGCTTGGCGTCATCGGCCACGGCGGTCAGGGACAACATCGACAGTGCCAGGGCACCAAACATCACTAGCTTCTTCATTTATAACTCCTGTGTGCGGAGGCTTTTATTGGCAGCTTTCGAATGACTTTCGGTCGGTGAAGATCGAAGTGGCCGGCAGTCTAGAGCGGCTTTCACAGGGCAAATTGTGTTTAAGCGACAAATACTTATAGAAAAGTGGCCGGCGAATTCAAAGCGCTTGAAGCGTGCGCCAAGGCGGTGCAAGGACTGTAGGACAAGCCCTTTTTTCAGACAAAACCTACACGCAAAAACTACAGAGAGCACCGATGCCGACATTGAATCTGATCCAGCACCACCCCGCCGAAGGTCCAGGCGCCATTGCCGATTGGGCCGATTCTCGAGGGGTGACGCTGAACGTTTTTCGCGCCGACCTCGGCCAGTTGCCGCCGGTGGGTGCGGCGCCCGTGATCGTTCTGGGTGGGCCTTATGAATCCAGTGCCGGGCCGGCGTGGCTGGAAGCAGAGCGGCAGTGGCTGGCCGCAAGCCTGGATCAAGGCGCGGCGGTGTTTGCGATTTGTCTGGGGGCGCAGTTACTGGCGCTGAGTCTGGGCGGGAAAGTGCGGCGGATGGATCGGAGCGAAACCGGCTGGACCCCCGTGACGTTCGTCGATGGCCAGACGTTGAAGGTGCTGGAGTGGCACGAAGATGCGTTCGACCTCCCGCCCAACGCGCAATGGCTGGCCAGCAGCGAACAATGTGAACAGCAGATGTATCGCGTGGGGCCGACTCGGGTGGGCTTGCAGTTTCACCCGGAGTGGAATGCGGAGTCGGTGGCGATGCTTAATGAACACTTCGCCGAGGAATCACCGCTGCCCCGCGGGCAACAGGACAGCGCCGCCCATGCAGCCGTGTTTGAGTGGTTGCAGGTGACGCTCGATGGGTGGTGGGCAGCGTCTACACGTCTTCGCTGAATTTAAGGATTAATGGGTATCTGTGGCGAGGGAGCTTGCTCCCGCTGGGTTGCGTAGCAACCCCAAAATCTCGGCAACTGTCGAAGTTTTTGGGAGCGCTTCGCACTCCAGCGGGAGCAAGCTCCCTCGCCACATTTGTTCAGTGATGTCCGAACGTCAGCATTCGCAACCGATGGCAGTAGCAGGCCGTGGCACCGCTACACTCAACTCAAGCCCTTCATCCAGCCACCCGGTCACGCCGCCGATCATTTCCTTGACCGGATAACCCAGCGCCGCCAGTTTCACCGCCGCCTTGTGCACGCCGTTACAGTGCGGCCCGGCGCAATACACCACAAACAAGGTGGATGTCGGGTAGTTCGCCAGGCGCTCGGCGGTGAGCAGGCGTCCCGGTATGTTGATCGCGCCCGGCACATGCCCGCGTTCGAACGCCAGCGGTCCGCGCACGTCCACCAGGACAAAATCCACTTCGCCGGCCTGTTGGCTGCTGTACACGTCGGAACAATCGGTTTCATAGGTAAGACGGTTGCTGAAGTGCATCAGGGCAATGGCCGAAGGGGCTGCGGGAATGGCGCGGACCAGGCTGGTCATGGGTGGTACTCCAACGTCTTGAGTGGGTGTGAGAAGACTTTATCCGCCTGCCACTTGCAGCTACAGTGGCGCACAAGACACTCACCGGGAACTTTCCGCCAAATGCAGCCCAACCCTGGATTGGTCGCAATTCTGGCCTACGACGGCCTCTGTACCTTCGAATTCGGCATCGCCGTGGAAATCTTCGGCCTGGCGCGGCCGGAGTTCGATTTCCCTTGGTATGCGCATCGCATCGTGGCGGTGGATCAGGGCCCGATGCGCGCCATGGGCGGCATTCAGGTCCTGGCCGATGGCGGCATGGAACTGCTCAAAGACGCCCGCACCGTCATCATTCCCGGCTGGCGCGACCGCAACGCGCCGGTGCCTGAACACTTGCTCGCTGCACTGCGCCAGGCCCATGCGCGGGGTGCGCGGTTGCTGTCGATCTGCTCCGGTGTTTTTGTACTGGCGGCGACCGGCCTGCTGGACGGTCACGGCGCCACCACCCATTGGCGCTACGCCGCAGAACTGGCTGAACGCTTTCCGAATATTCTGGTGGACCCGGACGTGCTCTACGTTGATTCCGGTCAGGTGATCACCTCGGCGGGCAGTGCGGCAGGGATTGATGCGTGCCTGCACCTGGTGGCGCGAGATTTCGGCACTCAAGTGGCCAATTCGGTGGCACGGCGCCTGGTGATGTCGCCTCAACGCACTGGGGGTCAGGCGCAGTTTATTCCGACGCCCGTCAGCCCGACGCCGCGCAGCGACTTGTCCCGCGTCATGCAGTGGGCGCGGGAGCGCTTGCATGAGCCGCTGGAGGTTCGCGAACTGGCGAGCGAGGCGGCCATGAGTGAACGGACGTTCCTGCGCCGGTTTACCGAAGCCACTGGCATGCCGCCCAAGGCGTGGTTGCAGCATGAACGGTTGGCGCGGGCGCGGGAGTTGCTGGAGAGCACCGGGCAAAACACCGAGCAGATTGCCGAGCAGTGTGGGTATCGGTCGGTGGAGAGTTTTCGCGTGGCGTTTCGCGGAGTGGTGGGTGTGCCGCCTTCGGTGTATCGGGAGCGGTTTGGGCGTGGGGTCAAAGCCATCATTTGAGGTGAGTTTCAGGGCGCCATCGCGAGCAGGCTCACTCCCACATTTGATCCGTGCTGGTCGCAAAATTTGTGTTCACAACAGATCCAATGTGGGAGTGAGCCTGCTCGCGATGACGTCAGCCCAGACACCGCTGCCCTTAAGGCTTACGCAACAGGTACGTATCCATAATCCACCCATTCTCCACCCGTGCCGCTTTTCGCACCCGCTCAATCTCATCCGCCACATCCTTGAGCTTGCCGCTGATCAAAATCTCATCCGGCGTTCCCAAGTAAGCCCCCCAGTAAATCTCCGTCTCCTGATCCGCCACCTGATGGTAGGAATCCTCGGCGTCGAGCATCACCACCAGGCTGTCGGCATCGCTCACCTGCCCTGCTGCCAGGCGCCGGCCGGTGGTGATTTCAATCGAGCGGCCGATGCGATTCAGCGGCACTTTATGCTGCGCCGCTAGCGCCTGAACGCTGGTGATACCGGGGATCACTTCATACTCGAACGCACAACGGCCCGAGGCCAGGATCGCCTGCAATATCCGCAGGGTGCTGTCGTACAGCGCCGGATCGCCCCACACCAGAAAACCGCCGCACTGGTCGTCGGAGATTTCCTCGTTGATCAGCCGTTCGAAGGTTTGCTGCTTGGCGAGATTCAGATCGTCGACACTGGTCCTGTAGTCCACATCCCCGCGTTCGCGCTCCGGGCTGTGGGCTTCGACAAAACGGTAGGCGTGATCGGTGATGTAGCGCTCGCAGATCTCACGGCGCAGGTCGATCAGCTTGTCTTTGCTCTGGCCCTTGTCCATCAGGAAAAACACGTCGACCAGGTTCAGCGCCTTCACGGCTTGCATTGTGATGTAGTCGGGGTTGCCGGCGCCGATGCCGATGACCAGAAGCTTTTTCATCAAATGACTCCTTCAAGCAAACGCAGCCGCCAGCGGCCGGTGAACCGTAATTCGATGGCCGACAACGGCTCGACGTCGATCAGGTTGAATGCCGACGCCTGCAACACCTGTGTCAGTGCCGCGCGAATGACAAACGGGTGAGTGATGGCGAGGATATGCCCCGGTGTTGCCTCGAGGGACTTGAGCCAGAGTGCCACGCGCTCAGCGAGTTGTACGACCGACTCACCACCATGCGGCGCCGAGGCCGGATCGTCGAGCCAGGCTTGCAGCGCCTCGGGCTCGGTCTTTTGCAGGTCATCGATCCGCGCGCCTTTCCAGCGTCCGAAATCGCAATCCCTTAGCGCCGAGACGATTTCAACCTCATTGCCGAACAGCTCGGCCGTCTGTCGAGTGCGCAACTCCGGGCCGCAGAGCAGCCGTGGCGTCCCCTTGAACGGGTCGCGACGCGAACCCTTCGCCGATTGCCAATCCATTTCCAACGGCTCATTCGTAGGAAACGTCGCCAATTTTTGTGCGACGGTTCGAGCGTGGCACGTCAGGGTCAAACGGGTTGCCTGCACGGATTATCACCCTGTCGATGAAATGGTAAACGGCACGACGCCGCGAATAATGACGCAATTGTGCCGCAAGACGCTTGATCCAGGGCGTTTCGTTTAAATCGACAACCATAGGGACGCGAGTCCAGTAACCATTGAAATTCGGCTATCTCTTACACCCTTATGGGTGATGGACTACAAAGCCAGTCGACTTCCGTGTAGCCCGCAGCGCACGGCCTTTTCGCCTCTTTTTTGACGCTGGAAAAACCATGGAAAAATTCGCTAGACATGTAGCGTGCGCTACATAAATACTGTTTTAGCAATTTATGAAACAAAACCGACATACCCATCCAGCAGGAGCCCGGATGCCCTCTCTCAGAGACCTGATCACCGATCCCGGCCTGGACCTTACGCCGTCGGAACGCAAAGTCATTCGTGCCTTGCTGGACCAGTACCCGCGTAACGGGCTGGGGCCGATGTCACGGTTGGCCGAGCATGCCGGTGTCAGCGACCCCACCATCGTGCGACTGGTAAAAAAACTGGGGTTCAGCGGGTACGCCGACTTTCAGGATGCCTTGCTCAGCGACATGGACCACCGCCTTCGGTCCCCCAGCACCCTGTTGCAGCTTCGCTCTCAGCTTCAGAAAGGCGACGCATGGAGTCATTACCTCGCGGACACCCATCGGGCGCTGGTGGATACGCATGCCCTGACCCAGCCCGAAGATGTGCGGATCCTGGCGGATTGGCTGCTCGATACCCGCCATCAGGTTCACTGCTTTGGCGGGCGCTTCAGCAGTTTCCTCGCCAATTATTTACTCAACCATTTGCGCCTGCTGCGCCCGGGCTGTTTCACCCTGGAAGACAACGCGCAACTGCCCGACCGGCTGTTCGACGTGCAGCGTCAGGACGTGGTGCTGGTGTTCGACTATCGCCGCTATCAATCACAGGCATTGCGCGTGGCCAACGCGGCGAAAAGCCGATATGCCCGCGTAGTGTTGTTCACTGACATCTATGCTTCACCGCTGCGGGAAATGGCCGACCTGATTATCAGTGCGCCGGTGGAATCGGTGTCGGCCTTCGACACCATGGTCCCGGCGCTGGCCCAGGTCGAGGCGCTGATTGCCTGCCTGACCCTGCGCAGTCCGGAGCTGGCCGATCGCCTGGAAGGCATCGATGCCCTGCGGACCGACTTCGACACCCACCTGCTGGAGGATAAATAAGGATGTTCACGCTCCCCCACCACTCGCCCCGGGACTTGCCGTTCAGTGCCGACCACACCGCGCTATTGCTGGTGGACATGCAGCGGGCCTGGCTCGAACCGCAGTACGACCCGCACCTCAACGGGCCGGACGGCGAATACTTCCTGACCCGCACCCACATGCAGGTGGTGCCCAATCAACGCCGGTTGCTCAGTGCCTTTCGCAGCGCGCGGCAAAACGTGCTGCACACGATCATCGAAAGCCTGACCGCCGATGGCCGCGACCGCTCGCTGGACCACAAACTCTCGGACATGCACTTGCCCAAGGGCAGCGCGCCAGCACGGATCATCGACGACCTGACGCCGGCAGAAAACGAAATGGTCCTGCCCAAGACCTCCTCTGGAGTATTCAACTCCACCAACATTGACTACGTGCTGCGCAACCTTGAAACGCGGCATCTGATCATCGCCGGCATCGTCACCGACCAGTGCGTGGACATGGCCGTGCGTGACGCCGCGGACCGCGGCTACCTGGTGACGCTGGTGGAAGATGCCTGTGCGACCTACACGCCGGAGCGTCATCAAGCCTGCCTGAACGCGATCAAGGGTTACTGCTGGATCACCGACACTCAGACCGTGATTGGCCGGTTGCAGGAGATGCAAGCATGAGCGAACGCCTGTCGCCGCTGCCCATGACCACCATCGTCACCACCGACCTGATCGGCGTGACACGCGGACGCTCGTTTCCGACGGACGAACTTGAACACTACGTGACGACGGGCTGCGGCTGGGTGCCGGCCAACAGCGCCCTGACCCCGCAAGACATCATTGCCTCCACCAACCCGTGGGGCGCTTATGGCGACTTGCGCCTGATGCCCGACCTGAGCAGCCGGGTGACGGTGAGCAATGGCCCGGATGCCACGGCGCCCGCGCTGGACTTCATTCACGGCGACATTTGTGAAACCGATGGACGCCCGTGGGGCGCCTGTCCGCGTACGCTGTTGCGCAATGAACTCGACCGATACCGCGCCGAGTTGGGTTTGCAGGTCAACGCCGCGTTTGAACATGAATTCAACCTCAGCAGCGGCGCGGTCGATCAACTGGCGTTCTCCCTCGAGGCCCAGCGTCAGGGCGCCGAGTTCGGTGGCTGGCTGCTCAGCGCCCTGCGCGCCGGCGGTGTCGAACCGGAAATGTTCCTGCCTGAATACGGCAAGCATCAATACGAAATCACCTGCCGCCCGGCACTCGGTGTGGCGGCGGCGGATCGTGCGGTGAACGTGCGCGAGATCACGCGCGAGATCGCCCGGCAGATGAGCCTGGACGTGAGCTTCGCACCGAAGACGTCCGAGCATGCCGTGTGCAATGGCGTGCATCTGCATGTCAGTCTGCTGGACCTGGACGGCCAACCACTGATGTACGACGCTGGCACCGTGAATGGCCTGTCGACCCTCGGCCAGCACTGGGCCGCCGGCATCCTGCATTACTTGCCGGCGCTCTGCGCGTTTACCGCGCCGACTCCGGTGTCCTACGAGCGACTGCAGCCGCATCACTGGAGCGCCTCCTACGCCTGCCTCGGTCAGCGCAACCGCGAAGCGGCGCTGCGGATCTGCCCGACCGTGAGCCTGGGCGGCAAATCCGTGGCGGCGCAATACAACCTGGAATTTCGCGCCATGGACGCCACGGCGTCGCCGCACCTGGCCATGGCCGCACTGCTGATCGCCGGTCGCCTGGGCATCGAACAACGCCTGGCCTTGAACGCGATCACCGATGATGTCCCCGATTCCCTGAACGAAGAACAACGCCAGGCCCGAGGCATCGTCGCCCTGCCCGCTTCACTTGCCCAGGCGCTCGAGTGCCTGCGCAACAGCGAGGCGCTGATCGAAGCCCTGCCGAGCGCGTTGATGGACACCTGGTTCGCCCTTAAAACCGAGGAACTGACGCTGACGGAACAGCTGTCGCCCGCCGAATGCTGTGAGCACTATGCACGCCTGTACTGAATCCGCCGAACTCGGTCTTTTTACCGAGCCCGCGTACACCCTGAGCCGCGAAGACTCGGCGCACCCGTTGATTCTGGTGTGCGAACACGCCAGCCGCTTCATCCCGGCGGGGTTGAATGACCTGGGCCTGAGTCACGACGCGGTGCGTGAGCATATCGCCTGGGACATTGGTGCCCTGGCGTTGGCCAGGTGCCTGTCTGAAACACTGGGGGCGACCCTGCTGGCCGCCAATTACTCGCGCCTGTTGATCGACCTTAACCGGCCACTTGATGCCCCGAGCAGCATTCCACCGCAGAGCGAGATTTATCAGATACCGGGCAACCAGCATCTGGACGAGGTCACGCGCGAGTACCGCCGCGAATGCCTGTTCAAACCGTTTCATGCCCGGCTGCAAACCTTGATCGACCAGCGTCTCGCACAAGGCCGACCTGTTCGGGTGGTCGGGATTCACAGCTTCACCCCTGTTTACCACGGCCAGCCGCGCGCACTGGAAGTCGGGGTGTTGTTTGGCGAAGCCAAGGGCTACGCCCAACGCTTGATTGACGGGTTGAGCCGGCATCCATTGAGGGTCGCCGGTAATGAGCCCTACAAAATCAACCCGCAGGGCGACATGACCGTGCCGGTCCACGGCGATGCACGGGGGCTGGAGTCGGTGTTGATCGAGGTGCGCAACGATCTGTTGCGCACCCCAGAGGACGTCAATCGCTGGAGCACTTTCCTGGCACCGCTGTTGTAACAAACCGCAGCAAACCCGCAGCGTGCAGCTGCTTTCATCCCAAGGAGTAGGGCTTCATGGAAATAGAAGAATTCGGCTACAAGCAAGAGTTGAAACGTAGCCTGTCGCTGACCGACCTGGTGGTGTACGGGATGATCTTCATGATCCCTATCGCCCCGTTCGGTGTGTACGGTTACGTCAACGCCGAAGCTCCAGGGATGGTGCCGCTGGCCTACATCATCGGCATGGTCGCGATGCTGTTCACGGCGTTGAGTTACGGCAGCATGGCCCGGGCGTTTCCGATTGCCGGCTCCGTCTATTCCTACGCACAACGCGGCTTGAACCCACATGTAGGGTTTATCGCCGGTTGGCTGATGCTGCTCGATTACCTGCTGATTCCGCCGCTGCTCTACGTTTATGCGGCCATGGCGCTCAATCACCTTTACCCGGACATTCCCAAAGTCGGCTTCATCCTGGCCTTTCTGGTCAGCGCTACCTTTGTAAACCTGCGGGGCATCACCTTCACTGCTCGTCTGAACATCATCTTTCTGCTGGCACAGCTGGTGGTGCTCGGGATTTTCCTGTTCTACGCCTGGAACGCGCTGCACAACGGCGGCGGCAACGGTCATCTGACCCTGGCGCCGGTGTACAACCCTGAAACGTTCAACTTCGCGCTGCTGATGCAGGCGGTGTCGATTGCGGTGCTGTCGTTCCTCGGTTTCGATGCGATCTCCACCCTCGCCGAAGAGATCAAGGGCGATCCGGGCCGCAGCGTCGGCAAGGCAGCGCTGATTACCCTGCTGGTGATGGGCGTGATCTTCGTTGTGCAGACCTGGATTGCCACTGACCTGGCGGCCGGCATGGGCTTCACCTCCGCCGACACTGCCTTCTATGAAATAGCTGAAATCGCCGCGGGCAGTTGGCTGGCTACCCTGACCGGTGTGGCCACAGCCCTGGCCTGGGGCGTAGCGGTCGCCATCACTTCGCAAGCGGCGGTCTCGCGCCTGCTGTTCGGCATGGCCCGCGACGGCAAGCTGCCGAAAGTGCTGGCCAAGGTTCATCCGAAACACAACACCCCATACCTGAGCATCTACCTGGTAGCGCTGCTGTCGCTGCTGATCTGCTACCTGTTCATCAACTCGGTGGACATCCTCACCTCGCTGGTGAATTTCGGCGCTCTGAGCGGTTTCATGTTGCTGCACCTGACGGTCATCAATTACTACTGGCGTCGGCAGAAGTCCGGACAGGTGATCCGTCACTTGATCTGCCCGGTGATTGGCTTCGTCATCGTCGCGGCCATCATGTACAACATGGGCGTTGATGCACAAAAGCTGGGCCTGATCTGGATTGCCTTGGGCCTGGTGTATCTGTTTTTCCTCAACAAGCTGGGCGCCAGCACGGCGCTGCCCGATCCGAGCAACGGCTGACAAGAAAAAGAGCGGCGTCTGACAAGAAATCAGGCGACCGCCGATTTAATGCGTGGAAACCGACAGTGATAGTCAGGTTCGGTACACATCGCCGAACCCTTTGATACAGGAGTACATCCATGCTGGTCTTACGCCCAGTCGAGTTAACCGACCTGCCTCAGTTACAGCAATTGGCGCGCGACAGTCTGGTCGGTGTCACGTCCTTGCCGGACGACACTGAGCGCCTGCGGCTGAGGATTCTCGACTCCTGTGCTTCGTTCGAAAAATACGTTGAGGTTAATGGCCCGGAGAACTATTTCTTCGTGCTGGAAGATCTCGCGGCCCGGCGTCTTGTGGGTTGCTCGGAAATCCTCGCCACCGCGGGCTTCGACGAACCGTTTTACAGCTTGCGTAACCGCCACTTCACCAGCGCCTCCCGCGAACTGAACATTGAGCATGGCGTGCCGGCGCTGTCGTTGTGCCACGACCTCAACGGCCACACCTTGCTGCGCGGCTTTCACATCGACGCCGCGCTGGTACGAACGCCATTTTCAGAGTTGCTGTCCAGGGCGCGGCTGTTGTTCATCGCCGCCCATCCGCCGCGCTTTGCCGAAGCTGTGATTACCGAGATCGTCGGTTTCAGCAGCGGCGACGGGCAATCGCCATTCTGGGATGCGCTGGGCAAGCATTTCTTCGACCTGCCCTACGCCGAAGCCGAGCGGCTGTGCGGTCTGGAGAGCCGGACTTTCCTCGCCGAACTGATGCCGCAATACCCGATCTACGTGCCGATGCTGCCCCAGGCCGCACAGGATTGCATTGGCCGGATCCACCCCGATGGCCAGGAGGCCTTCGATATTCTTGAGCGCGAGGGGTTTGAAACCAACAGCTACATCGACCTGTTCGACGCTGGCCCAACGCTTTACGCGCGCACGTCGAATATCCTTTCCATCGCCCAAAGCCAGACCGCCACGGCGCAACTGGCTTCGCCCAACGATGCGCGCGGAAGTTACCTGGTGAGCAACGACTCGCTCAAGGATTATCGCGCCATCGTCACCGAGCTGAATGTCCAGGCCGGGCAGCCGGTGGGGCTGAGCGCCGAGATGTGCGCCGCCCTGAACGTGACCGATGGCAGCCCGATCCGGCTGATTGCCCTGTGAGCATCAACCGGCCACGTGCCCAACGACAGCGCCCGAACTGGCGCGAAGGAGCTGCATCATGATTGTCCGCCCGGTTAGCGTGACCGACCTGCCCGCGTTGATGGATCTGGTGCAACAGGCCGGCCCCGGGTTCACCACCCTGCCGGCCAACGAAGAACGCCTGGCCCACCGGGTGCGCTGGGCCCAGCGCACCTTTGCCGAACAGGTCGAGCGTGCGGATGCCGATTACCTGTTCGTGCTGGAGGATGACGATCAGCAAGTGGTCGGCATCAGTGCGTTGACCGGCGCCGTTGGCCTGCGCGAACCCTGGTACAACTACCGGGTCGGGCTGACGGTCAGTTCGTCGCCGGACCTGGGCATTCAGCGGCAGATTCCAACGCTGTTCCTGAACAACGAAATGACCGGCCAATCGGAAATCTGCTCGCTCTTTTTGCGACCCGACCAACGCCATGGCAGTAACGGTCGGCTGCTGTCCCTGGGACGCCTGCTGTTCGTTGCCGAATACCGGCACCTGTTCGGCGACAAGCTCATCGCCGAACTGCGCGGCAGCGCTGACGACCAGGGCTGTTCACCGTTCTGGGACAGCCTGGGCCGGCACTTTTTCAAAAAGGATTTCAGCCACGCCGATCACTTGTCGGGGCTGGGCAGCAAATCATTCATCGCCGAATTGATGCCACGACAGCCGCTTTACACCTGCCTGCTCACCGAACAGGCCCAGGCCGTCATCGGCATGGCACATCCGAACACCGAACCGGCGTTGAAAATCCTCAAGGCCGAAGGTTTTGTGCATCAGGGCTACATCGACATCTTCGACGCCGGCCCGGTGATCGAGGCCACGGTCGCGAAAATCCGCACCGTACGCGACAGCCAACAGCTGGTGTTGGCCATCGGTACGCCTGACGAGCAGGCCCCGGTATGGCTCATCCACAACCGCCGCCTGGAAAACTGCCGCATTACCACCGCCCGGGCCAGGCTGGTGGGCAACACTCTGATCGTCGACCGACTCACGGCCAAACGCCTGCAACTGCAGCCGGGGAATACGGTGCGGGCGGTGCCGCTGCGCAATCAACTGCATCAGGCAGTGGCCGCATGAGTCAGGCCGGTTTGAAAGCGTTTTCCAGGGTCACCCAATAGCCGTTGGCCCGGCAGCCGGATTTGTTGTTCTTACCCGTCGCGGCCAGTACTTCGCCAAACCTCTCATTAGACATACCGGCCTACTTCGTTGACCTGTTGTACATGACCTGCTGTTTCACGCGAATCTTTCATAACAGGGCCTGACGTCCACCGAAAACATTCAACAACAACTCCTAACATTAAATAACAACTAACGATTTGCCATCAACCAGCCCCCTCACCATACTAATAACACCAATCACTACAACAACCGGGCTTTACCATGCGACACATAACAAACTCCTGGGCCAACACCCCGATTTTTCGTACCGCAACAAACATCATCAACACTTCAACACAAATAGATAATGTAATGAATTGCTGGGGTCCGACACCACGCTTGAATATCGGCAATATTCATGAGATCAAAAAATATTGGCTATTGGCGACAAACTCAATCAGCAAGTAACTCCAACGCCTGAAATCAACTTCGACCAAATAAAGTGGACTCGTTCATGATCGAGACAATATCCACGAAATCAAGAAAATCTGGAGTGCGCCAGCCCACGGCTGAAGCCGCTCTTGTTGAATGCACAATCGGGGCTGCCGACTGAAAAAGTCTGCAGCTTTTTTTTGCTCCGAGGGAGGCGTAAAGCAAAAGGGCGAATGTTCTGCAAAATCGTCATCCTCCTCCACCCGCCCGCGTGATAGCCTTTTGTTCCTTCGGCGTTGACACCTTTGCTCAAGCCTTTCCATTCCTTTGTATTGGTGGAACTCATATGTCCAGGCTTTCTCATCAAGATTTGCGCCGTAATTTCCGTGAGCTGTTTGCTTCCAACGCCTGCTACCACACGGCGTCGGTCTTCGACCCGATGTCGGCCCGCATTGCCGCTGACCTGGGGTTTGAAGTGGGAATCCTCGGCGGTTCGGTCGCCTCGTTGCAGGTCCTGGGCGCACCCGACTTTGCCTTGATCACCCTCAGCGAATTCGCCGAACAGGCTACCCGCATCGGACGTGTCGCCCAATTGCCGGTCATCGCCGACGCCGACCATGGCTACGGCAACGCGCTTAACGTGATGCGCACCATCGTCGAACTCGAACGTGCCGGCGTGGCCGCCCTGACCATCGAAGACACGCTGTTACCCGCTCAATTCGGTCGCAAATCCACCGACCTGATCGGCGTAGCGGAAGGTGTCGGCAAGATTCGCGCGGCATTGGAAGCCCGGGTCGATACAGAGATGGCAATCGTTGCTCGCACCAATGCCGGGATTCTGCCGGTGCAGGAAGTCATCAGCCGCACCCGGCAGTACCAGAAAGCCGGTGCAGACGGGATTTGCATGGTGGGCGTGCGTGACTTCGATCACCTCGAACAGATAGCCGAACACCTGAGCGTGCCGCTGATGCTCGTCACCTACGGCAACCCGCTGCTGCGCGACGACAAACGCCTGGCTGAACTGGGCGTGCGGGTGACCATTGATGGTCATGGCGCTTACTTTGCGGCAATCAAGGCAACATACGACAGCTTGCGCGAACAGCGGCAGATCTTTACCCAGGCGTCGGATTTGAGTGCTACCGAGTTGACTCATACCTATACGCAGCCTGAGGAATACATACGTTGGGCGGAAGAGTTTATGAGTGTGAAGGAATAAGTCCTCTCTGAATTCGGCTCCTGATGCCACTTGTAATTCGGCCGGTAGATGCAATGTCACCGGCGGAATTGCGAGCTATCCTAGGGCCATTGGCCACCCTCTGCTTCGACGCTCAAATACACAACTAAAAACAAACATCAATATTTAATAACAACTCCCACGTTGATATTAAATATCGCCCTCTATATTCTCCAAACCGCTAAACATTCGTCCATTGGCACTGCAAACTTAAACGCGTTGGAGATACCTATGAAAGTCGCTACCAGCAACTGGCAAAACACCCCTCTATTACACACCGAAGCTAAAGTCATCAGCACACCGACAAAGTCCACGCACGAAGCCAACTGCCCCGGCCTGGATGGACTTCGCTTTAACATAGGTAACATTCACGAAATAAAAAAATACCGAAACGGTTCCGCCAAGCATTAAGACCTTATAGCGTATAAGGTGCTGCAACCCTTCAGATACTCGTGACGGCCTGGCTGCACCACTCCTCTCTGTTAAACGGGCTCAAACATCCGTTTCACCTCACCATGAGAATTAAGCCGGATTTTTCATGATAAAAACGTTGCTGAATCCTGACTTGAAGCCTTCAGAAATCTTGACCAGCATCAAGGCACTCAATATGAGTACTGAAGTAAAAAACCTGGCAGATGAACTACCCAAACAAACAGCACACACTGGTGATTCGTCTCACAGTGCCGAAATCCTGCGACTGACAAACACCCATACCGGAACGTTGACATTACATTGCAACAAAAGTGGCAATATCAGCCTCAAGGCGCCTGATAACGCAGCGGCGTCTGAACAACTCTATTCTGTACCCGGCAACAGTATTTTATTTGCGATCAACGCAGAATCGTTTTCCGTTCAACTCTACGCGCTTGAAGAAGATCATCTGATTCGCGAAGAGTTGGTCGTCGTGGATTCCAGCAACCCGTTATTTATCGACGGCACGAAGGTGCTGTTCGACAGCAATCCGACTGGCAACGGGCATCCGGCATTTATCGGCAGCATCAACCTGCCAGACAGAAGCGCAGACATCAGCGTGTTCGACCGCGCCTCATTGAGCAAAGTCGGCTGGTTTCCACATGACGATAGCGCCGCACGGTACCTGGTGAGTCTTGAGCTGCTTGAAGCCGCGCAAGACCCTGAGGCATGCAGAGTGGCTGAAGAATTGGTTTATCACTATCACCCCGCTGTCGCCTGGAAGGCATTTCAGGTGATCCAGCAAACGGATCCGCAGGCCGCATTGAGTTACGTGCCGCTGCTGAGAAACCTGCAAAACAATCGCTTGGATTTTTTACTCGACCAGAGTGAAGCGGCATGAAATTGAAGACGTTTGTCGAGCGTATGACGGCTTACGATCTGAAGCGAGACAGGCTGAAGATCGTGGAAGATCTGCGTCAACTGGCTACAAACCGGACGTTGCTGAGCGAGCACCTTTACACCACTATTCAACAGGCGGGTTTTAGTACAAAAAACAGTCTGTATGGCGCTTATGCATTTGTACTGCACTACAACGACCTGTTTACTGTCCGTTTGGGTTTTTGGTCCCCGGTCACGTCACACGATGAAAGTGAAACGTTCATCTATGATTTGAATCACACCCATGACTTTGAAATCTATGCGGTCGGTTACGGCGGTGACGGCTACACCACTGTTTCGCGAAAGATACTGGATCAAACGCCGTTACAAGCAGGAAAAAGGCCGGCGCTCGGTGAAGAGCGAGTACTTAAACTTGCACCCGGGGAAGTCCTTCACATGCTTCCACTAAAGGAAATACACAAGCAGCTTCCACCGAAAACCATGTCCGCCTCGTTGAGTTTGCTTATTCATCCCCCGCAATCGGTTAAAACCGAAGAAGCCTGGTGTTTCGACGAAAACTACGTACCGACTTACCCCGGTATTGCCACGCAGGAAACAGCATTCTATGAAAATACGCTGTCACTGCTTGAACGGGCTTAGAAAACTGGCCCCCTCCAAACTGAAAAAGGAATCAACATGAACAAGCCAATGAACAACTGGAATAAATCTTCGCTTCTGCGCGCCGGAACTAGCGTAATCAATACGCCGGTCAAGACAACCATGGAAGCGCCGTGCAGCGGTTTTATTCCTCGTTACAACGTGGGCAATATTCACGAAATCAAGAAGTTCTGGAGCGTTCCAGTGCAAGGCTGAAGTTGTTCTGATTAACTGCATTAATGAGACTGCAGACTGACAAGGTCTGCAGTTTTTTTGAGTTTAGAAAGGGGGCTGACTGAAAGTCGCAGGCTTTTTACCCGCCCGTACGTTATTTCATCAACACCAGAAATCCCTGTGACGAAGGAGCCTGCTCCCGCGGACAGCGCAGCAGTCCCGTTTTTGGGGCTGCTTCGCAGCCCAGCGGGAGCAAGCTCCCTCGCCACAGGGGGAGATCCAGCCGCTTACTTGGCCAGTTCCATAATCATCCGCGACAGCAAGTAAATGCGCGGCGCCACGCTTTCTACTTCTGCGTACTCTTCAGGCGTATGAATATTGCCGCCAACAATCCCGAACCCATCCAGCGTCGGCGTGCCCACACCGGCCGAGAGGCTGGCATCCGCCGCCCCGCCGCTGCCTTCTTCTGTCAATTTACGCCCGATCTCTCCGTAAATCCCCTGGGCCATGGCCATCAGCCGATCCGACTCCGCCGTTTGCGGCATCGGCGGTAATCCGCGCTGGAGTGTGGTCGTGACCTCGGTATCCGCAATCAACTTGTCCTTGGATACCCGCGCCAGGTCTTTCTCGATCCGGTCAAACTCTTCCGGCACCGCTGCCCGCACGTCAGCCTTGGCCGTGGCCTGGTCCGGGATCACGTTGGTGCGGTCGCCAGACTTGATCACGGTGAAGTTGATGGTGGTTTTCTTCTCGGCGTCGCCCAGTTTGCCGAGCTGCAGAATCTGGTGCGCGGCTTCCATGGCCGCGTTGCGCCCCAGTTCCGGTGCGACACCGGCGTGGGCCGCCTTGCCTTTGACTTCGACCACGGCGGTGGCACTGCCCTTGCGCCACACCACCAGACCATCCGCCGGGCGGCCCGGCTCAAGGTTGAGGGTTACGTCGTGGGCCTTGGCGGTTTTCTTGATCAGGTCGGTGGCGATGTCCGAGCCGGTTTCTTCGCTGGCATCGAGCAGAAAGGTGATTTGCGCGTAATCCTTGAAGTCGAGGTTTTTCAGGACTTTCAGTGCGTAGATCCCGGCGACGATGCCGCCCTTGTCATCCATCACGCCCGGCCCGTAGGCGCGCCCGTCCTTGATGTGGAACGGGCGCTCGGCGGCCGAGCCTTCCTTGAACACGGTGTCCATGTGCGCCATCAGCAGGATTTTCGCCTTGCCGGTGCCTTTGAGGGTGGCGATCACGTGGCTGCTTTTATCCGGCGTATTGGGCACCAGTTCAATGGTGGCGCCGAGTTTTTTCAGCTCGTCGATGGCGATGGCGCGCACTTGCGTCAGGCCGGGCTCGTAGCCGGAACCGGAGTCGATGTTCACCAGCCGCTCCAACAGTTTCAGGGCTTCACCCTTGTATTGCTCGGAATCGGCGAGGACCTGTTTGTGCGGTTCGGCGAAGGCTGTCGGGGTGAATACGCCGAGGGCGAGGGTCAGGCCGAGGCTGGTGGCCAGCAGGGAACGAGGGAGATTGAGCGTCATGAATCGATCCTTGTTTCGTGTCGGGGAACCGAAACCCTACCCCACTGAGCTGCTTGACTCTATGCCCAATGCGACACCTATAGACCTGACACACCACAACTCCCTTTGTAGGAGCAGGCTTTTGTGGCGAGGGGATGTGTGCGGCCCTTCAGACCCGATCGAGCAGTTCGTGCTGGGGCTTGCCGCCAATGCGGCTAATGACGCGGTTACGGCCCGTGCTCTTGGCTTCGTAGAGCGCCTGGTCGGCATCGTTGAGCCACAAGGTGGCGTCGGTGTGCGCAGGGTTGAACGCCGCCAGGCCAATGCTCAGGCTGACTTTCAGCGCGGGATCCTGTTCGTAGCCCAGGGTGGCGAAGCGGTCACGCAAGGCGTCCATGGCAGCCGCCGCGCTATTGAGGGGAAAGTCCGGGAGGAGCACGCAGAATTCGTCACCGCCGTAGCGCCCCGCCACGTCAGTCGCTCGCAGGTTCTGCTTGAGCATTTTGCTCAGCTGTCGCAGCACGATGTCCCCGGCGACGTGGCCGTAGGTGTCGTTGATGGTTTTGAAATGGTCGATGTCGATCAATGCAATCGCCCCGCCCTGCTGCTGGCGTTGGCAACGCTGGAATTCAATTTCCAGTTGGTCTTTCCAGGCGCCATGGTTCAGCAGGCCAGTGAGGCTGTCGGTTCGACTCAGGGCCAGCAGTTCGCGCTTGTGGCGGCCGAGGGTGGTGGCCTGACGAAAACAGATCAAGCCCAACGCCAGGGGATACACGATCAACAGCGGTAAGCAGGCGTACAGCTGCATCGGACTGGTTTGCGCGAAGACGACCGGTGTGAAAATCAGCAGGCCGACACCGATCCCGAGAATCTGCGCGACCGTACCCACCAGCAGAAAACGCAAACCGCCGATCGCCACGTTGTTCATGGCCATCATGGACAGGGTCGCCGCGCTCGGCAGCGGATTGAACTGCATGGCGGCGACCCAGAAGCCGCCGAGAAAGGCGTCGACCAGGATGTTGCGATGCTCGGCATGAAAGGGCACCTTCGCCCGGCGCGCCCATTGATAGGCAACGTGCGGCCAGAGCACGCCATTGAACACCATCAGCACCCAGACCCAAGGCGCCGGTTTGAGCGGATACATCGCCGCGCCTACGCACAACAATCCCAGGGCCAGGCCCAGGGTGCGCGATGTATAAAGCCTCCTGGCCAGTGAAAGCCCTTTTCCTCCCGTTTTTCCCATAGAGGCCTCTGCGTCACAGAACGGAACCAGACACCACAAGGGTTGCGGGCGTGCTGGGAGTCTATCAGGGCAACGTTAAATAGCCATCACCGGCAGGCAGCCTGAATCCGACGCTACCTGTGCGAGCGTGGCTTGCCCGCGAAGAACGATGACGCGGTGTGCCTGATGTACCGCGGCGCTCCATTCGCGGGCAAGCCCGCTCCCACAAGTTATGTGTGCAGGGTTTGGGCTATACATGAAGGAAGGGTTGGATAAACAACGATAAAAAAGGAGGCCCATGCAGACCTTTCAAGTGTTGATCATCGGCAGCGGTTTTGGCGGTCAGTGTGCGGCGATCAATTTGCTCAAGGCAGGCATCGCTGATTTTCGCCTGCTGGAACGACGGGACTTCTTTGGTGGCACCTGGTGCCAGAACACCTACCCCGGAGCGGCCGTCGATGTACCCTCGCCGCTCTACTCACTGTCCTTCGCCCCTTACCGCTGGACACAAATGTTCGCCGGACAGGCTGAACTGCACCACTACACCCAGTACGTGGTGGACCACTTCGGCCTGCGGGACAAGGTCGAACTGGAGGCCAATGTCGAGCGCATCGAATGGGACGCCGACGGCCAGCGCTGGGCGGTGCACACCGGCGCCAAAGGCACGTTTCACGCGCAGTTCCTGATTAACGCGACGGGGCCGCTGAGTCAGCCGGTAGTGCCTCATTTCGACGGCCAGGAGCGCTTTCAGGGCAAGACGTTTCACACAAACAATTGGGATCACACCTTCGACTATCGCAACAAACGCGTTGCCATCGTCGGCAGCGGCGCCAGTGCGGCCCAGGTTATCCCGACCATTGCCCCCGACGTCGAGCACTTGCATGTGTTCCAGCGCACGCCGCACTGGGTATTGCCGCGCGCAGACCGCATCTTCGGACCTTTCCAGCGTTGGCTGCTGGGCCTCAAACCCGCGTACAAACTGCTGCGCTGGATGCTCTACTGGCAATTCGAAACACGGGTGATTGCCTTCAAATATTCCAAACCGGCCATCCGCATGGTCCAGCAACACGCCCTGCGCTTCCTCAAACGCCAGGTGCCCGACCCGGAATTGCGCCGCAAACTGACACCGGACTTCACCATCGGCTGCAAGCGCGTGATTGTCTCAAGCACCCTTTATCCGGCCCTCGGTCGCGGCAACGTGACGTTACACAGTCGTGAGCAGGGCATCGCGGCCATCGATGAAAACGGCATCGTCACTCAGGACGGTCAGCACATCGACCTGGACCTGATCATCTGGTCCACCGGGTACGACGCCACCGACGGGGTGATTTCCTACACAGTCACCGGCAAGAACGGCACGCGACTCAAGGACGTCTGGGCACAGTATCCGCGGGCTTATCTGGGCACCAGCCTGCCGGATTTTCCCAACTTGTTTATCGTCACCGGGCCCAACACCGGCATCGGCCACACCTCGGCGCTGTTCATCATCGAATCGCAGATGAATTACATACTCGACTGCATCCGCACGCTGAAAGAACACGGCTTGCGCAGCATCGAAGTACGCCCCGAAGCAGAACGTACCTACACTGAGATGATCCACCGCGAAATGGAGCGCACCGTGTGGAAGTCCGGAGGCTGCCACAGTTGGTATCAAAGCAGGAGCGGTCATGTGATTGCCATGTTTCCGGGGTTCAGTTTCAGCTATCACCGGTTGACCCGGACACTGAAACCCGCTGATCACATTTTGTCCTGATCACGTAGAAGGAAAATGCCCGATGCTTGTGTTGGTTGTCCTTATCGCAGTTTTTGCAGCCTGGAGCTGGCTGAGTTACCCGGCCATCGGTTACTGGCTCTATGACCTGAATATGGCCCTGGAAGCCAAGCTGTATCGGCTGCACAAGATCGTCGTGCCAATCACGGAAATGACCGTCTCGACCTGGCAAGGCGGGCCGTATGAAGCGTCCAGCAGTGTGCTGATGCTGCACGGGTACAGCGCCGACAAGAACATCTGGCTGCGCTTCGCCCGGCACTTTGTCGGCAACTATCGGGTGATCATTCCCGACATCGCCGGTCATGGTGAAACCGGGTTCAAGGCCGGTGGCGGCTACGATATCCCCCTGCAGGCCAAGCGGATGATTCAGCTGCTGGACGTTTGCGGGGTCGAAAAAGTCCATGTGATCGGCAACTCGATGGGCGGCTACATCGCGGCGTGGCTGGCGGCGACTTACCCGGAGCGGATTGCCTCCGTTGCCCTGATCGACCCGGCCGGCGTCACCGCCCCCGAACTCAGCGACCTGGAGCGGCATCTGGCCAAGGGTCACAACCCGTTTCTGATTCACTCACGGGAGGAGTTCCGGCGCCTCTACGCCATGACCATGGCCGAGCCACCGTGGGTGCCTGGCGTGGTAATGGACGCTATTGCGCAGCGCTATGAACAGAGTCGCGATGAGCTGGAAGAAATCTTCAACGACTTCCGTGCCAGCCCGCCGATGGAACCGAGACTCCCCGACATCAAGTGCCCCGCGTTGTTGCTGTGGGGGCACAAGGACCGCCTGATCGATGTCAGCAGCGTGGCCGTCTGGAGTAAAGGCATCGCTGATTTACGCGTGGATATCTGGGACCACAGTGGCCATATGCCGATGGTCGAGCAGCCGGCCAATACAGCGCGGTTGTATCGGGAATTCCTCGGATCGCTGCGCTCGGAAAGCCGTTCACACCTGTGATCCCCGGTTGGTGTAGCAGCTGCCTCGCGCAGTTCGGCAGCTGCTACACCGGCACAGTGAATGCAGTCCTTGGCAGAATGAAGTCCGTAAGATTCTTCGTTTGTCGGCGTTGCAGAAGGCTGCGATCTTTTCCGCATCCGTTACGTCACCCGCGCCAGGAATTTTTTTCATGAGCCACCCAAGCTTCGTCAGCCCTGACCTGATCCGCCAACGCTTCTCCAAAGCGATGTCCGACATGTACCGCGAAGAAGTGCCGCTGTACGGCGCGCTGATGAAGTTGGTGGAACAGACCAACCGTCACGTGCTGGACAGCGATCCGCAGGTGGCACGACAGCTGAACAGCACCGGCGAAATCGAGCGGCTGGACCTGGAGCGTCACGGGGCGATCCGTGTCGGCACCGCCGAAGAATTGGCCACCCTCGCCCGACTGTTCGCGGTGATGGGCATGCACCCCGTCGGCTATTACGACCTGACGCCGGCCGGCGTGCCGGTACACTCCACCGCGTTCCGCGCCGTGCACGAAGCTTCTTTGCAAGTCAGCCCGTTCCGGGTGTTCACCTCGCTGCTGCGCCTGGAGCTGATCGAAGACCTGGAACTGCGAGCCTTCGCCCAGTCGGTGCTGGACAAGCGCCAGATCTTTACTCCGACAGCGCTTGCACTGATCGACCGCGCCGAAACCGAGGGCGGTCTTACCGAACAGGAAGCCCAGGACTTCGTCGGACAGGCACTGGAAACCTTTCGCTGGCACCACAGCGCCACCGTCACCGCCGAGCAATACCAGACACTCAGCGCCCAGCATCGCCTGATCGCCGACGTGGTCGCCTTCAAAGGTCCGCACATTAATCACCTGACACCGCGCACCCTGGACATCGACATCGTCCAGGCGCAAATGCCCGCCCACGGCATCACGCCCAAAGCCGTCATCGAAGGCCCGCCCCGCCGGCAGTGCCCGATCCTGCTGCGCCAGACCAGTTTCAAAGCGCTCGACGAGCCGATCGCCTTCACCGATCAAGCCGAGACTCGCGGCAGTCACAGCGCACGCTTCGGTGAAATCGAACAGCGCGGCGCAGCGCTCACCCCGAAAGGCCGGGCGCTATACGACCGTTTGCTCAACGCAGCCCGCGATGAATTGAAAGACTTCCCCAACGAGGCCAATGCCGCACGTTACAACACGCTGATGACACAGCATTTTGGCGAATTCCCTGACACCTACGAAGGCATGCGCCGACAGGAACTGGCGTACTTTCGCTACTTCGTCACGGAAAAAGGCCTGGCGGCGGATGAGTTGAAATCGTTGCCGCTGGAAGACTTGCTCAGCGGTGGCTATTTGCGGGTTGAGCCCCTGGTGTATGAGGATTTTCTGCCGGTCAGCGCGGCGGGGATTTTCCAGTCGAACCTTGGGGATGCGGCGCAGACCCACTATGGCGTGCATTCGAACCAGCATGCGTTTGAACAAGCGTTGGGACGGCCGACGATCAATGAACTGGGGTTGTATGCCGAGACGCAGCGACGCTCGATCGAGCAGTGTTTTGCTGCGCTAAACCCCGCTACCTAAGGCACGACCCGGCCCTAAGGAGACACAGACCTGTAGCAGCTGTCGAGCAGCGCGAGGCAGCTGCTACAGGTCCTGTGGTTACTTCAGTTTTTTCAACAACGCTTCAGCGGCAGCTTCGGAAGATGCCGGGTTCTGTCCGGTGATCAGCAAGCCATCGGTCAGCACATAACTCGCCCAATCCGCACCCTTGGAATATTCACCGCCCTTCTCCTTCAGCATGTCCTCCACCAGAAACGGCACGACATTCGTCAGCTGCACAGCCTCTTCCTCAGAGTTGGTAAAGCCCGTCACGCGCTTGCCTTTGACCAGTGACTGGCCATCAGGTCCCTTGACGTCACGCAACACACCCGGCGCATGGCAGACCGCCGCGACAGGTTTTCCGGCCTTGATAAACGCCTCGATCAGAGCGATTGAAATTTTGTCTTCGGCCAAGTCCCACAGTGGACCATGACCGCCGGGATAAAACACGGCGTCGTAATCCTCGGGTCTCACGGTACTCAATACAGCCGTGGACGCCAGCGCTGACTGGGCTGCAGAGTCTTTGCGAAAGCGCTCGGTGGCAGCGGTTTGCGCGTCCGGCTCGTCGCTTTTCGGGTCCAGCGGCGGCTGGCCACCCTTGGGCGAAACCAGGGTCAGTTGAGCACCGGCATCCTTGAAGGCGAAATACGGTGCGGCGAATTCTTCCAGCCAGAAGCCGGTTTTCTTACCCGTGTTACCCAATTGATCGTGGGACGTTAAAACCATCAGGATTTTCATGTCGTTCTCACTCCACTTCGGGGTTGTTCGGGCGCTCGACGGCGCTGTTTTTATGGACCACTCAGCCTGTGGATTCGTTGCAGCGAATACCAGGCGTCTTTCAGTGATGGCGCAAAGCCTTGCTGCGCAAGAAGTTGCGCACTACTCGCTCCAAAAGCCCTTGCCGGATCGCTGATCGCCCGGCCTGTCAGGCCCTCCAGCCGAGTGCGCAAGTTCTTGCGCAATGCTGTGCAAGAACTTGCGCACATTCAGGCGGCAGCGCTTTCAACAATCCTCACCGCGCTTGAAAAAATGCCTCAACCCCCTGATTTATATGGGTAGAACCGTTTCTGGCACGGACCTTGATAACAGTCAGGCACCCACCGGGCGATACCGCCTCCCGGGCACCCTAAATTTTTAGCAAGGAGCACATCCATGGCTACACCAGCGTACATGTCCGTCACTGGCGAAAAACAAGGTCTGATCACTGCCGGCGCATTCACCGCCGACTCGGTTGGCAACACTTACCAGGAAGGTCACGAAGACCAGGTCATGGTTCAGGCTTTCAGCCACGACGTGATCATCCCGCGTGACCCACAGTCCGGCCAGCCAACCGGTCAGCGCGTTCACAAGCCAGTTGTCATCACCAAGGTGTACGACAAGGCTTCGCCACTGCTGCAAGCTGCTCTGACCTCCGGCGAGCGCATGAGCGAAATCGTTATCCAGTGGTACCGCACTTCGGCTCAAGGTACCCAAGAGCACTACTACACCACCAAACTGGAAGACGCGATTATCGTCGCCATCAACAACAAAATGCACAACTGCCAGGATCCGTCGAACTCCCACTTCACGCACCTGGAAGAAGTACAGTTCACCTACCGCAAAATCACCTGGACCCACGAAGTATCCGGTACTTCGGGTTCCGATGACTGGCGTCTGCCGGTCGCCTGAGTCAGGCCGACCGTCTAAAGCATCGGCCAGCTCTGCTGGTCGATGTTGTTTACGCCCTTCCAGAATTTTCGCGTCCGCAAGCGCCCTGCCCGGGTGTAGCGTACGCCGCTGCACTGCACAAGGAACAAGGGATGTTCGCGCCGGCCAATCAAACTCACTTTGCCCTGACCATCGAAGGTCTTTCCAGCGACTTCCAGGTACTGTCCCTGCAAGGTCGGGAAGCCATCAGCCAGCCTTTTGTGTTTGAGGTGGAACTGGTCAGTGAACAGCCGTCCCTGGACCTTGAGACCCTGCTGCACAAACCGGCCTTCTTGCAGCTCTCGCCTGACGGCAACGGCATTCATGGCCAGATCTATCGCGCCGCCCAGGGTGATTCCGGCAAACGCCTGACCCGCTACGCGGTGACCCTGCGTCCGCAACTGTCCTACCTGGCGCACCGCATCAACCAACGCATCTTCCAGAACCTCACCGTCCCGAAAATCATCGGCATGGTCCTCGAAGAGCACGGCATCCAAAGCAACGCCTATGAATTCAAAGTCGGGGCGATCTATCCCGAGCGCATCTACTGCGTTCAGTACGATGAATCGGACCTGCAATTCATCCAGCGCCTGTGCGAGGAAGAAGGTATCCACTACCACTTCCAGCACAGCGCCACGGCCCACAAACTGGTGTTCGGCGATGACCAGACGGTGTTCCCGAAACTCGCACCCGTGGCCTATCAGCAAGACTCCGGCATGGTCGCCAACGACCCGGTGATCAAGCGCTTCGATCTGCGCCTGGAAACCCGCACCAGCCGCACCACCCGCCGCGACTACGACTTCGAAAAACCGCGCATCACCCTCGAAAGCGAAAACCGTGGCGACGCCCTGCCCGACCTCGAAGACTACGACTACCCCGGTCGTTTCATCGACCGTGAGCGCGGCAAACATTTAGCCAAGCGCAACCTCGAACGTCATCGCAGCGACTTCCAGTTAGCCGAAGGCAAAAGCGATCAGCCGTTGCTGGTCAGCGGCCATTTCCTGGCTCTGACCCAACACCCAAAAGCCAAATGGAACGACCTGTGGCTGCTGACCGAAGTCCTCCACGAAGGCAAACAGCCGCAAGTGCTGGAAGAGTCGGTGACCAGCGACACCACCAGCCTCAAGGGCGATTTCCACCAGGGTTACCGCAACCGCTTCCAGGCCACGCCGTGGGACGTGCCGAACCGCCCGCCGCTGACGCAAAAGAAGCCGCGCATCCTCGGCAGCCAAAGCGCCGTGGTCACCGGGCCCAAGGGTGAAGAGATCCACTGCGACCAGTACGGCCGCGTCAAAGTGCAATTCCACTGGGACCGCGAAGGCCAGGCCGACGACAAGACCAGCTGCTGGCTGCGCGTCTCCTCCGCCTGGGCCGGCGCCCACTACGGCGGCATCGCCATTCCGCGGATCGGCATGGAAGTGCTCGTCACCTTCCTCGAAGGCGACCCCGACCAGCCGCTGATCAGCGGCTGCCTGTACCACAAGGAAAACGTCGTCCCGTACCCGCTGCCGGCGAACAAAACCCGCAGCACCTTCAAAACCCTGAGTTCCAAGGGCGGTGGCGGCTTCAACGAACTGCGTATCGAAGACAAAAAAGGTCAGGAACAAATCTTCCTGCACGCCCAGCGCGACTGGGACGAAAACGTCGAACACGACCAGAAAATCCGCGTCGGCAACGAACGCCACGACACCGTCGAGAAAAACAGCTACAGCGAATTCAAGGCCGAAGAACACCACACCGTCTACGCCGACCGCAAAGTCGAAGCCCGGGCGAACGACCACCTAACCGTGGGCGTGAATCAACACATCAAGATCGGCACCGGGCAATTCATCGACGCTGGCCAGGAGATCCACTTGAGCAGCGGCATGAAAGTCGTGTTGGAAGCCGGCAGTGAACTGACCCTGATCGGCGGTGGCAGCTTCATCAAGATTGATGCTGGCGGCGTGACCCTGAGCGGGCCGGTGATCAACATGAACTCCGGGGGTGGGCCGGGAAGTGGCACGGGAGCGGCGCCGTTGTTGCCGGGGGTGTTGAAACAGGCGGATGCCGACAAGGCTGGCGCGGTGTTGACCCCGGCGCAGATCAATACGCTGAAGCGCAATGCGCCGTTTTGTGAAGAGTGTGAGAAATGCAAGGCAGGTGCTTGTGCGATCTGATCTGTTGACTCCGCAGGCGTGGTTGGCGGACAAGCCATTGCAGGCAGGTGAACGCCTATACCTGATCGTCAGTGCTGCCAGCGATGCCGAACCGCTGAAGGCCTACTACCAGCAAGAGATGGCACCAGAACTGATACCTATCTGGGGTGGCACGCCTTACGCCGATTGGCAGCCAGTCATGCCCTATCTCGCCGAGCTGAAGCCAACTGCCGGTTTTTTGCAATGGATTACCGAAACCGATGCCCAGGATTGGGGTTGGCTGGCGGTGTCCACCAGCACAGCGGACGTGGTGTTTGAACATCTGCGCAGTTTGACCCAAGTGCGGACACCCGACGGTACCGAGGTGTTCTTCCGGTTCTGGGACGGGCGGCATATTCACCCGATTCTTGAAGGACTGGACGCCAGCGCTGGCGAGGTGCTGCCGGTGTTCGATCGTTACTTGATCAACGGGCAGAGCCTGACAGTAGGACCAAGGTCCGTACCTCCGGCGAAGGAGTGGCCGTGGTGGGAAGTGCCACAGAAGCTGCTCGATACGCTGGCGGAAAAAGACCACACCACCGTCGTCGACAACCTGATGCAGTGGCTGGGTGAGGACTGCCCGGAGCTGTTCTTCGCGTTCCCCGAAAGTAACTTGCGCCACAAGGTCGAGCGCTTCGTCCGCCAACAACCCAACACAGAAGATATGGCAGAGCGTCTTGCGGCTCAGCTGACAAAGGAAGTCACGTCATGAATACCCCGATTGGTACCTTGGTCCTGCGCGTGCTGGACGCCAAAACGCCTGACGTGAACCTGATTCTCAAAGACTTCAAGAACTGCCTGAGCGATTACAAGGAGTGGGCAGACGGGTTTCTCACTGGCTGGGCACTCGATGTCGACCAGACATTCAAAGTCGGCAACGAAGTCAGCGTCACCAAACGCAAGACCAAAACCGGTGCGGTCGAGACCTACGCAACTTGCCCCCTGGCGGGCGACTTCACCCTGATCCACATGTTCGAGTCGGCACGTTTCGTCCCCATCGGCAACACGCCAGTGAAACTGGAGCCCGTCACCAAAGGCACGCTCTACGACGACGTCACCGGCCCTGCCATTGAAACAACCATCGGCCCCAGCGGCATCAAGGTGATCGACGGCTGCAAGAAAGGCCAGATGTACCGCATCACCTTTTTCCCCAACGTCTCCCAGAGCAACGTCAAAGCGCTCTACGACTCCTATCAGGGCGTAATCGGCAATCTTGAAGGTTGGTTGCAAAGCGAGTGGTCGGGCAAGTTTCAGCCACAGTGGGCCAGCTACTCGGCGGCCGACCGCATGGGCCGTTCGGTCATCCTGTTGAAACAAGCGATGGATGGCCTGGAAAAAGCGTTGCTCAGGCTGTGGGACGACATCAAAAGCCTGTTCGAACTGCTCGCACATCCGAAGGAAAACCTCGAAAAGCTGCGCAAATACCTGTCGGATGTCGAAATCGACAAGCTCTATGCCGCATCCAAGGAGTCCATTGCTTCAGGCCTGTTGATCCTCAGTGACGAACCCCTGATGTTCATCTACGTTTCTGCAATGGTCGCCTGGGTCGGCATGCTGCCTCCGCAGGTCGTTGTGGACGTGGTGACGGCGATTGCAGCAGAGTTCCTGATCAACGTGGTGCTGGGCATTTGCCTCACCGGTGGCGCGGGGATCGCGGTGCGAGTGGGCACCAAAGCGCTGTCCACCGTCAAGTCCGGTACAGCCATCAAGTACCTCGAAGAACTGGCCGCGAAACTGATGGCGTTGAGCGGCAAACACAGCCTGCCGGCACACGCTGAAGTGTCGAAACCGTTGATTGCCAGCGCCAAAAATGTGCCGATGAAGCCGACCAAAACAGCGGCGATTAAAATCGACGAGGCTGCTGCCAACGGGTCAAAAAGTCAGGTGCCGAAAACCACGGATACGCCGAAGCAGGAAGTGAAAGATGCTTCTTCGTTTCCGCGCGGCAAGAAAGAAAAACAGACCACTCTCACCCCCAAGGAAAAGGTTGACGACGTTTCCACGCAGTCGAAGACGCCCGACGATAAAAGCGCCACCTGCGCCAAGAAAACCTGCACCAATGGTTGCCCCGTGTCGATGGTTACGGGCGAAGAGCTGCTTACCCTGACCGATGGCGAACTCGGTGGTTTATTGCCCTTCAGCTGGACGCGCCTCTATCGCACCAGCGCCGCACAAATCGATTGCGGCCTCGGCTACGGCTGGAGCCATGCCTTGGCCCAACGCGTCGACATCCTCGAAGACGAAGTCATCTGGACCGACCACGAGAACCGTATCACCACGTTCCCGCTGCCAAGCGTGCAGCGTCCGGCGATCACTAACAGCCTCTCGGAAGCGGCCATTTTCATCGGCGATGATCCTTCCGAACTGGTCCTCACGCAGGCCGGCGAACGCAAACAGTTCTACCACTTCCGCTACAACAGCAAGGGCGCCACGCTGATCGCCATCAGCGACGATTACGGCAACCGGCTGCACATTACCCGTGACATCCACGGGCGAATCAAGCGTGTCGATAACGGTGCCGGTCGCGCCCTTCTCGTGCGTTACGACCGCAAGCACATCGTCGCCATCGACTATCAGCAGTTCAGCCCGGCGGACAATCTGGAAGATGCCTGGAGCACCGTTCAGACTCTGGTCACCTATGGCTACGACGCCCAGCACCGCCTGATCGAAGCCCGAAACGCAGCCGGCGAAGCAGAACGCTATGCCTACAACGATCAAAACGTCATCCTTGAGCGCCAACTGGCCGGTGGCGCGAGTTTCTACTGGGAGTGGGAAAAGGAAGGCAAGTCGGCACGCTGCATCCATCACTGGGCGAGCTTCTCGCAGATGGACGCGCATTACGCCTGGGATGACAAGGGCAGCGTCACGGTTACCAACGCCGACGGCAGCGAAGAAATCTACACCCACGACGATCAGGCCCGACTGGTCGCCAAGGTTGACCCGGATGGCGCCGAACACCTCAAGGCCTACGATGACAAGGGCCGGTTGATTGCCGAAAAAGATCCTCTCGGCGCAGTCACCGAGTACCAGTACAACGAAGCCGGCCGACTGGTCGCGGTGATTCCACCGGAAGACGCTCCCACCACTTACGAGTACTACCACGGGTTCGTCCGTGTAGTGAACCGTGGTCCGGCAACCTGGACCTACTGGCGTAACGATCAGGGCGACATCACCGAACAAATCGACCCGGACGGCAACTCGACTCACTACAGCTACAACCGCCAGGGCCGCCTGCTGGAGATCCGTCATCCTGATGGCAGTCGCCATCAACTGGGTTGGAACAACCTCGGTCAACTGCTCGAAGAACAGCTGCCCGACGGCGGCCAGCGCAAGTATCGCTACGACGCGTTGGGCCGACAGATCACCCGCCAGGACGAAAGCGGCGCGATCACCCACTATCAATGGGACGCGGCGAACCGCCTCGCGCAAATCACTCTGCCCGGCGGTGCAACCCGTGCGTATACCTACAACGCTTATGGCAAAGTCACCGCCGAGCGCGATGAACTGGGCCGCGTCACCCGCTACGAGTATGCGGATAACCTGCATCTGGTCAGCCGTCGCATCAACCCGGACGGCAGCCAACTGCGTTACCGCTACGACAACTCGCGCCTGTTGCTCAGCGAGATCGAAAACGAACGTGGCGAGCACTACCACCTCGATTACTACCCGAATGGCCTGATCCAGCAGGAAACCGGCTTCGACGGTCGCCGCACCGCCTACGAGTACGACCTCAACGGCAAACTGCTGAAGAAAGCCGAATTTGGCGACGACGGCAGCGAACTGATTACCGAGTACCAGCGCGACGCCGCTGGCCGCTTGCTGGTAAAAACCCTGGCCGATGGCGAAGAAATTCACTACAGCTACGACGCACTGGGTCGCCTGGTAAACGTCGACGACGGCCACTGGCCTCTCGCCTACGAATACGATCTGCAAGACCGCCTGATCACCGAACACCAGGGCTGGGGCACCACGCGTTACGAGTACGACAAACTCGGCCAACTGAGCCACTGCCGCCTCCCCGATGGCAGCAAACTCGACTACCGCCACCAGTCCGGTGGCCGCCTGAGTAGCATCGACCTCAACGGCTCGCGCCTGACCACTCACCAGTTCAGCGCCGGCCGCGAGCAGCAACGTCAACAAGGCCTGCTGCTCAGCAAATACCAGTACGACGAACAAGGCCGACTGCAAGCCCACACGGTGGGTCAGCAAGATCGCAACTTGTTCCACCGTCGCTACGCCTACGACGCCAATGGCAATCTCGCGGGCGTCGACGACAGCCGCAAAGGCAATCGCAGCTACCACTACGACCCGCTCGACCGACTGATCAACGTCCGCGGCACCACCCCGGAAAGCTTCGCCCACGACCCGGCGGGCAACCTCCTGGGCCAGGGCGACCAGCCAACCGCAAACCTCGCCAACGTCAAAGGCAATCGCCTGCTCATGCAGGGCGACCGCCACTACGACTACGACGCCTACGGCAACCTGGCGCGCGAACGTCGAGGAACCGGACAGAAACTCGTCACCGAATACCATTACGATTGCCAGCACCGCCTGATCGGCGTCAGCCTCCCCGGTGGCAGCAATGCAACCTACAAATACGACGCCTTTGGCCGCCGCATCGCCAAAACCGTCGATAGCCACACCACGCAATTCCTGTGGCAAGGCGAACGCCTGATCGCCGAAAGCGCCGACAACCGCTATCGCAGCTACATCTACGAACCGGGCACCTTCCGCCCATTGGCCATGCTCGATGGCGAAGGCCCGCTCAAAGCCGAGCCGTTCTACTACCAACTCGACCACCTCGGCACCCCACAGGAACTCACCGACTACAGCGGCCAGATCATGTGGTCGGCGAAATACCGCGCCTACGGCAACCTCGCTACCCTCGACATTGCTGAAATCGACAACCCGCTGCGCTTCCAGGGGCAGTACTTCGATGGGGAAACGGGCTTACATTACAACCGGCATCGCTACTACAATCCGGGCACTGGACGGTATCTGACGCCGGATCCGATCAAGCTTGCGGGTGGGTTGAATAACTACCAGTACGTGCCTAACCCTACGGGGTGGGTGGATCCGTTGGGGTTGAGTTGCGTTCCAAGCGACTGCCCAGATGACAGACGAGCTGAACTTAATCAAAAATACGGTCGGACAGGGGATATCAATAACGATATCAACGCCCGTGGAAGAAAAGAGACAGCAACCGAATTCTATCGGACACAAGGCTTCGAAGAGACGAGCATTCCGGGTCACTTAAATGGTATCGATTTTAACCAACCTGTGAATGTAGAGACGTTGAATCGGGGAAAAACCGTTTATCAATTTCAATCGCCCGGCGCCCCTCAAGGCAACTACTATTCGCTGAACCCTGCGACAACCCCATCAGAGCTTGGGATTGGTCCACTCGGGGATAATCGTGCAGCGGGCACGGTAGAACTTAAACTACAAGGCGTTTATCGCACGGTCGAAAAAACTCCCGTGTTGAAATCGACAGCCAAACCGATAGATGATACTTGGTCTGTGAGAGGGGTGACGCAACCGTCATCAGGGGGCGGCACTCAAGTCTTTAGCAGTGCTAAAGGGAACTTTGAAAAAACCCAGTAACTTCATCTGACGCACATCTAGGAGGTCACGAATGAAACAATCCGACTTATATGACATGGCAAGTCGATGCGGCTTTACGGTGACAGTGTTTTCGGATCATCCAGATTTTTTTTCTTCCTGGACATTAAATGTCAGAAGAGACGAAAAAAAATTTATGATAGAACACGATGGCAGGGACGGCTGGCTTATGTTCTATCAAGAAAACGAACCAAATAAATTCAAAGAGATTGACAAAAAAATATCTCACGCAATGAACGAAAATGAAAAGCTAAACCAATGCGAGTCCTGGCTATTAAGCGTTTAGAAAGCTCGCTATAAGCGACCGCACCTAGTGCAAAACAAAAATGGCGGAATAAACATATTTTCACGATAGAAACTAATTTCCGCTACATTTATTATCTATTTATGCTCTGTAGACACTACATACGGAGTTAAAAATTTGGCTTTCGATTCCCCACACCGGTCAACCGATGGACATTAAACATACGCTGTTCATCCTCCTGACTATTTTTTCAGAAAAAAAGGGGACGGATTTATTTGCTCTGATGAAAATAAATCCGTCCCCTTTTTATTCAAAAATGGCCAAGATGTCAATAATGGAAAGCCATGGAAAGTCATTGATATGGGCAAGACCATAGGCGCCAACGATGGCAAGGAAACACAATTTATGAGGGTCGAGTTAAGTGCAAACACTATCCACGGCCACCCTATTTCCGAAGACGCATTTAAAAAGCTCACAAAAGCGAAGAAAAACTAAATGGACACAAAAAAAATAATTGAACTCGGCGGAACAATCACACTTGATGATATTTAAAACGAGACTATAGGAAAGCCACTTTACCCACTGATTCCAAAGGATTTTTGAGCCATGACGAAGATAGGTATTGCTTCAGCATCCCCTACTGGCGACCTTGAAGTTGCAAAATTTTTGCATCAGCGATTTAAGATGTCGCTGATAGGCTTACAAAAAACTTGCCATGGGCAATAAGTATTTTTTATACCTGTGGCCTCTATGAAAATGACCATGTTCAACGCGAAAGAGATATTCGACACATAATCACCTTATTTAATCAAAAAAACCTTCGCTGTTTCTCTTGAAAATAGAAGATGACCAGGAGTGGAGTGATTTAGATACAGACAACCTTAGTCAACACTCAATACCTGTAGACGAACTGCTGAATGCTCTGAATTCATCCAAGGGACCTCACCGGCAACTTCGGCCGTCAATTGACATGTACGGAGTAAAAGGGGACGGAGTAAAAGGGGACAGATTTATTTTCTTTGATGAAAATAAATCTGCCCCCTTTTTTGTTCTAACCTATGCAAGGCATTTATCCAACCTTACCATTTATGGAGCCAATAAAAGATGTCAAACATCGCCGCATGGACCCTGTTCACCTTGGGCCTCTTACACATCCCCTTCGGCATCATCAAGTTCAAAACAGCATTCGCCGCCGCTGTAGATTCTGGCTTCGTTGACCAGTTCAAAGCCCACGAGGATCGGCGTGCTGCCCTCTGGTTTACCCTGCTGGGGCCGCTTTTCATGCTCGCAGGGCATACAGCGATTCACGCCGTGGCGGTTGGCGATCTCGCGCTACTTAAAATTGTGGGTCTCTATGTGCTTATGATCTCGATCATTTGTGTCATTGCTGTGCCTAAATCGGGGTTCTGGGCAACGCTGCTGGTTTCTCCACTGATCATCGCCGCGGGGTATGGCTTGTACGCCTGACAAACCGTTCAAGTCGTTCGCTTCGCTCACGCGCACAAAATAAATCAGTCCCCATTTAACGCAAAATAAATCAGTCCCCATTTAACGCACCATTTAACGCAGGCCGAATGCCGAAGCAGCAAGCCTGCGAAACTACCGAGTCACTGCCGCGCTCCGGGTCCCCGCAAACGCACTCGTCCCCAGCCAGCGCCACAGACTTTCCGCATCCTTCACTGCGCCATCCACACGCAGCTCTCGCGACTGAAGCACCTCTTTCGGTGTGCGGTCGCCCGCCCACACTTCGGTCAAGGCGCGCACGCTGGAGTCCACGACCAGCGTCAGTTCGCGGCCGGGGTCATCGCGGCATAGATCTGCCACGCCCTGCTCCACCACCAGCCACCACGCTTGCTCGCCGGGCCGCGCGTCGCGGAAGGTGAACTGGATGACCACCGGTCGTGACGGGAAGGTTTCGATACGCACGAACCGGCGTACGTCCCACATCAGCAGGCCGGCGTCGAGTTCGTCATCGCGCAGGCGGCTGCCGATCCAGCGTGCGCCCCAATGCCCCAGCGCCATGATGATGGGGCGCAATTCCTCGCCCGCCTCGGTCAGGCTGTATTCCCAGACTTTGCCGGTGGCCGTGCGGTGGATGACGCCGATTTCTTCCAGATGGCGCAGCCGTTGTGCCAGCAGGTTGGTGGACATTCGGGGGACGCCGCGGTGCAGTTCGTTGAAGCGTTTGCTGCCGCACAGCAGCTCGCGCACCACCAAGGGTGTCCAGCGCTCGCACAGGGCTTCCGCACCGCGGGCGACCGTGCAGAACTGACCGTAGCCTTCTTCCATCGTCTGGACTCCCGCAACTGCAACGCTTCACTTTTTGAACTAGCCCAGCCCTTTCGCCACGCGCACGCTCAAGCCTTCGAAAGCCAAATCTCAAAGGAGAACGCCATGATCACGGTAGCCATCATTCAGCGCCCGCCCGTGCTGCTCGACCGCAGTGCGACGATTGCCCGGGCCGTGGAATCGGTCGCAGAAGCTGCGGCGGCGGGAGCCTCGCTGATCGTTTTGCCTGAATCGTTCATTCCCGGTTATCCGTCGTGGATCTGGCGCCTGGCGGCGGGAAAGGACGGGGCTGTCATGGGCCAGTTGCACTCGCGGCTGCTGGCCAACGCCGTCGATATCACCAACGGTGACTTGAGCCAGTTGTGCGAGGCCGCCAGGGTTCACGCCGTGACGATCGTGTGCGGCATCAATGAATGCGACCGGCGCAATGGAGGCGGAACGCTCTATAACAGCGTAGTCGTTATCGGCGCGAACGGCGCCATGCTAAACCGCCACCGCAAGCTGATGCCAACCAATCCCGAGCGCATGGTGCATGGCTTCGGCGATGCGTCCGGGTTGCGTGCGGTCGATACCCCGGTCGGCCGCGTGGGTGCGCTGATCTGCTGGGAAAACTACATGCCGCTGGCGCGCTATTCGCTGTATGCCCAAGGGGTGGAAATCTACGTCGCGCCGACGTACGACACCGGTGAAGGCTGGATCAGCACGATGCGTCACATTGCACTCGAAGGCCGCTGTTGGGTAATCGGCAGTGGCTCCGCGCTGCGCGGCAGTGACATTCCCGAGGACTTCACGGCGCGTGCGCAACTGTTCGCCGATCCGGACGAATGGATCAACGACGGCGACTCGGTGGTGGTCAGTCCGCAAGGCCGGATCGTGGCCGGTCCACTGCACCGGGAGGCCGGCATTTTGTACGCGGAGATCGACGTCGCACTCGTGGCGCCGGCGCGGCGAGCGCTCGACGTCACCGGGCATTACGCGCGCCCGGACATTTTCGAACTGCAGGTGCGGCGCACACAGGCGACTGCGGTGCGCTATATCGACGAGTGAAGACAGGCAACGGCGGTATCGCCAGACCAGTGATTAAGGAGTCATGCCATGAACAATGAACGGTCTTACCAGGGCAGTTGTTTTTGCGGCGCGGTCGAGTTCACCGTCAGTGGCGACCCGGCCGGAATGGGCTATTGCCATTGCGAGTCGTGCCGGCATTGGTCAGCAGGGCCGGTCAACGCCTTCACGCTGTGGAAACCCGAGGCGGTGCAGGTGACTCGGGGCGCCGACAACATCGGCACCTACAACAAGACATCGCGCAGTTACCGCAAGTGGTGCAAGACGTGCGGCGGACACCTTTTCACTGAACACCCTGAGATGGGGCTGATCGATGTGTATGCCGCAGTCATTCCGGATCTCGAGTACTCGCCAGGTGTTCACGTGCACTATCAGGAGACGGTGCTGCGGATCAAGGATGGATTGCCGAAGCTAAAGGATGTCCCCGGCGAATTAGGCGGATCGGGTATCAGCGTGGAGGAATAGCGCCGTCGTTGAAGATCCCACTGGTCGGGCCTGCCTTGCTCTGTAGATTCAATTTCTATAGTTTTGAATCTATGGATTCATAGCGAGGCACAGAACATGGCAGTCCCCCTCCAGGAACAAGCCTTCACCAAGGCCCAATGCGTTACCGGTCTGCGCGCAGCCGTCAGCATTCTCGAAAAATGGAGCGCATCCAGCGATCAGGCTTGTCGCATCCTGCGCATTTCCCGCAGCACCTACACCCGCGCCCGGCAGCGCGATCCTTCGTGGTCCGTGACGCTGGATTCAGACCAGATGCAACGCATCAGTTTTGTCCTCAACATCCACGCCGCCCTGCGCCTGGTCTTCGATAATCCGGATAACGTCTACGGTTTCCCGTCGATGGACAACCACAACGAATTTTTCAATGGCCGTAGCCCGCTGGAGATCATGGCTCAGGGCGACATGATTTCCTTGTATGAAACCTTCAAGCGCATTGACGTGCTGCGTGGTGCGCAATGGTGACGGTGGGCGAACTGGCAGAACTTGCCGGCGAGCAGTTGCAGGCCTACCGACTGGTCAATTCGAAGTTTCCACCCATTGCGATGTTTGATGACGTGGCGGACGCGGAGGAGTTTGAAGTGCTGTATCAGATTCAGGCGCTGACCAATCCCAGGCTTAAAAATGAAGTGGGTCATCTTGAGTTGATTGCGCGGGATCAGATCCCGTTCGGCATTCCTGGCTGCTCGTACGCGACGGCGCCTTTTACCCACGTCAACCCGGCGGGTTCGCGGTTCAGCGATGGCAGTTTTGGGGTGCTGTATCTGGCGGATTCAATGGAAACGGCGTTGGCCGAGGTGCGGCATCACCAGGGTCTGTACTGGTCGAATGTCCCGGGCCTCAACTATGAGCGGTTTGTATTCCGGGGGTTGTCCTGCTCTTTCGTGGATGCAGCGATGAGGGATGCTGCCGCCATTGCCACGACCGATCCTGTTTACGATCCTGACGATTACACAGAGTCGCGGCGCTTGGGAAGGTCCGTCAAGGAGGCGCGTTATCCTGGGATTCGTTACCACTCCGTGCGGATGGCGGGCAGTTATTGCTGGGCGCTGATGACACCCAGACCGGTTTTATCGATCGTTCAAACCGCGCATTACGAGATGGTCTGGAATGGACAGCTCACGAGCGTTAGCAAGATCAGCGAAGCCTGAAGCGTCTAAATCGGTGCTTTTGCACTCATTACCGGCGTCGATAGTCACCATCGACTCAATGAAGTTCTCATAAAAAATCCGCGGCGTAAGATCGGCTCCATACCAAACAACTACACCCCGGAGCACACCATCATGAAACGCCAAATCCTTCTCAGCATCGCTTTCTCGGTTTTTGCAGTTAACGCTTTCGCCGCTTCTTCTGCTCACCCGGTTGTCGCTGAAGGCGGCTCGGAT
>NZ_JBOFQE010000096.1:0-22147 GCF_051660785.1 Pseudomonas sp.
CCCGTTGGGCTGCGAAGCAGTCCCATCTTTTGGGGCCGCTTCGCAGCCCAACGGGGCGGTGCGACGTTTCGATAAATCCCCTCGCCACAGTGTTTTGCGTTTATTCCTGCACGAATTTCGAACTGACATACGCCGAATAATCCGGCAGCACTGTCTCCACCTTTCCTTGCTCCTTCAAGAACTTCGCCGTCTCGCCAATCGCCTTGGCCGTGCCGCCGTCCAGCAGCGCGGTGGTCTGTTGGGCCTTGGCATCCGGGAACGCTGAGCCGGCCAGCAACTCCGGCACGTCAGCCGCATTGGCACCGGTCAATTTGGCGATTTTCTGCACCGGCACCGAGTCAGCGGTCCAGCTGTCTTTATGCGCGGCATAGTCGGCGAACGAGTCCAGGGTGACCTTGGCGAATTTCGCCACCACGTCCGGGTGCTTCTCGGCGTAATCCTTACGCGCAACCCATACTTCGAACGTCGGCGCGCCCCACTGACCCACTTGTGCTGCGTCGGTCAACGTCTTGCCGGTCTTGCGAATCTCCCCAAGCGCGGGTGACCAGACAAACGCGCCATCGATGTCACCACGCTTCCACGCGGCAGCGATTTCTGCCGGTTGCAAGTTGACCACTTTGACTTTCGAGGCATCCAGGCCCCAGTGCTTCAGCGCGCCGAGCAGGCTGTAGTGGGAGGTTGAAACGAAGGGTGTGGCGATGGTCTTGCCGATCAGATCTTCCGGTTTATCAATGCCGCTGCCGTTGCGCACCACCAGTGCTTCGGCGGCGTTGATCTGTGCGGAAACAATGAACGCCACGATCGGCAGGTTGCGCGAAGCGGCCGCTGCCAGCGGGCTTGAGCCGAGGTTGCCGATCTGCACGTCGCCGGAGGCAATGGCGGTCACCACTTCCGGGCCGCTGTTGAAACGACGCCAGTCGATTTTCTCGCCAATGGTCTTTTCGTAAACACCGTCGGCCTGGGGGACTTTGCTCGGGTCGATGCCGGTTTGATAGCCGACGGTGAGGTTCGCTGCCTGGGCGCTGAGCGAAAATAATAGCGATACACAAACTGTAACAATTGGTCCGGATAGTGCGCGTTTGATCGTCATGGCGTCGCCTTTCGGTAGGGGGTTGTGTCCGAATTGCGTCAAAGCTAATCGATCTAAAAAACAGCTAACAAATACCTTTTAGGAATTAGCTTATGAGTCGACCGCTCTGGCACGGGACGACGATTGGGTTGAGCGCTATTCCTAAAAGGTATGAAAAAAGAACTGACCAATTCTTTTTTGGTTTATGACGATCTCATGACCCCGCAAGGACCAAAAAACAGGGGATTAGACCATGGTCGTAGACACACATAGTTACGATTGACTTGTGGGTCACGGTCTGGCGCTAATCGCGAATCTTAGGATCCGGGGCGTTCGACCCAGGGCCAGGAACACAAGAATTAGAAACGAGAGGAGCTAAACAATGAACAAGTCCACCTTGGCCCTGGCCGTGGCCGTAGGGGTAATGGCGCAGCAGGCAGGCGCCGCGGGTTTCATCGAAGACAGCAAGGCTTCCGTCAGTTCCCGAACCATGTATTACAACGCGGACACCCGCGAAGGGACAGCAAACGACCAAAGAGAAACTGCTGAAGGTCTCAAGTTCGATTTCCTGTCCGGTTTCACGCAAGGCACTGTTGGATTCGGTTTCGACGCCCAGGCCCTCGTTGGCATCCACCTGGACGGTGGCCGTGGTCATCACCCGGACAACAACACATTCTTCCCAAGCGATTCCGATGGTTCCGCCTCGGATCCATGGAGCCGCGTAGCGGGCAACGTCAAGGCGCGCTTCTCGAAGACCGAGGCTCACCTGGGTGGTGCTCTGCAACCGAACATGCCGATTCTGGTCGCTAACGACAGCCGTCTGCTGCCCCAGACCTTTGAAGGTGGCACGATCACCTCGAAGGAAATCGACAACGTGACCTTCAACGTCGGCCAGCTCGAGCACGCCGAGGGTCGCGCTTCGTCAAACACTACCGGTCTGGCTGTGGCGGGCGGTACCGAGGAAAGCAACAAATTCCAGTACGCCGGTGCTGACTGGAAGGTCACCAAAGACCTGACCCTGCAGTACTACCACGCGAATCTGGAAGACTACTACAAGCAGAACTTCTTCGGCCTGGTGCACGTCTTCCCGATCAGCGCCAATCAGTCCTTCAAGACTGACCTGCGTTACTTCGACAGCAGCTCCGACGGCAAGAACGGCGATGCAGGCTATCGGTTCAATAACAACGGTGGTTTCGCCAAGAACCCGGGCGAGGTCGATAACAAGACCTGGAGCGCCATGTTCACCTATACCCTGGGTGCCAACGCCTTCCTGCTCGGCCATCAGCGTGTCAGTGATGACGGTGGCTTCGTTTATCTGAACCAGGGCAACGTGGTCGATGGTAATGGTCGCAACGAAGGGGCCGGTGGCACGAGTTTCTACCTGTTCACCGACGCCATGGTTAACGGCTTTGTCCGTGCCGGTGAAAACACCACCTTCGGCCAGTACACCTATGACTTCGCCTCTCTGGGTGTTCCGGGCCTGAAAGCCTCGGCCGCCTACCTGCGTGGCGAAAACATCAAGACTCCTACGGGTGTCGGCAAAGACCAGACCGAGTGGGAACGCGATCTGCGCGTGGATTACGTGATTCAGACCGGTGCACTCAAAGGGTTTGGCACGACGCTGCGTCACGGCACATACCGTGGTGATACCAACATTTCTGCCCAAGACCAGACCCGTCTGATCTTCAACTACACCTACCAGTTCCTGTAACTCGAAACCTCAAAAGCCTCGCCTGCTGGCGAGGCTTTTTTTGTTCATTTTTCAATATTCCAATTCGAGCTTAGATAGGAATTTATTATTCTTTTTAGCTTTTAGCGTAAACGCCTAAAGTGGCTGGCCTGCGCGCCGATACCCTGTGTCCCGGCGCGAGTAGTAGCACGAAGCTATATATCGAAATGGCATGAAAAATAATGAAATAAATATTTTTCGGTTTTACCATGCGGGCCCAATTTCAAGGCGGGTAGAACCGCGACGTAGACACGCGTGGTCAGGTTGACATGCGGTCTGGCGCTAACCGCGCTTTTCAGGATCCAGGGCGTACGACCCAGGACCAGAAACATAAAAAATTAGAAACGATAGGAGCGAAACAAATGAACAAGTCCACCTTGGCCCTGGCTGTGGCCGTAGGGGTTTTGGCGCAGCAGGCAGGCGCCGCCGGTTTCATCGAAGACAGCAAGGCCACTCTGGGTCTGCGTAACTTCTACATCAACACCGATAACCGTGATGGTCCGGGCGCGAACAAGAACGAAGAATGGGGCCAAGGCTTCGATCTGCGCTTCATCTCCGGTTACACCCAAGGCACTGTCGGCTTCGGCGTTGATGCGATCGGCCTGCTGGGCGTGCGTCTGGATTCGGGCGGCGGCACCAACGGTGCAGCGAACGGCGCGGCTTATGGCGGCACTGTGTTCCCAAGCAAGTCGAACGGCGAAGCGGTTGATAACTTCTCCAGCCTGGGCCTGACTGCCAAAGCCAAGATCTCCCAGACTGAATTGAAGCTGGGTACTCTGCAGCCAAAAAACCCGGTGATCGTCACCAACGACGGTCGTCTGTTGCCACAGACCTGGCAGGGTGGCCAGATCACTTCCGGCGAGATCAAGGACCTGACTCTGGTCGGTGGTCAGATTGAGCACGTGAAAGGTCGTAACTCCAGCAACAACGAGCAATTGTCGATCGGTGGTGCAAACCCGCGTATCGCCAACAGCAACAAGTTCATCTACGCCGGCGGTGACTACAAAATCACCAAAGACCTGACTGCCCAGTACTACTACGGCAATCTGGAAGATTTCTACAAGCAACACTTCCTGGGTCTGGTTCACAACTGGGCTATCGGCCCGGGCGTTCTGAAATCTGACCTGCGTTATTTCAACAGCTCGGATGACGGTGCCAACTCCAACACCGCTGCTTACTTCAGTAACGGTAACTACAGCGGCGTGCCAAGCGGTAAGGGCCAGGTCGACAACAATCTGTACAGCGGCCTGTTCCTGTACACCGTTGCCGGTCACACCTTTGGTGGCGGTTATCAGGTCAGCAACGGCAGCAGCGACTTCCCTTGGTTGAACCAGGGCGACGGTTCGTCGAACTACACCATCACTGACATGCAAATCCAGAAGTTCGGCCGTGCCGGCGAGCGCACTTGGCAAGCACGCTACTCGTTTGACTTCGCCAAAGTCGGCGTTCCAGGCCTGACCGCGGGCATGGTTTACCTGCGTGGTGATGACATCGATACCGTTGGCGCCCGTGGTGCACAGGCGGCTAACAACGCTTCCGAGTGGGAACGCGACCTGACTGTCGGTTACGTCGTACCGGAAGGCCCGTTGAAGAACGTTGGCTTCATGTGGAAAAACGCTACCTGGCGCACCAACATCCCGGGCGTTCGCTCCCAGGATGAAAACCGCCTGATCCTCAGCTACTCGATTCCGCTGTTGTAATAGCGTGTGGGAGCGAGCCTGCTCGCTCCCACAGTGGCTGATCGATGTAAAAAAAAGCCCCGCCCGGCATCTCGCCGGGCGGGGCTTTTGCGTTTTCAAGGCGGAGTCACCCCCGTAATCCCGCCTTGAATATTTCCCTCTTTGCAGCAACTCAAGGCCTTCTCGAACCTTGTCGGCGATGTTCTTCCTGATGCTCATGAAGGTCCAGTGAACAGATATTTAATATTCGTTTACGATCTAAACAAATCGATATTTATTCTTTTTAATCTATAAGGAACGCAGGCACAGTTGAGCTCAACCAGCATTCACCAGGAGCAGCACCATGAGCCTCAGACTGGGCGATATCGCCCCCGACTTTGAACAGGATTCCAGCGCCGGCACCATCCGTTTCCACGAATGGCTGGGCGATAGCTGGGGCGTGCTGTTTTCCCATCCGGCGGACTTCACGCCGGTGTGCACCACCGAGTTGGGCTTCACGGCAAAGCTCAAGGATGAATTTGCCAACCGCGGCGTCAAGGCCATTGCCCTGTCCGTGGACCCTGTGGACTCGCACCACAAGTGGATCGAGGACATCAATGAAACCCAGAACGCCGTCGTCAACTTCCCGATCCTGGCCGACGCGGACCGCAAGGTCTCCGACCTCTATGACCTGATCCACCCGAACGCCAACGACACCCTGACGGTGCGCTCGCTGTTCGTGATCGACCCGAACAAAAAGGTGCGGCTGACCATCACTTACCCGGCGAGTACCGGGCGCAATTTCCACGAGATCCTGCGGGTAATCGATTCGCTGCAACTCACCGACAACTACAAAGTGGCCACCCCGGCCAACTGGCAGGACGGTGATGAAGTGGTGATCGTGCCGTCGCTCAAGGATGAAGACGAAATCAGGAAACGCTTTCCCAAGGGCTATCGCGCGGTGAAGCCGTACCTGCGCCTGACGCCGCAACCCAACCGATAACCGTCAATTGCGGTGTGGCTGATGCCGTCATCGCGAGCAGGCTCGCTCCCACAATGGAATGCGGTCAACTGTGGGAGCTTGCCTGCTGGCGATGGCGGACTGACAGGCACTACAGAATCCATAAAGCAGGGGATTTCAGGCCGTTTCGACGGCCTTTTTTTTCGCCTGTAGAACGGGTTTTCTTATATCTCCAAAGCGCATAACCAAATGAATAAATATGATTTATAGATATAACAATCACCTGTTAAGGTCACTTCCATCGAAGCGAGATCGCAAACCGCGAATCGCCAACACCGTTCAAGGAATCCTCTGAATGCTGGTCGTCTCACTCGGTGGCAGTCCCAGCCAACGCTCCCGTTCCGGAGTGCTGCTTGAGCGCTCCCAACGCTGGTTGCAGGAGCAAGGTGTGGAAGTGGTGAGTTACCAGGTGCGGGACTTCCCTGCCGAAGACTTGCTGCATGCACGCTTCGACAGCCCGAAGGTGATCGACCTGCTGCAACAGATTGAAAACGCCGATGGCCTGCTGATCGCCACCCCGGTGTACAAGGCGTCGTTCTCCGGGGCACTGAAAACCGTGCTGGACCTGCTGCCTGAGCGCGCGTTGGACCACAAGGTGGTTCTGCCCATGGCAACGGGCGGCAGCATCGCCCACATGCTGGCGGTGGATTACGCGCTCAAGCCGGTGCTGTCGGCGCTGAAAGCCCAAGAGATGTTGCACGGGATTTTCGCGGTAGACAGCCAGATCGCTTACGGCGAAGGCAGCGCCCAGGCGCAGCTGGCGCCGGAGCTGGAACAACGACTGAATGAATCGCTGGAGCTGTTTTTCAGCGCCATGGCACGACGGCCCAAGCCGCTCGATCCGAACCTGTTGAATGAACGTTTGTTGAGTGCTCGCTGGAGCATTTAAGCCTCACCCGGATTAGCTTTACTCCACCTTACTCAGCCGCCAACGGCCAAGCAGGTGCAGCCAAAACCCAACTGCAAAAAGGAGAGCGCCATGCGCACTGTCATTTTGCGTCGTGGTCTGGTCGCTCTGTTTGCAGCGGCTGTCACCTTCGGCGCCATTACTCAAGCTCAAGCCGAGACGCTGCGAATCGGTTATCAGAAATACGGCACCCTGGTGCTGCTCAAAGCCAAAGGCACCCTCGAAAAACGCCTCGCCGCCCAAGGCGTGGACGTGCAATGGACTGAGTTCCCCGGCGGCCCGCAGCTGCTTGAAGGCCTGAACGTCGGCTCCATCGACTTCGGCGTCACCGGCGAAACCCCGCCAGTATTCGCTCAAGCAGCCGGCGCCGATTTGCTCTACGTCGCCTACGAACCGCCCGCGCCACACAGCGAAGCGATCCTGGTGCCGAAGGACTCGACCATCAAATCGGTGACAGACCTCAAGGGCAAGAAAGTCGTCCTGAACAAAGGCTCCAACGTTCACTACTTGCTGGTGCGCGCACTGGAAGATGCCGGCCTCAAATACACCGACATCCAGACCGTCTTCCTGCCGCCCGCCGATGCTCGCGCTGCGTTCGAACGTGGCAGCGTCGATGCCTGGGTCATCTGGGACCCGTACCAGGCTGCCGCCGAACAGCAACTGCAAGCGCGCACCCTGCGCGATGGCCAGGGCATCGTCGACAACCACCAGTTCTATCTGGCGACCAAGCCTTACGCACAGAAAAATCCTGAGGTGATCAAGACCCTCGTGGAAGAAGTGCGCGCCGTCGGCGAGTGGTCCAAGGCCAATCCCGAAGACGTGACCAAACAGGTTTCGCCACTGCTCGGCCTGCCGGCGGACATCACCCTGACTTCGGTGAGACGCCAGGGCTACGGCGCACTGTTCCTTACACCTGAAGTGGTTGCCGCCCAACAGAAAATCGCCGACAGCTTCTACCAGCTCAAGCTGATCCCGAAACAGTTGAGCATCAAAGACGTGATCTGGACGCCACCGGCAGCCGTTGCCAAAGCGCAGTAATCCGATTCCCCAAGGAGACCACTCCATGAGCCTCAATATTTTCTGGTTCCTGCCTACCCACGGCGACGGCCATTACCTTGGCACCGCCGAAGGCGCCCGCGCCGTCGACCACGGCTACCTGCAACAAATCGCCCAGGCGGCGGATCGCCTGGGCTTCGGCGGGGTGTTGATTCCCACCGGCCGTTCGTGCGAAGACTCGTGGCTGGTGGCGGCGTCGCTGATTCCGGTGACCCAGCGTTTGAAATTCCTTGTCGCGCTGCGCCCTGGGATCATTTCCCCGACGGTGGCCGCGCGTCAGGCCGCGACATTGGATCGCTTGTCCGGCGGCCGTGCGCTGTTCAACCTGGTCACCGGCGGCGATCCGGATGAATTGGCCGGCGACGGTTTGTTCCTGACCCATGAAGAGCGCTATCAGGCTTCGGTGGAATTCACCCGCATCTGGCGCCGGGTGCTGGAAGGCGAAACCGTTGATTACGACGGTCAGCACATCAGCGTGAAAGGCGCGAAGTTGCTCTATCCGCCGATCCAGCAACCGCGTCCGCCGTTGTATTTCGGTGGCTCGTCGGAGGCCGCTCAAGATTTGGCCGCCGAACAGGTCGAGATGGTCCTGACCTGGGGCGAACCACCGGCGGCCGTCGCCGAGAAAATTGCACAAGTACGCGCCAAAGCCGCGAAGCTCGGTCGCACCGTGCGCTTCGGCATTCGCTTGCATGTGATCGTGCGCGAAACCAACGAGGAAGCATGGGCGGCGGCAGATCGGCTGATCTCCCATGTGGACGATGAAACCATCGCCCGTGCCCAGGCTTCGCTGTCGCGCTTCGATTCGGTCGGCCAGCAACGCATGGCCGCGCTGCATGGCGGCAGTCGCGACAACCTGGAAGTCAGCCCTAACCTGTGGGCCGGTGTCGGCCTGGTGCGTGGCGGTGCCGGTACGGCGCTGGTAGGCGATGGTCCGACCGTGGCTGCTCGCGTGAAGGAATACGCGGACCTGGGCATCGACACGTTTATCTTCTCCGGTTATCCACATCTGGAAGAGGCGTATCGCGTCGCCGAACTGCTGTTCCCGCACATTGACGTGCAGCGTCCGGAACAGCCTCAAGGCGCGAACTTTGTCAGCCCGTTCGGCGAGATGGTCGCCAACGACATTCTTCCCAAAGCCGCGTCGCAGAGCTGAGGCGCGCCATGAAGAGAATTATCCACAACCTCGCGCCCTGGGCGTTGCCGGTGTTGCTGCTGGCGGTGTGGCAGTTGTCGGTGTCGGCGGGCTGGTTGTCGACACGGATTCTGCCCGCGCCGATTGCCGTCATCGAGGCCGGCGTGCGCCTGGTGCGCAGCGGTGAAATCTGGACTCACCTGGCAATCAGCGGCTGGCGTGCTGCGTTGGGCTTCACCATCGGTGGCAGCATCGGCCTGGCCTTGGGCTTCATCACCGGCCTGTCGAAATGGGGCGAACGCCTGCTCGACAGTTCGGTGCAGATGATCCGCAACGTGCCGCACCTGGCGCTGATTCCGCTGGTGATCCTGTGGTTCGGCATCGACGAGTCGGCGAAGATTTTCCTGGTGGCGTTGGGCACGTTGTTCCCGATCTATCTCAACACCTACCACGGCATCCGCAATGTCGATCCGGCGTTGGTAGAAATGTCGCGCAGTTATGGCTTGTCCGGTTTCAGCCTGTTTCGTCAGGTGATTCTGCCGGGTGCGCTGCCTTCGATTCTGGTAGGCGTGCGCTTCGCATTGGGCTTCATGTGGCTGACGCTGATCGTTGCGGAAACCATTTCCGCCAGCTCCGGCATTGGCTACCTGGCGATGAATGCCCGGGAGTTTTTGCAGACGGACGTGGTGGTGCTGGCGATCCTGATGTACGCCGTGCTCGGCAAACTTGCCGACCTCGCGGCCCGTGGACTTGAACGTGTATGGCTGCGCTGGCATCCGGCGTATCAGGTTGCCAAAGGAGGTGCCGCATGACCGCTCAACAACCTCCACGCCTGCTGCGCGGGATTCCGCTGGTGGTGCGCAAGCTGCAAAAGACCTTTGGTTCGCGGCAGGTGTTGCGAGAGATCGATCTGCACATTCCGGCCGGTCAATTTGTCGCTGTGGTCGGTCGCAGTGGCTGTGGCAAAAGTACCTTGCTGCGGTTGCTCGCCGGTCTCGACAAACCCACCGGCGGTGAGTTGCTCGCCGGCTCCGCACCGCTGAGCGATGCGCGGGAAGACACCCGGTTGATGTTCCAGGAGGCGCGCTTGCTGCCATGGAAAAAGGTCATCGACAACGTCGGTCTCGGGCTCAAGGGCAACTGGCGGCCGCAAGCGCTGGAAGCGTTGGAGTCGGTCGGTCTGGCCGACCGCGCCAATGAGTGGCCGGCCGCCTTGTCCGGTGGCCAGAAGCAACGCGTGGCCCTGGCCCGCGCGCTGATCCATCAACCGCGGTTGTTGTTGCTGGACGAACCGCTGGGCGCACTGGATGCCCTGACCCGAATTGAAATGCAGCAACTGATCGAACGGCTCTGGCAGAAGCACGGCTTTACTGTGTTGCTGGTCACCCACGACGTCAGTGAAGCGGTGGCGATTGCCGATCGGGTGATCCTGATCGAAGAGGGCGAAGTCGGCCTCGACCTGCACGTTGAGCTGCCACGCCCTCGGGTCCGCGGTTCCCATCGGCTGGCGGCGCTGGAAACCGAAGTGCTCAATCGCGTGCTGTCGCTACCCGGCGAACCGCCGGCACCGGAACCTGTTTCACCCTTGCCTACGCAGTTGCGTTGGGCTCAATAACTCAAGCCTTATCCAACGACAGGAATCAACATCATGACTATCAAGGCCATCAACGTTCGTAACCAGTTCAAAGGCTCGATCAAGGAAATCGTATTGGGCGACGTGCTGTCGGAAATCGACGTTCAGACCGCTTCCGGCATCGTCACCTCGGTGATCACCACCCGCTCGGTGAAAGAGCTGGAACTGGTGGTCGGCAGCGAAGTGATCGCGTTTGTGAAATCCACCGAGGTGTCGATCGCCAAGTTGTGAGGCTGTGCACTGCGCACAACCCCGGAAAGTGTGAACTCTTCGGGGTTTTTTATGCGTGTAAATCAGTAAATACGACGGTGCGGCCATCGCGAGCAGGCTCGCTCCCACAGGTTGATTTGTCACCCACAAAATCTGTGTTCGCTGGAGATCCTTGTGGGAGCGGGCTTGCCCGCGATGAGGCCAGCATGACCGCCGCCGCAGTCAGATTGAGTGAGCGCGCTTCGGCAGGTAAGGCGGCAGATACAATCCCAGATACGCATCAAACACCCGCATCCCTTCCTCAGCCATGCGCGGCGTAATCTGCCCATGCTGCTGCACCGAACGCGCATACACCCGATCCCCCAGCTCCATCGCCAGCGCAAACACATCAACATCGGTCGGCAATTTCGGCAACTCGAAGTGATGATCAAACAGCTTGTGCATCAAGTCGCCCAACTCGATGTCGTGCTGGCGGTCAGCCTGGGTGACTTCAGTCAATCCGTGCTGGGCAAGGATCAACTGGCGGGCCGCAGCGTCCTCGTCGTAGATGTCGAGCATGCGCTGTTCCACGATTCGCGACAGGTCGCGCCAGTTGTTGAGGGCGCCGTGATCGATAGGCGCTTGCAGGCAGGCGCGGAACGCGGCGTGGACGTCCGCCGTCAGGGCTTCGAGCAGGGCCGGGACGCTGGCGAAAAAGTGATAGACGGAGGAGGGCGGGATCTCCGCGCGTTCGGCGACGCTGTAGATCGACAGACTGGCCACGCCCTCGGCGGCCAGCAGCGTGCGGGCGGCATCGAGTATCGAATCGATCCGGGCCTGGCTGCGGGCGCGGGGTTTGCGAACGGTGGCGGTGCGCGTCATTGGAGTCTCCTGCGGGGCAGCGGGCATTGTACGAGCAGGCATCTGTGTTGTCTGCCAGGACGCCATCGCTAGCAGGCTAGCTCCCACAGGGATTTGCGGGGTACACAGAATTTATGTCCACTGGAGATCAACTGTGGGGTACACAGAATTTATGTCCGCTGGAGATCAACTGTGGGGTACACAGAATTTATGTTCACTGGGGATCAACTGTGGGAGCTAGCCTGCTAGCGATCCGCCGAAGGCGGCCATAAAAAAACGCCGCTGACTGTAAAGTCGGCGGCGTTCTTGTTTACTGCAACCGCTTACACGGTATGCAGATACCAGTTGTACTCAAGGTCGGAGATGGAGTGTTCAAACTCCTCCAGCTCGCTTTCCTTACAGGCCACGAAGATATCGATGTATTTCGGATCGATGTACTTCGCCATGACTTCGCTGTCGTCCAGCTCGCGCAACGCATCGCGCAGGTTGTTCGGCAGGCTTTGCTCGTTCTGCTCGTAGGAGTTGCCTTCCACAGGCGCGCCCGGCTCGATCTTGTTGGTCAGGCCGTGATGCACGCCTGCCAGGACCGAAGCCATCAACAGATACGGGTTGGCGTCGGCGCCGGCCACACGGTGTTCGATGCGCACGGCATCGGCGGCACCGGTTGGAACGCGGATCGCCACGGTACGGTTGTCCAGGCCCCAGCACGGCGAGTTCGGCACGTAGAACTGTGCACCGAAACGACGGTAGGAGTTGACGTTCGGGCAGAGGAAAGCCATCTGCGCCGGTAGGGTCTCGAGCACACCGCCGATCGCGTGACGCAGTGCGGCGTTCTGCTCGGGATCCTCGCTGGCAAAAATGTTTTTGCCTTCTTTATCAAGAATCGAAATGTGTACGTGCAGACCGTTGCCCGCCTGGCCTGGGTAAGGCTTGGCCATGAAGGTGGTGTCCATCTCATGGTCGTAGGCGATGTTCTTGATCAGGCGCTTGAGCAGGACCGCGTAGTCGCAGGCCTTGATCGGGTCGGCCACGTGGTGCAGGTTCACTTCGAACTGCGCCGGGGCACTTTCCTTGACGATTGCATCGGCAGGGATGCCTTGCTCCTTCGCACCTTCCAGAATGTCCTGGAGGCAGTCGACGTATTCGTCGAGGTCGTCGATCAGGTACACCTGAGTCGAATGCGGGCGTTTGCCGGACACCGGCGAGCGTGGCGGTTGCGGACGACCGTTCACGTTCTCCTGGTCGATCAGGTAGAACTCCAGTTCGAACGCGGCGCAGATGGTAAGGCCCATGTCGTCGAACTTGCGCACGACATTGGCCAGCACTTCACGCGGGTCGGCAAAGAACGGCTGGCCTTCGAGTTCGTGCATGGTCATTAACAGTTGCGCAGTAGGGCGCTTCTGCCAGGGTTCATTGCACAGGGTGTCTGGGATTGGATAGCAGATTCGGTCAGCATCACCGATGTCCAGGCCCAGGCCGGTGCTTTCCACCGTCGAGCCATTGATATCCAGAGCAAATAGAGAGGCCGGCAGGTTGATGCCTTTCTCGTAAACCTTGTGGAGGCTGGTGCGTTCAATGCGCTTGCCGCGCACCACACCATTCATATCCGCAATCAGAAGGTCAACGTACAGAACCTCAGGATGTTCCTTAAGGAACGCGTTCGCTTCGTTAAGCTGAACGGCACGCGGGGGTACCGACATGATGCAACACCTTTGTTGTTAAAAATATCAATCATTGATCTCTTCGGGTTTCAGTCAACCCGAACGGCATGCCGAAGTCAAGCGAGGCCTTTTTTGCCCTAAAAAAGCGCTCGTAGGGCTTTTTTGAGGCAGTTTGGGGCGTTTTTATGCCATTGAGCGCTTTAGCGGCCGCAGGCTTGAGCGGGCCGTGTTGTATTTTTTACGGGGGTGTTGTGTAAAAAAATGAACAAGGCTAAGCTCGAATCAAACCCATAACAGCAATAATACCGGGGTGCTTCATGTCTCGCCTGCCGTTAATCGGCGTCGCCATCTGCTCAAGGCAGATCGGTCTGCATGCTTATCACATCAGTGGCGATCGTTGCGTTCACGCCAAGGCAAGCGTTGCCAAAGGCGTGGTGTCGACTCTTCCTTCCCCGGCGAATCTGCTGTCCCCGTCCGATATTCTGGACGGTCTGCGCGACATTCTCTTTACTGGCTCTCCTTTCAATATAGAACCGTTTCACCGTGGCAGCCCGACCAACGCGTCGGCTTCTGCTCATGATTCTGCACGTTCCACTACGCTCTCGCTGACCACGCCATTACCCGAGTGGGTACTTGCGCGCGGCCATTGCAGTGGCAATCTGTATCACGCGACGCCCATGCGTCAAACAACGCCTGACTTCCAAGAGTCAGGAAACTCAGCCTAAGAGGCATTTATGAGTCACAACCTCGACCAGCTCACCGATTGGTTGAAAGACCACAAGATCACAGAAGTCGAATGCATGATCGCCGACTTGACCGGGATCACCCGGGGCAAGATTTCGCCGACCAACAAGTTCATCGCCGAAAAAGGCATGCGCCTGCCCGAGAGCGTTCTGTTGCAGACCGTGACCGGCGACTATGTCGAAGACGACATCTATTACGAACTGCTCGACCCGGCCGACATCGACATGATCTGCCGTCCTGACCAGAACGCGGTGTACCTGGTGCCTTGGTCGATAGAGCCGACCGCCCAGGTGATCCACGACACCTACGACAAGCAGGGCAACCCGATCGAGCTGTCGCCGCGCAACGTGCTCAAGAAGGTCCTGAAACTCTATGCCGACAAAGGCTGGCAGCCCATCGTGGCGCCAGAAATGGAGTTTTACCTGACCAAGCGCAGTGACGACCCCGACTACCCGTTGCAACCGCCGATCGGCCGTTCCGGGCGCCCGGAAATCGGTCGTCAGTCGTTCTCCATTGAGGCGGCGAACGAATTCGATCCGCTGTTCGAGGACGTCTACGACTGGTGCGAATTGCAGGAGCTGGACCTCGACACGTTGATCCACGAGGACGGTACGGCGCAGATGGAAATCAACTTCCGTCACGGCGATGCCCTGTCTTTGGCCGACCAGATCCTGATCTTCAAGCGCACCATGCGTGAAGCCGCGCTCAAGCATGACGTGGCGGCCACCTTCATGGCCAAGCCGATGACCGGCGAGCCGGGCAGCGCGATGCACTTGCACCAGAGCATCATTGATATCGAAACCGGCAAGAACGTCTTCTCCAATGAAGACGGGACCATGAGTCAGCTGTTCCTGCACCACATCGGTGGCTTGCAGAAGCTGATCCCCGAGTTGTTGCCGCTGTTCGCACCCAACGTCAACTCGTTCCGCCGCTTCCTGCCGGACACCTCGGCACCGGTGAACGTGGAGTGGGGCGAAGAGAACCGCACCGTGGGCCTGCGGGTTCCGGATGCCGGGCCGCAGAACCGTCGGGTGGAAAACCGCCTGCCGGGCGCTGACGCCAACCCGTACCTGGCGATCGCCGCGAGCCTGCTCTGCGGTTACATCGGCATGGTCGAAGGCTTGAACCCGAGTGCGCCGGTGGTAGGGCGTGGCTATGAACGCCGCAACCTGCGCCTGCCACTGACCATCGAAGACGCGCTGGAACGCATGGAAAACAGCGCGACTATCGAGAAATACCTGGGCAAGAAATTCATCACTGGCTACGTCGCGGTCAAGCGGGCCGAGCATGAAAACTTCAAGCGCGTGATCAGTTCGTGGGAGCGGGAATTCCTGCTCTTCGCCGTCTGATGCGCCGGGCGCCGTCGTTGTCGGGCGGCGCTTTCACCTGATTTTTTTTGGAGATTGGTATGACCAGCAACAATCCGCAAACCCGTGAATGGCAAACCCTGAGCAATGATTACCACCTGGCCCCGTTCAGCGACTTCAAGCAGCTGAAAGAGAAAGGCCCGCGGATCATCACCAACGCCAAGGGCGTTTACCTCTGGGACAGCGAAGGCAACAAGATCCTCGACGGCATGGCCGGCCTGTGGTGCGTAGCGATCGGCTACGGTCGCGATGAACTGGCCGATGCCGCCAGCAAACAGATGCGCGAACTGCCTTACTACAACCTGTTCTTCCAGACCGCTCACCCGCCGGTGCTGGAACTGGCCAAGGCCATCGCCGACATCGCGCCAGAGGGCATGAATCATGTGTTCTTCACTGGTTCCGGTTCGGAAGGCAACGACACCATGCTGCGGATGGTCCGCCACTATTGGGCAATCAAGGGCCAGCCGAAGAAGAAAGTCATCATCAGTCGCAAGAACGGCTATCACGGTTCCACCGTGGCCGGCGCGAGCCTGGGCGGCATGACCTACATGCACGAACAAGGCGACTTGCCGATCCCGGGCATCGTCCACATCGCCCAGCCGTACTGGTTCAGTGAAGGCGGCGACATGACACCGGAAGAATTCGGTGTGTGGGCGGCCAATCAGCTGGAAGAGAAGATTCTGGAAATCGGCGTGGACAACGTCGGTGCCTTTATTGCCGAGCCGATCCAGGGCGCCGGCGGCGTGATCATTCCGCCAGACACCTACTGGCCGCGCATCAAGGAAATCCTCGCCAAGTACGACATCCTGTTCGTGGCGGACGAAGTGATCTGTGGTTTCGGTCGCACCGGTGAGTGGTTCGGTACCGATTTCTATGGCCTCAAGCCCGACATGATGACCATCGCCAAAGGCCTGACGTCCGGCTACATCCCGATGGGTGGCCTGATCGTGCGTGACGAAGTGGTTGCCGTGCTCAACGAAGGCGGCGACTTCAACCACGGCTTCACGTATTCCGGGCACCCGGTGGCCGCTGCGGTGGCGCTGGAAAACATCCGCATCCTGCGCGAAGAGAAAATTATCGAGCGCGTGAGTGCAGAAACGGCACCGTATTTGCAGAAACGCTTGCGGGAACTGAACGATCACCCGTTGGTGGGGGAAGTGCGCGGGGTCGGTCTGTTGGGCGCCATTGAACTGGTTCAGGACAAGGCCACTCGCAAGCGTTATGAAGGCAAGGGCGTCGGCATGATCTGCCGCACGTTCTGCTTCGACAACGGCCTGATCATGCGTGCCGTGGGGGACACCATGATCATTGCTCCGCCGCTGGTGATCACCAAGGCCGAAATCGATGAGCTGGTAACAAAGGCACGCAAGTGCCTGGACCTGACCCTGAGTGCGTTGCAGGGCTAAGTGCTAGGCTCTGGGCGGGAGTCATGAAACTTTCGCTCAGAGCAGTTCTAAAGGGTGGCCTTTCCTTGAAAGACCGCCTCGGATCTTGCCAGACTAGCCGCGGTTCCAGTTGTCCGGGTTCGGCCGCTGAACAAAGTGGTTCAAAAAAGAAAAATTTGGAGCATTACGCATGAAGGCATTAGGAAAAAAGCTTGCTGGCAAGACACTCCTCGCCCTGTCCCTGATGGGCATTATGGCGAGTGCGGTTCAGGCGGACGACAAGGTGTTGCACGTCTATAACTGGTCCGACTACATCGCTCCGGACACCATCAAGAAGTTCGAAACCGAGTCGGGCATCAAGGTTGTCTACGACGTATTCGACAGTAACGAAACACTGGAAGCCAAGTTGCTGGCAGGCAAGTCCGGCTACGACATCGTCGTGCCGTCGAACAACTTCCTGGCCAAGCAGATCAAGGCCGGCGTTTACCAGAAGCTGGACAAGTCCAAGCTGCCTAACTGGAAAAACCTGAACACTGACCTGCTTAAAGCGGTGTCTGTGAGCGACCCGGGCAACGAACATGCTTTCCCGTACATGTGGGGTTCGATCGGTATTGGCTTCAACGCCGAGAAGGTCAAGGCTGCACTGGGTGCCGATGCGCCGACCAATTCCTGGGACCTGCTGTTCAAACCTGAAAACGCCGCCAAGTTGAAGTCGTGCGGTATCAGTTTCCTCGATTCGCCAACCGAGATGATTCCGGTGGCGTTGCACTACCTGGGCTATCCAACCGACAGCCAGGACAAAAAACAACTGGCCGAAGCCGAAGCACTGTTCCTGAAGATTCGTCCTTCGGTGGGCTACTTCCACTCGTCCAAGTACATCTCCGACCTGGCCAACGGCAACATCTGCGTCGCCGTGGGTTACTCGGGTGACATCTACCAGGCCAAGTCCCGCGCGGCTGAAGCCGGTGACAAGGTGAAAGTCAGCTACAACATTCCGAAAGAAGGTGCCGGCAGCTTCTACGACATGGTTGCCATCCCTAAAGATGCCGAAAACGTCGAAGGCGCCTACAAGTTCATGACCTTCCTGCAGAAGCCGGAAATCATGGCTGAAATCACCAACGCCGTACGCTTCCCGAACGGAAACCAGGCAGCCACCGCATTGGTCGATAAAGAAATCACCGCCGACCCGGGCATCTACCCGCCGGCGGACGTGCTGGCCAAGCTGTACGCGATTGCCGACTTGCCGGCCGCGACCCAGCGGATCATGACCCGCAGCTGGACCAAGATCAAATCGGGTAAATAAGCCGGTTTGAGGCAACAACCTGTTGCCGTCGCCTGCGCGGTGACGGCAACAGGCGTAATTAAATGACAGAAAGTTTTGCTGGAACGGTTTTTCGAGGGTAAGTTGCGCGCCGGTTTTGTTGCTGGGCAGCCATGCCTGTCATGTAACGCGGGGCAACTTGGGCCCAACTAATTTTAGAGGACCTCCACTTGCCTATTTTTTCTTTGTTGCGCAATGCATTGCTCGCCGGAGCCGGGCTGACACTCGCTGTCAGTGTCCAGGCCGCCGGCACTGTGCATATTTATAACTGGTCGGACTACATCGGTGCGACCACCCTGGCCGACTTCCAGAAAGAGACCGGCATTAAACCGGTCTACGACGTCTTCGACTCCAACGAAACCCTGGAAGGCAAGTTGCTGGCCGGGCGTACCGGTTACGACGTGGTCGTGCCGTCCAACCACTTCCTCGGCAAGCAGATCAAGGCGGGCGCGTTCCAGAAGCTCGACAAGAAGTTACTGACCAATTATTCCAACCTCGATCCGGTGCTGCTCAAGCGTCTTGAGCAAAACGATCCGGGTAACCAGTACGCCGTGCCATACCTGTGGGGCACCAACGGCATCGGCTACAACGTCGACAAAATCAAGGAAGTGCTGGGTGTCGACAAGATCGATTCCTGGAGCGCGGTATTCGAACCGGAGAACATCAAGAAACTGCACGCTTGCGGCGTCGCATTCCTCGATTCCGCCGATGAAATGATGCCTACTGTCCTCAACTACATGGGCCTCAACGCCAACAGCACAGATCCCAAGGACTACGAAAAGGCCACGGCCAAGTTGCTCGCGGTGCGTCCGTACGTAACCTATTTCCACTCCTCCAAATACATCGCGGACCTCGCCAACGGCGACATCTGCATTGCCATCGGTTTCTCCGGCGACATGTTCCAGGCCAAGGCCCGTGCGGAAGAAGCCGGCAAGGGCATGAACATCGCCTACTCGATTCCGAAAGAGGGCGGCGCGCTCTGGTTCGACATGCTGGCGATCCCCAAGGATGCGGCCAACGTCAAAGAGGCCCACGCCTTCATCAACTATCTGTTGAAACCCGAGGTGATCGCACAGGTCAGTGATTCTGTTGGCTATGCGAACCCCAACCCTGGGTCGGACAAATTGATGGAACAGTCCATCCGCACCGACGAGTCGGTTTATCCACCGCAAGCCGTCCTCGACAAGACTTACGTGTCCGTCGAGTTACCACCAAACATTCAACGTTTGATGACCCGCAGCTGGACCAAGGTCAAGTCGGGTAAATAGCGACAAGGCTCAAACTATCCAAGGTTGGCTCACCTTGAGCGAACTGCACTCTTTTTTTCTGGGAGTTTCGTAAATGGCAGTTGCCTCCGGCGCCTATAAGAAAGCCCTCGAGGGCGACCAGACACCTAAACAGGTGTTGGTCAAAATCGACCGGGTCACGAAGAAGTTCGACGAGACGATTGCCGTGGACGATGTGTCCCTGGAAATCAAGAAAGGCGAAATTTTCGCCCTGCTCGGCGGTTCGGGATCGGGCAAATCCACGTTGCTGCGCATGCTCGCAGGCTTCGAACGGCCCACGGAGGGGCGCATTTTCCTCGATGGCGTAGACATCACCGACATGCCGCCGTACGAGCGGCCGATCAACATGATGTTCCAGTCCTATGCCTTGTTCCCGCACATGACCGTGGCGCAGAACATCGCTTTCGGTCTCAAGCAGGACAAGCTGCCCGCGGCTGAAGTCGATGCGCGTGTGGCGGACATGCTCAAGCTGGTGCAGATGACCCAGTACGCCAAGCGCAAGCCGCATCAGTTGTCCGGCGGCCAGCGTCAGCGTGTGGCCCTGGCGCGTTCGCTGGCCAAACGGCCGAAGCTGTTGCTGCTCGACGAACCGATGGGTGCGCTGGACAAGAAGCTGCGTTCGCAAATGCAGCTGGAGCTGGTCGAGATCATCGAGCGCGTCGGCGTAACCTGCGTCATGGTGACCCACGACCAGGAAGAGGCCATGACCATGGCCGAACGCATCGCGATCATGCACCTGGGCTGGATCGCCCAGATCGGCAGCCCGATCGACATCTACGAAACCCCGACCAGCCGCCTGGTCTGCGAATTTATCGGCAACGTCAACATCTTCGACGGTGAAGTGATCGACGACGCCGAAGGCCACGCGACCATCACCTGCAAGGACCTGGATCGCCAGATCTACGTGGGCCACGGCATCAGCACCTCGGTGCAGGACAAATCCGTGACCTACGCGATCCGTCCGGAAAAACTGCTGGTGACGCCGACCATGCCGACCTGCGAATACAACTGGTCCAGCGGCAAGGTGCACGACATCGCCTACCTCGGCGGTCACTCGGTGTTCTACGTTGAACTGCCGAGCGGCAAAATCGTCCAGTCCTTCGTCGCCAACGCCGAACGCCGTGGCCAGCGTCCAACCTGGGGTGACCAGGTTTACGTGTGGTGGGAAGACGACAGCGGCGTGGTACTTCGCTCATGAACATGCGCAAATTCAAACGCCGCCTCAATCGAATAATTCCCGGTGGCCGCCAACTGGTCATCGGGGTTCCGTTCATCTGGCTGTTCCTGTTTTTCATGTTGCCGTTCTTTATCGTCCTGAAGATCAGCTTCGCCGAAGCCGACGTGGCCATTCCGCCGTACACCGAGATCTACAGCTTCATCGACCAGAAGCTCCAGGTACTGTTGAATCTGGGCAACTACGCGATGCTGGCCGGCGACGAGTTGTACATCGCTGCCTACCTTGGCTCGCTGAAGATGGCGCTGATCAGCACCGTCCTCTGTCTGCTGATCGGTTACCCGATGGCCTACGCCATTGCCAGTGCCCGTAAAGAGCTGCAAACGGTGCTGGTGCTGCTGATCATGATGCCGACCTGGACCGCGATCCTGATCCGCGTTTACGCGTGGATGGGCATCCTCAGCAACAACGGCCTGCTCAACGGTTTCCTGATGACCATGGGCTGGATCGACGAGCCCCTGCAAATCCTCAACACCAACCTGGCTGTGTATATCGGCGTGGTGTATTCGTACCTGCCGTTCATGATTCTGCCGCTGTACGCCAACCTGGTGAAGCACGACAACAGTCTGCTGGAAGCTGCATCAGACCTGGGTTCGAGCACGTTCAACAGCTTCTGGAAGATCACTATTCCGCTGTCGAAAAACGGCATCGTCGCCGGCTGCATGCTGGTGTTCATTCCGGTGGTGGGCGAGTTCGTGATCCCGGAACTGCTTGGCGGTCCGGAAACCCTGATGATCGGTAAAGTGCTCTGGCAAGAGTTCTTCAACAACCGTGACTGGCCGGTGGCGTCTGCCCTGGCGGTAGTGATGCTGGCGATCCTGATTGTGCCGATCATCCTGTTCAACCGCAGTCAGGCCAAGGAAATGGAGGGTAAAGAATGAAGCGCTTCCGTTTCTCGAGTTTCATGCTGATCGCGGGCTTGCTGTTCATCTACGCGCCGATGCTGATCCTGGTGATCTACTCGTTCAACGCCTCGAAACTGGTGACGGTGTGGGGCGGCTGGTCGATCAAGTGGTACGTCGGCTTGATGGACAATACGCAGCTAATGGGCTCGGTGGTGCGCTCGCTGGAAATCGCCTGCTACACGGCGGTGGCGGCGGTGGCATTGGGTACATTGGCGGCGTTCGTACTGACGCGCATTACCCACTTCAAGGGTCGTACGCTGTTCGGTGGCCTGGTCACCGCGCCGCTGGTGATGCCCGAAGTGATCACCGGTCTGTCGCTGTTGCTGCTGTTCGTGGCCATGGCGCAGATGATCGGCTGGCCACAGGAACGTGGCATCGTCACCATCTGGATCGCCCACACCACGTTCTGTGCGGCGTATGTGGCGGTGGTGGTGTCGGCGCGCTTGCGTGAGCTGGACCTGTCCATCGAAGAGGCGGCCATGGATTTGGGTGCGCGGCCGTGGAAGGTGTTCTTCCTGATCACCATCCCGATGATCGCGCCATCGCTGGGTGCGGGCGGCATGATGTCGTTTGCCCTTTCGCTGGATGACCTGGTATTGGCGAGCTTCGTGTCTGGCCCGGGTTCCACGACCCTGCCGATGGAAGTGTTCTCAGCGGTACGTCTGGGGGTTAAACCCGAGATCAACGCCGTGGCCAGCCTGATTCTGCTGGCGGTATCGCTGATGACCTTCCTGGTCTGGTTCTTCAGCCGTCGTGCCGAAGAAGCGCGCAAGCGTGCGATCCAGCAGGCGATCGAAGAAAGCGCCGCCGACTCCTGGAAACAACCGGATGTGCGTCGCGCCCAGCAGGCGCCGGAAGCGGCTTAAAGGTTGGCCACAGATCCGTGGCCAACCCCGATCCAATGTGGGAGCGAGCCTGCTCGCGATAGCGGTATTACAGTCACCATCACTGGTGGCTGTAATGGCCTCATCGCGAGCAGGCTCGCT
>NZ_JBOFQE010000097.1:0-90149 GCF_051660785.1 Pseudomonas sp.
AGCGAGCCTGCTCGCGATAGCGGTGTATCAGTCGATAAAAATGTTGTCTGGGATACCGCTATCGCGAGCAGGCTCGCTCCCACAAGGGGACTGGGCAAGCCCGCAAGATCACCGATCAAGCCTCACAAACGTCCCCTGAGCCCATGCCTCAACCCACCTCTTCAAAACTCCCCCGAATCCTCTTTGGCCTACTGGCCTACCTCAGCCTCGGCATCGGCCTGATCGCCATCGTCATCCCCGGCCTGCCGACCACCGAGTTCATCCTCCTCGCCGCCTGGGCCGCGACCAGGAGTTCGCCGCGCCTGAGTGCCTGGCTGGAGAACCATTGGCTGTTCGGTTCCATCCTGCGCAACTGGCGCCACGGCAAAATCATCGCCCGGCGGGCCAAGGTCAGCGCCACCGTCAGCATGCTGCTCTGCGCCGGGTTGATGCTGGTAATGCTCGATCATGGCTGGCCGATCTATCTGGCCATCGCCGGCATGAGTCTGGGCAATGTGTGGATCTGGTCAAGACCGGAATCGCTGCCGACAATTTCCTGAATTTTTGTCCTTTTCAGGGAGTTTTCCTGCGCAAACGATCAACCATGACCGCTCGTCGGTGCCACCATCATGCATCCTCTCCAAACGCCGATGAGCATTAAATGGCGCTGAATGGATTTGGCGAATCGGGTCGACATCGGCCACAGCCAACACCTCATCCATTTGCGAGTTCGCCCTATGTTCGACTCCCTCTCCATCCGCCTGAAAATCGTCTTGCTGTCCGGACTGTGCCTGCTCGGCGTGGTCGCGTTGATCGTCGGCATGAACTTCTACCAGACCAATCAGAACGATGAGCTGGTCAGCGCCTCGAGCAGCAAGATGCTCACCGCCAGCGTGCAGGACCTGCTGCAGGCCAAGGCCGCCGAGCAAGCGGTGCGGGTGCAGAAGACCTTCGGCGAAAGCCTGCTGGTGGTGACCGCCCTGGCGGACCAGATCAAGGACATGCGCACCCTGGCCGCCAAGCGCTCGCTTGAAGCCGGAGCCCTGCGTGAAGAGTTGAACCAGAGCCTCAAAACCGCTTTCGAGCGCAACAGCAAAGTGCTGGGGATCTGGCTGGCGTTCGAGCCCAATGGCCTTGACGGCAAGGACAGCGAATTCGCCAACGATGCGGCTCGTCAGTCCAACGAAATCGGGCGTTTCGCCAGTTACTGGAGCCGTGCCGGTGGTCCCGGGATCAACACGATCATGGTCGAAGACGACATGACCAAAACCACCCTGAGCCTCAGCGGTACGCCGTACAACAGCTGGTACACCTGCCCTCGCGACAGCAAACGCACCTGCTTGCTGGACCCGTATGCCGACACCGTCGGCGGCAAGGAAATGCTCATGACCACGATTTCCGTACCACTGCTGGTGGACGGCAAATCCATCGGCGTGGTCGGTATCGACATTGCCCTCGACGCCCTGCAAGCCGCCGCGGTCGATTCCCAGCGTGACCTGTTCAACAGCGCCGGACACATGCTGATCGTCTCCGGCAGCGGTGTACTGGCGGGTTACAGCGTTGACGCGAGCAAGGTAGGCAAAGGCATCGATGCCACCCTGGGCGCAGACGGCAAGGACATCCTGCAACTGCTCAGCGCAGGCACGCCAAAGATCCTCGAACAGGGTGATCTGATTCGCGCGGTGTACCCGGTCAGCCCGATCAGCGATTCCAAAGCCTGGGGCGTGGTAATCGACCTGCCCAAACAGGTGCTGCTGGCCGATTCGGTCAAGCTGCAAACGGTACTCGATGACGCCCAGCAAAGCGGCACGATCAAAGCGGTGCTGGTGGCTGTCGCGGCCGGCCTGGTTGGACTGTTGCTGATCTGGCTCACCGCCTCGGGCGTGACCCGGCCGATCAACAGCGTCGCCGAGATGCTCAAGGCGATTGCCAGCGGCGACGGTGACCTGACGCAGCGTCTGCACTACAGCAAGAAGGATGAACTGGGCGAACTGGTCAGCTGGTTCAACCGCTTCCTCGACAAGCTGCAACCGACCATCGCGCAGATCAAGCAAAGCATCACCGACGCCCGTGGCACCGCCGACCAGTCTTCGGAAATCGCCCGTCAGACCAGCGAAGGCATGCAGGTGCAGTTCCGTGAAATCGACCAGGTCGCCACCGCGTCCAACGAAATGAGCGCTACCGCCCACGACGTCGCCAACAGCGCCTCCAACGCGGCTAACGCGGCGAAAGGTGCCGACCAGTCGGCCCGCGATGGCATGCAGATCATCGAACGCAGCACCCGCGACATCAATCAACTGGCCGACGAAGTCAGCAAGGCCGTGACCGAAGTCGAAGCACTGGCGGTCAACAGCGAGCAGATCGGTTCGGTACTGGAAGTGATCCGCAGCATCGCCGAGCAGACCAACCTGCTGGCGCTCAACGCGGCCATCGAAGCCGCCCGTGCCGGCGAGAGCGGTCGCGGATTTGCGGTAGTGGCCGATGAAGTGCGCAACCTGGCCAAACGCACGCAGGATTCGGTGGAAGAAATCCGCATCGTGATCGAGCGCATCCAGACCGGCACGCGCGGTGTGGTCGCCACCATGCATTCGAGCCAGACCCAGGCCCACAGCAACGCCGGGCAGATCCAGCAAGCGGTGCAGGCGTTGAGCAAAATCAGCGACGCGGTCACCGTGATCAGCGACATGAACCTGCAAATCGCCAGCGCCGCCGAACAGCAAAGCGCGGTGGCCGAAGAGGTTAACCGCAACGTCTCGGCGATCCGCACCGTCACCGAGACGTTGACCGGCCAGGCCACTGAATCGGCGCAAATCAGCAGCCAGCTCAACTCCCTGACCACCCACCAGATGAAATTGATGGATCAGTTCCGCGTCTAGAAGCCCCACCGAAGATCCCCTGTGGGAGCGAGCCTGCTCGCGATAGCGATGCCACATCCAACAAAGATGTTGCCTGACACACCGCCATCGTGAGCAGGCTCGCTCCCACAAGGGGAATTTCATCCGGGCGGCCAGATTTTTGATCTATGCTCGGGCTCTCGTTCCGGAGGGCCTTCGATGACTGGTTTACTCACGTCCATTCAAGCCGCGCTCGGCTTGCCTCACACACCGATTCCTTTTACGTCGAGCGGCGCCCTGCCCTCGGCGTTTGCCGTGACCGACCTCGCCTGCGCCAGCATCGCGGCTGCCGGCCAAGCGGTCAGCGCATTGCTGCAGCAACACACCGGTCGCTTGCCCAGCCTTGAAGTCGACCGGCGCCTCGCGTCTTTCTGGTTTGCTACCTCGATTCGCCCCGTGGGCTGGAGCGTTCCACCGCTGTGGGACCCGGTGGCCGGTGACTACGCGACCCAGGACGGCTGGATTCGCTTGCACACCAATGCGCCGCATCACCGCGCCGCCGCCGAAAGCGTGCTCGGTGCCTGTGCCGACCGTGCCGCGACGGCGAGCAAGGTGGCGCAATGGACGAAAACCGATCTGGAACAGGCCGTGGTCGATGCCGGTGGTTGCGCCGCCGAAATGCGCAGCTGGGCGCAATGGCAGGCGCATCCCCAAGGCTTGGCGGTAAACGCCGAACCGTTGATTCAGTTCAGCGCCGCTTCTTCTCAACAGCCTAAATCGTGGCGGGGCTCTGTCGCGCAACCACTGGCGGGGATCAAGGTGCTGGACCTCACGCGCGTGCTCGCCGGCCCCGTCGCCAGTCGTTTTCTCGCCGGCCTTGGCGCCGATGTATTGCGCATCGACCCACCGACCTGGAACGAACCCGGCGTGGTGCCGGAAGTCACCTTGGGCAAACGCTGCGCGCGGCTGGATCTCCAGGACAAAGACGATCGAGCCGTGTTTGAAAGCCTGCTCAAGGACGCTGATATCGTGCTCCATGGCTACCGCGCCGATGCGCTGGAAAAGTTGGGCTACGGTGTCGCCGAGCGTGAAAAACTGGCGCCGGGCCTGATTGATGTGTGCCTCAACGCCTACGGCTGGAGCGGCCCTTGGCAGAACCGTCGCGGCTTTGACAGCCTGGTGCAGATGAGCAGTGGCATTGCCGACGCGGGGATGCAGTGGAAGCAAGCGGACAAACCGACGCCGTTGCCGGTTCAGGCGCTTGATCATGCAACCGGGTATCTGATGGCGGCTGCGGCGATCACCTTGTTGGGTCGTGGCGGGTCGGCCCGGCTGTCGTTGGCGCGCACGGCGAAGTTGTTGATTGAAAACGGTGCCGGGACGGATGAAGTGCTTCGGGCAGAAGATGAAAATGATCAAGGATTGTTGGTTGAGCAAACGCCTTGGGGGCCGGCGCATCGGCTTCATGTGCCGCTGAAAATCACCGGGACGCCGTTGCAGTGGGCGCTTCCGGCCTCTGAATTGGGTTCACATCGCGCGCAGTGGTGGTGACCGTTCTGGCCCCATCGCCAGCAGGCTGGCTCCCACAGTGAATCTGTATCGTTCACAAAACCTGTGGGAGCCAGCCTCAAGACAGTTGCCCCACAGCGGATACATGTCGATCACAAAACCTGTGGGAACCAGACAAACCCAATCATCAAAATCAAGAGTTGCCCCACAGCGGATATATGTCGATCACAAAACCTGTGGGACCAGACAAACCCAATCATCAAAATCAAGACAGTTGCCCCACAGCGGATTCATGTCGATCACAAAACCTGTGGGAGCCAGCCAAACCCAATCATCAAAATCAAGACAGTTGTCCCACAGTGGATTCATGTCGATCACAAAACCTGTGGGAGCCAGCCTGCTGGCGATGAGGCCGGAACAAACAAGTCAATCCATCCGGCTCAGCGATGTCCAAAGCACCTGCGCCGCATACCCCCGCCAAGGTCGCCAAGCCTCGGCCCGCTGCAACAAATCCCGCGCTGTCACCGGCCCACCCTCAAGCGCCGCCAACGCATTGATCAACCCCACATCCCCACTCGGAAACGCATCCATGTCCCGCAACTGCCGCAACGCAATGTACTGCGCTGTCCAGTCGCCAATCCCGTGCAACGCCAGCAACCGCGCCACGCCGCCCTCCCGCCCCGGCTCAAACAACAGCGGATCATTGAGCAACGCCTGAGCCACACCCGATAACGTCCGGCCCCGACTTTTCGGCATCCCCAACGTTGCCAGATCCGCCTCCGCCAGAACGCCGGCCTCAGGAAACACAAGAGTGACAGCGGACAAATCAGACGCCAGAGGTTGCCCGTACTGTGCGACCAGTTTCCCCGCCAAGCGGATCGCAGCGCTCACAGTAATCTGCTGCCCCAACACAGCTCGAATCGCCAGTTCCAACCCATCCCACGCTCCCGGCACCCGCAACCCCGGCCGTTCGGCAATCAACCGTTCCATCAATGGATCAACCGCCAATTGCCGATGGATCGCAGGCAAATCCGCATCCAGATCAAACATCCGCCGCAGCCGCGTGACAATCTGCGGCACGGCCGCCGGATCAGGAAAATCCAGCATCACTTCCAGCGCATCGCCCGCCACCGGTCTGATCGAAAACCCGCCGTAAACACCGTTCAACCCGATGCTGCGTGAGTAAACGCCGTCGACCACCGTTTCCATCCCTGCTACCGCCCGCGCCGACAAAAATCCCAGCATCGCCGACCAGTCATAAGGCGGTTGATGCGCCAGCAACAACCTCACAACGACAGCAATCCGCTGTACAACCCATACGCCGCCAGCCCTGCTCCGCTGATGACGCAGGTAAAAATCCCTTTCTCGATATGAGTGAACAAAGGTTTCCCCTGTTCGTGTTTGGCCTTGGCAAACAAGATCACCCCCGGCGCATACAACAGCGCCGACAACAGCAAATACTTCACCCCGCCTGCATACAACAACCACACCGCGTAACCCAGCGCGATACCGCCGATCATCAGGTCCTTGGTGCGCTCGGCCGACGCGTGCTCGTAGGTTTCGCCGCGTCCGCTCAACAGCACCGCATACGCCGCCGACCACAGGTACGGCACCAGAATCATCGAAGACGCGAGGTAGATCAGGCTGGTGTACGTGCCGGCGGAAAACAGCGTGATCAGCAAGAAAAGCTGGATCATCACGTTAGTCAGCCACAGCGCATTGACCGGCACATGGTTGGCGTTTTCCTTGGTCAGGAACGCCGGCATGGTCTTGTCTTTGGCCGTGGCGAAGAGGATTTCGGCGCAGAGCAGCGCCCAGGACAACAACGCTCCGAGCAGCGAAATCGCCAGGCCGATGCTGATCAGCAACGCGCCCCAAGGGCCGACGATGTGCTCCAGCACTGCCGCCAGTGACGGGTTCTGCAACGTGGCCAATTCGGGCTGGCTCATGATCCCCAGCGACAACACATTCACCAGCACCAGCAAGGCCAACACGCCGAGAAAACCGATGACTGTCGCCCGACCGACGTCCGAGCGTTTCTCCGCCCGCGCCGAATACACACTGGCGCCCTCAATGCCGATGAACACGAACACGGTGACCAGCATCATGTTGCGCACCTGATCCATCACACCGCCAAAATTCGGGTTGCCACGGCCCCAGATGTCCCGGGTGAAGATGTCCGCCTTGAAGGCCACGGCGGCGATGACGATAAACATGATCAGCGGCACGACCTTGGCCACGGTGGTCAGCTGATTGATGAAGGTCGCTTCCTTGATCCCGCGCATCACCAGAAAATGCACGGCCCACAGCAGCACCGAGGCGCAGCCGATGGCGATTGGCGTGTTGCCCTGGCCAAACACCGGAAAGAAATAACCAAGGGTGCTGAACAGCAACACGAAATAACCGACGTTGCCCAGCCAGGCGCTGATCCAGTAACCCCAGGCCGATGAGAACCCCATGTAATCGCCGAACCCGGCCTTGGCGTAGGCGTATACCCCGGAGTCCAGTTCTGGTTTGCGATTGGCCAGGGTCTGGAACACGAAAGCCAGGGTCAGCATGCCGACAGCGGTGATCGCCCAACCAATCAGGATCGCCCCGGCATCGGCTCGTTCTGCCACGTTTTGCGGCAGTGAGAAGATCCCGCCCCCAATCATCGAACCCACCACCAGCGCGATCAACGCGCCTAGCCTAAGTTTTTGCGTCGGTTGCGACATTCCTGCGTCTCCCTTTCCCGCTGCGAGGACCGCCCGCCGCGTGACCATCACATAGTCAGTTTTAACTAAACAGATAAAGCGTAATAACGTTTATCAATTAACGCCAATCCGCAGCTTTATTTATAACCATTCACTCTATCGCACCCGTAATAAATAGCGGTTCTGTCGATAAATCCTAATAAATCGATACAACTGTAAAAACGGGAAGGGAAACTTGCCAAACCACAAAAACCAACTAGCGTCTAGACTTCAATGGAAACGCGTTATCTCTTCTCAACTCTGCCGAAGCCTCTGGACAGGGCCTTCCCGGCAACAGCCTTATGCCTGCCAACACCTCGAAAGTCTTTGATTAACAATGGAATGTGTCCATGCATTGATCTAAGTCAGATGATTGAACAGCTTACGAACTTAACCTGTTGTCTCTACTTCTCCTGCAATGGAGTCATGCAATGTCTGAATCCCCCGGAAAACTGAAACTCGGCGCACTGGTTGCGTTGGTTGTCGGCTCGATGATTGGTGGGGGGATCTTTTCCCTGCCGCAGAACATGGCCGCCAGTGCCGATGTCGGTGCTGTGCTCATCGGCTGGGCAATCACCGCGGTCGGCATGCTGACCCTGGCCTTCGTCTTCCAGACCCTGGCCAATCGAAAGCCTGATCTGGACGGCGGTGTCTACGCCTACGCCAAGGCCGGTTTTGGCGACTACATGGGTTTTTCGTCCGCGTGGGGTTACTGGATCAGTGCGTGGCTGGGCAACGTCGGTTATTTCGTGTTGCTGTTCAGCACCCTCGGTTACTTTTTTCCGATCTTCGGCGAAGGCAACACGGTAGCCGCCGTGATCGGCGCGTCGGTGCTGCTCTGGGGGGTGCACTTTCTCGTGCTGCAGGGCATCAAGGAAGCCGCGTTCATCAACCTGGTGACCACTGTTGCCAAGATCGTGCCGCTGCTGTTGTTTGTCCTGATCGCGATTTTCGCCTTCAAACTGGACATCTTCACCGCCGACATCTGGGGCGTGAAAAACCCGGACCTGGGCAGCGTGATGAACCAGGTGCGCAAGATGATGCTGGTCACCGTCTGGGTGTTCATCGGCATCGAAGGCGCGAGCATCTTCTCGGCCCGGGCGGAAAAACGCAGCGACGTCGGTAAGGCCACGGTGATCGGTTTCATCACCGTGTTGCTGTTCCTGGTGCTGGTGAACGTGCTGTCGCTGGGCATCATGACCCAACCAGAACTGGCCAAGTTGCAGAACCCGTCGATGGCCGCGGTGCTGGAGCACGTGGTCGGTCACTGGGGTGCGGTGCTGATCAGCGTCGGTCTGATCATTTCGCTGCTCGGTGCATTGCTGTCGTGGGTGCTGTTGTGTGCGGAGATCATGTTCGCCGCCGCCAAGGATCACACCATGCCGGAATTCCTGCGCAAGGAGAACGCCAACCATGTGCCGGTCAATGCCTTGTGGCTGACCAACGCGATGGTGCAGCTGTTCCTGATCATCACGCTGTTTTCGGCCAGTACTTACCTGTCGCTGATCTACCTCGCCACTTCAATGATTCTGGTGCCGTACCTATGGTCCGCGGCTTATGCGCTGCTGCTGGCGGTGCGCGGCGAGAGTTATGAAAACGACCCGGGCGAACGCTCGAAGGATTTGCTCATCGGCGCCATTGCGGTGATCTACGCGGTCTGGCTGGTCTACGCAGGGGGTACCAAATACCTGCTGTTGTCTGCCCTGCTCTATGCGCCCGGGGTCGTCCTGTTCGCCAAGGCCAAGCGAGAACTCGGCAAACCGATTTTCACCAACGTCGAGAAGCTGATTTTTGCAGCCGTCATCGTGGGCGCCGTGGTAGCGGCCTACGGGCTGTATGACGGCTTCCTGACGCTATAACACCCCACCTGTTTTGCCATCTGGAGGATCACGGTAATGACCACGGAAAAAGTTAAGTACGGCGTACATTCCGAAGCCGGCAAACTGCGCAAAGTCATGGTTTGCTCCCCAGGACTCGCCCATCAGAGGCTGACCCCGAACAACTGCGACGAACTGCTTTTCGATGATGTGCTATGGGTGGCCCAGGCCAAGCGTGACCATTTCGACTTCGTCACCAAAATGCGCGAACGCGGGGTCGACGTGCTGGAAATGCACAACCTGCTGACCGACATCGTCGCCATCCCTGAAGCCCTCGACTGGATTCTGGAACGCAAGGTCACGGCCAACTCGGTGGGCCTCGGCCTGATCAACGAAACCGGTTCCTGGCTGCGTAGCCTGGAGCCGAGAAAAATCGCCGAATTCCTGATTGGCGGCGTTTCCGCTGACGACTTGCCGGACAGTTTCGGCGGCAAGACCATTCAGATGTTCCGCGAGTTTCTCGGGCATTCCAGCTTCATCCTGCCGCCGCTGCCCAACACCCAGTTCACCCGCGACACCACGTGCTGGATCTATGGCGGCGTGACGCTGAACCCGATGTACTGGCCGGCGCGTCGTCAGGAAACCCTGCTGACCACCGCCATCTATAAATTCCATCCGCAGTTCACCAACGCCGACTTCCAGATCTGGTACGGCGACCCTGATCAGGAACACGGCAGCTCCACCCTTGAAGGCGGCGATGTAATGCCGATCGGCAATGGTGTGGTGTTGATCGGTATGGGCGAACGCTCGTCCCGTCAGGCCATCGGCCAGTTGGCGGTGAACCTGTTCAAGAACAACGCCGTGGAAAAAGTCATTGTTGCCGGCCTGCCGAAATCCCGCGCAGCGATGCACCTGGACACGGTGTTCAGCTTCTGCGACCGCGATTTGGTAACGATTTTCCCGGAAGTGGTGAACCAGATCGTCGCCTTCACGTTGCAACCTGACGAAAGCAAGCCGGGCGGTATCGACATTCGTCGCGAAGAAACCAACTTCCTCGACACGGTGGCCAAGGCCCTCAACCTCAAGGCGCTGCGCGTGGTGGAAACCGGCGGCAACAGTTTCGCCGCCGAACGCGAGCAATGGGACGACGGCAACAACGTGGTGGCTGTGGAACCCGGCGTGGTGATCGGTTATGACCGCAACACCTACACCAACACCCTGCTGCGCAAGGCCGGTGTGGAAGTCATCACCATCAGCGCCGGCGAACTCGGACGCGGCCGTGGCGGCGGCCACTGCATGACCTGCCCGATCATTCGCGACCCTATCGACTACTAAACGACCATCCCCCCGGCCGCACTGATCCCGTAGCGGCCGGGCCGATTACCGAACTCAAGGAGAATCATCATGGCGTTCAATATCCACAACCGTAACCTGCTCAGCCTGGAGCACCACACGCCCCGTGAGCTGCGTTACCTGCTCGACCTGTCCCGCGATCTCAAACGTGCGAAGTACACAGGCACCGAGCAGCAACACCTCAAGGGCAACAACATCGCGCTGATCTTCGAAAAAACCTCGACCCGCACCCGTTGCGCCTTCGAAGTCGCGGCCTATGACCAGGGCGCCAACGTCACTTATATCGACCCGAATTCTTCGCAAATCGGCCACAAGGAAAGCATGAAGGACACCGCCCGCGTTCTGGGGCGCATGTACGACGCCATCGAATACCGTGGCTTCAAGCAGGAAATCGTCGAGGAGCTCGCCAAGTTCGCCGGTGTGCCGGTGTTCAACGGCCTCACCGACGAGTACCACCCGACGCAAATGATCGCCGACGTGCTGACCATGCGTGAACACGCGGACAAACCGATCCACGAGATCAGCTACGCCTACCTGGGCGACGCTCGCAACAACATGGGCAACTCGCTGCTGCTGGTCGGCGCCAAGCTGGGCATGGACGTGCGTATCTGCGCACCGAAAGCCCTGTGGCCAACAGATGACCTGGTGGCTCGCTGCAAAAAATACGGTGAAGAAAGCGGCGCAAGAATCACGCTGACCGAGGACCCGAAAGCCGCGGTAAAAGGCGTGGACTTCATCCACACCGACGTGTGGGTGTCGATGGGCGAGCCGGTCGAAGCCTGGGCCGAACGCATCCAGCAACTGCTGCCGTACCAGGTCAACGCAGAATTGATGAAAGCCACCGGCAACCCGCGCACCAAGTTCATGCACTGTCTGCCGGCGTTCCATAACAGCGACACCAAGATCGGCAAACAGATTGCCGAGCAGTACCCGAATTTGAGCAACGGCATCGAAGTCACCGATGACGTGTTCGAGTCGCCGGCCTGCATCGCCTTCGAGCAAGCGGAAAACCGCATGCACACGATCAAGGCAATCCTGGTGTCGACCCTGGCCGATCTCTAACGGCCCACTCGGCTCTCACTGACGGAACATGGTCAATGTGGGAGCTGGCCTGCCAGCGATGGCAGCGCCGCGGTGCATCTGACAGACCGCGGCGATCCCATCGCGAGCAGTCTCGCTCCCACAGGGTCAGGGTTCCATCGACAGACCGAGTTGCCCGCTTACTGCTCTTTTAGAAGGACATGCATCATGCGTATCGTCGTTGCTCTGGGCGGAAACGCCCTGCTCCGCCGTGGTGAACCCATGACCGCGGACAATCAACGCGCCAACATCCGGATCGCCACCGAACAAATCGCCAAGATCCATGCCGGCAATGAACTGGTCATCGCCCACGGCAATGGTCCGCAGGTTGGTCTTCTGTCGCTTCAAGCCGCCGCCTACACCTCGGTTTCGCCTTATCCGCTGGACGTGCTCGGTGCCGAAACCGAAGGCATGATCGGCTACATCATCGAACAGGAACTGGGCAACCTGCTGGACTTCGAAGTGCCCTTCGCGACCCTGCTGACCCAAGTCGAAGTCGACGCCAACGACCCAGCGTTCCAGAACCCCACCAAACCCATCGGCCCGGTCTACGCCAAGGCCGAAGCGGAAAAACTCGCCGCCGAGAAAGGCTGGGCGATTGCTCCGGACGGCGACAAATACCGTCGCGTGGTGGCCAGCCCGAGACCGAAACGCATCTTTGAAATCCGCCCGATCAAATGGCTGCTGGAAAAAGGCAGCATCGTGATCTGCGCTGGCGGTGGCGGCATCCCGACGATGTACGGCGCCCACAGTAAGCTGCAAGGTGTGGAAGCGGTGATCGACAAGGACCTGTGTTCGGCGCTGCTGGCCGAGCAGCTGGAAAGCGATCTGCTGGTGATCGCCACCGACGTCAACGCGGCGTTCATCGATTACGGCAAACCAACCCAGAAAGCCATCGCCCAGGCCCACCCCGATGAAATGGAAAAACTTGGCTTCGCCGCCGGCTCCATGGGACCAAAGGTGCAGGCCGCCTGCGAGTTTGCCCGCCATACTGGAAAAACCGCGGTGATCGGTTCACTCTCGGACATCGAAGCGATCGTCCAGGGCACGGCCGGCACCCGCATCAGCACGGCAAAACCTGGCATTACTTATTTATAAGGAGAAACGTCAATGGCAACGTTCGAGCCCGGTCACTTGCACATCGAGCGCCACGCGCTGACCCCGGATGATGTCAACTACAACGTGCACCTCGACTATGAGGTCAGCAAGAACGACAAAGGGGAACAAGGCATCCAGTTCACCATGCATGGCAGCATTCAGGGCAAGGACATGTCAGAGCTCTTCTTTCTGCCCAAGGTGGAGGCGTACAACTTCGCCAAAAACGTAACGGATATTGCCGAGAAGTACGGAATCCCGAAGACACACAGCCAGATAGGCTCAGTCCACAAGCATTACGATCTGATGTTCGAAGACATCCGGAAGCAGCTGGATATGAAATCCGGCGACCCGATAAACCTCGAGAACTTCGAGTAACCCCATTCCCCTGGATGAACGCTGTACCTGTAGGAGCGAGCCTGCTCGCGATGGCGGACTGACAGTCACCATGAATGTCGACTGATACTCCGCCATCGCGAGCAGGCTCGCTCCCACAAGGGGTTCATGTGTCACCCTGAAGTCCCCCGCAGGATTTCACCATTCGCCCGCCCCAAGGCATACTTGCCACCCTCCGCACGTCAGATTAAAAAACCGCCCCATGCGTATCCACGTCAGTTTCATCGACCGCGTCGGCATTACCCAGGAAGTCCTGGCCCTGCTTGGTGGGCGTAATCTCAATCTGGATGCGGTGGAAATGGTCCCGCCCAACGTTTACATCGACGCCCCGACCCTGAGCCCGCAAGTGCTCGAAGAGCTGCGCGATGCATTGCTCAGCGTGCGTGGCGTGCAAGCGATGACGGTGGTCGACATCCTGCCCGGCCAACGTCGGCACTTGCAGCTCGATGCGCTGCTCGCCGCCATGACCGACCCGGTGCTGGCTCTGGACAGCGCCGGCAAAGTGTTGCTGGCCAACCCGGCATTGATCGCTTTGTATGGTCGTGAACCGGCGGGGGAAAGTGTCGCGGATCTGTTTGCCGATCCAGCGTTGCTCGATGCCCTGCTGGAACACGGCTTCCGCCTGCCGCTGCGCGAGATCACGGTCAACGGCCAGACCTTGCTGCTGGACGCCACCCCGATCACCGATGCCGGCGCCCTGCTGACCCTGTATCAGCCGAACCGCATCGGTGAACGCCTCTCGGCGCTGCACCACGACCATGCCGAAGGGTTCGACGCGCTGCTCGGCGAGTCTCCAGCGATTCGTACGCTCAAGGCGCGCGCTCAACGTGTAGCGGCATTGGATGCACCGTTGTTGATCCAGGGTGAAACCGGCACCGGCAAAGAACTGGTCGCTCGCGCCTGCCACGCCATCAGCGCCCGGCACAGTTCGCCATTTTTGGCGCTGAACTGCGCAGCATTGCCGGAGAACCTCGCCGAAAGCGAACTGTTCGGCTACGCCCCCGGCGCCTTCACCGGCGCGCAACGGGGTGGCAAACCGGGGCTGATGGAACTGGCGAACCAGGGCACGGTGTTTCTCGACGAGATCGGCGAGATGTCGCCGTACTTGCAGGCGAAGTTGCTGAGGTTCCTCAACGACGGCAGCTTCCGTCGGGTCGGCGGTGACCGCGAAGTGAAGGTCAATGTGCGGATCCTCAGCGCGACTCACCGCAACCTGGAAAAAATGGTCAGCGAAGGGTCGTTCCGCGAAGACTTGTTCTATCGCCTCAACGTCCTGAATGTCGAAGTCCCGCCCCTGCGCGAACGCGGCCAGGACATTCTGCTGCTGGCGCGCTATTTCATGCAGCAGGCGTGCGCGCAGATTCAGCGCCCGGTCTGTCGCCTGGCACCGGGCACTTATCCTGCGCTGTTGGGTAATCGCTGGCCGGGCAACGTGCGGCAATTGCAGAACGTGATCTTCCGCGCGGCGGCGATTTGCGAAAGCAGCCTGGTGGACATCGGCGACCTCGACATCGCCGGGACCTCGGTGGCGCGTCAGAGTGACAGCGACGTCGACAGCCTCGAGCAGGCGATGGAAGAGTTCGAGAAAACCCTGCTGGAAAAGCTGTACGTCAGCTATCCCTCGACCCGGCAACTGGCGAGCCGGCTGCAAACCTCCCACACGGCAATCGCCCATCGGTTGCGCAAGTACGGCATTCCCAACAAGCCCTGAAATCACCGTAGTCCCTGTGGGAGCCAGCCTGCTGGCGATTGCGGTGTATCAGGCAAAAAAGATGTCGACTGACAGAACCTCATCGCCAGCAGGCTGGCTCCCACAGGTTCTGTGTTCAGACTGAATCCTGTTCAAAAACGACCTCCATCTGTACTGAAAGCGCTACAGCGGAACGATATCGCTACACCCTCCCCCGATCACCGCTGTGCAAGGCTTTGATCCACCTAGGCTTTTATCTCCGCCTTATGCTGTAGCGATTTCGCTACAGCCATCCATTCCCTGCAAGCCACAGAACAACTTAACCAGTTGATTTATAACGATAAAAAAACATTGGCCGCGATTTTGCTTAGTAGCCACCTATAAAGCAGGGCTTTAGCCCAAGCATTCCATCGCGTCCACCAGACGAGTCTGGCCCCTTAGGAGTTTCCATGAGCGAGTTGCGTTTTACTGAAGATCACGAATGGCTGCGCACCGAAGCTGACGGCAGCGTCACTGTCGGCATCACCGCCTTCGCACAGAACGCCCTGGGCGACGTGGTTTTCGTACAACTGCCTGAGCTGCAGTCCTACGACAAAGGCGCTGAAGCCGCCACCGTGGAATCGGTAAAAGCCGCCAGCGGCGTGTACATGCCTCTCGACGGTGAAGTGCTGGAAGTGAACCCGGCACTCGACAGCAGCCCTGAACTGGTCAACGAAGATCCGCTGGGCGAAGGCTGGTTCTTCCGCTTCCAGCCAACCGACGCCTCGGCGGTCGCCAAACTGCTGGATCAGGACGCCTACGACCGTCTGATCAAAGCCAACGCCGAAGCCTGAGGAGCGCTGACATGACTCAAGTAAACCTGACTACTGCTAACGAATTCATCGCCCGCCACATCGGCCCGCGTGCCGGTGACGAGCAAGCGATGCTCAACAGCCTCGGCTTTGACTCGCTGGAAGCCCTGAGCGCCAGCGTCATCCCCGACAGCATCAAAGGCACCAGCGTCCTCGGCCTCGAAGACGGCCTGAGCGAAGCCGATGCCCTGGCCTTGATCAAGTCCATCGCCGGCAAAAACCAGCTGTTCAAGACCTACATCGGCCAGGGCTACTACGGCACCCACACGCCGTCGCCGATCCTGCGCAACCTGCTGGAAAACCCGGCCTGGTACACCGCGTACACCCCGTACCAGCCAGAAATTTCCCAGGGCCGCCTCGAAGCGCTGCTGAACTTCCAGACCCTGATCAGCGACCTCACCGGCCTGCCGATCGCCAACGCCTCGCTGCTCGACGAAGCCACCGCCGCCGCCGAAGCCATGACCTTCTGCAAACGCCTGAGCAAGAACAAAGGCAGCCACGCGTTCTTCGCCTCCGTGCATTGCCACCCGCAAACCCTCGACGTGCTGCGCACCCGTGCCGAGCCGCTGGGCATCGACGTTGTCGTCGGCGACGAGCTTGAACTGACCGACGTGACGCCGTTCTTCGGCGCCCTGCTGCAATACCCGGCGAGCAACGGTGATGTGTTCGACTACCGCGAACTGACCGAACGCTTCCACGCTGCCAACGCATTGGTTGCAGTTGCAGCGGACCTGCTGGCCCTGACCGTGCTGACCCCGCCGGGTGAGTTCGGCGCCGACGTAGCCATCGGCAGCGCGCAACGCTTCGGCGTGCCGCTGGGTTTCGGTGGCCCGCACGCCGCTTACTTCTCGACAAAAGACGCGTTCAAGCGCGACATGCCGGGCCGTCTGGTCGGTGTTTCCGTGGACCGTTTCGGCAAACCGGCCCTGCGTCTGGCGATGCAAACCCGCGAGCAACATATCCGTCGTGAGAAAGCCACGTCGAACATCTGCACCGCGCAAGTGCTGCTGGCCAACATTGCCAGCATGTACGCCGTGTACCACGGCCCGAAAGGCCTGACGCAGATCGCCAACCGCGTGCATCACCTGACCGCGATTCTGGCTAAAGGCCTGAAAGCAATCGGCCTGAACGTCGAACAAGAAAGCTTCTTCGATACGCTGACTCTGAACACCGGCGCCAACACCGCCAAGCTGCACGACAAGGCTCGCGCCCAGCAGATCAACCTGCGCGTCGTGGATGCCGAACGTCTGGGCCTGTCCCTAGACGAAACCACTTCGCAAGCTGACGTGGAAACCCTGTGGGCGCTGCTGGCCGACGGCAAAACCCTGCCGGACTTCGCCGCCCTCGCCGCTTCGGTTCAAGCGACCATTCCAGCGGCACTGGTGCGCCAGTCGCCGATCCTCAGCCACCCGGTGTTCAACCGTTACCACTCGGAAACCGAGCTGATGCGCTACCTGCGCAAGCTCGCCGACAAGGACCTGGCACTGGATCGCACCATGATCCCGTTGGGTTCGTGCACCATGAAACTCAACGCTGCCAGCGAAATGATCCCGGTGACCTGGGCTGAATTCGGAGCCCTGCACCCGTTCGCCCCGGCCGAGCAAAGCGCCGGCTACCAGCAACTGACCGATGAACTGGAAGCAATGCTCTGCGCCGCCACCGGTTACGACGCGATCTCCCTGCAACCGAACGCCGGTTCGCAAGGTGAATACGCCGGTCTGCTGGCGATTCGTGCCTATCACCAGAGCCGTGGCGAAGACCGTCGCGATATTTGCCTGATCCCGTCCTCGGCTCACGGTACCAACCCGGCCACCGCCAACATGGCCGGCATGCGCGTTGTAGTGACCGCGTGCGATGCCCGTGGCAACGTTGACATCGAAGACCTGCGCGCCAAGGCCATCGAGCACCGCGAACACCTCGCTGCGCTGATGATCACCTACCCGTCGACCCACGGCGTGTTCGAAGAAGGCATCCGTGAAATCTGCGGCATCATTCATGACCACGGCGGCCAGGTGTACATCGACGGCGCCAACATGAACGCCATGGTTGGCCTTTGCGCACCGGGCAAGTTCGGCGGCGACGTGTCCCACCTGAACCTGCACAAGACCTTTTGCATTCCTCACGGCGGTGGCGGCCCGGGCGTTGGCCCAATTGGCGTGAAATCGCACCTGACCCCGTTCCTGCCGGGTCACGGCACCATGGAACGCAAGGAAGGCGCAGTCTGCGCAGCACCGTTCGGCAGCGCGAGCATTCTGCCGATCACCTGGATGTACATTCGGATGATGGGTGGTGCGGGTCTGAAGCGTGCTTCGCAACTGGCGATCCTGAATGCCAACTACATTTCCCGTCGCCTCGAAGAGCATTACCCAGTGCTCTACACCGGCAGCAACGGCTTGGTGGCGCACGAATGCATCCTCGATTTGCGCCCACTGAAAGACAGCAGCGGCATCAGCGTCGATGACGTCGCCAAGCGCCTGATCGACTTCGGTTTCCACGCCCCGACCATGTCGTTCCCGGTCGCCGGCACGCTGATGATCGAGCCGACCGAAAGCGAATCCAGGGAAGAACTGGACCGCTTCTGCGACGCCATGATCCGCATCCGCGAAGAAATTCGCGCGGTGGAAAACGGCACGCTGGACAAGGACGACAATCCGCTGAAAAACGCTCCGCACACTGCCGCAGAAATCGTTGGCGAGTGGACGCACCCGTACAGCCGTGAGCAAGCGGTGTATCCGGTTGCGTCGCTGATCGAAGGCAAATACTGGCCACCGGTCGGTCGCGTCGACAACGTGTTTGGTGATCGCAACCTGGTTTGCGCCTGCCCGTCGATCGAAAGCTACGCTTAAACAAATGAGGGGCAGGTTTACCTGCCCCTTTTTCCACAACACCACAAAACCCTGTGGGAGCTGGCCTGCCAGCGATAGCGGTGGATCAATCTCCACCTCTGTTGCCTGACACACTGCCATCGCTGGCAGGCCAGCTCCCACAGGGGAATACATCAAGCCTGATATTCCGCCAATTCCTATAACAAGAAACCGGAGAACAACCATGTCGTTAAGCGTGTTCGACCTGTTCAAGATTGGCATCGGCCCCTCCAGCTCCCACACCGTCGGCCCGATGCGCGCCGCCGCGCGCTTCGCCGAAGGCTTGCGCCGTGAAGGGCTGCTGGCAGCCACCACCTGCGTCAAAGTCGAGCTCTACGGCTCGCTCGGCGCCACCGGCAAAGGCCACGGCAGCGACAAAGCCGTGTTGCTCGGCCTGGAAGGCGAACACCCGGACACCGTGAACACCGAAACCGTCGCCGCCCGTCTCCTGGAGATTCGCGGCAATGGTCGTTTGAACCTGCTCGGCGAACACAGCATTGCGTTCAACGAGAAAGAACACCTGGCGATGATCCGCAAACCGCTGGCCTATCACCCCAACGGCATGATCTTTCGCGCCTTCGATGCCGCGGGCATACAAATACGCAGCCGTGAGTACTACTCAGTCGGCGGCGGATTCGTGGTCGATGAAGACGCCGCCGGCGCCGACCGCATCGTCGAAGACGCCACGCCGCTGACCTTCCCGTTCAAGAGCGCCAAGGATTTGCTTGGTCATTGCACCACTTACGGCTTGTCCATCAGCCAGGTCATGCTGACCAACGAAAGCGCCTGGCGCCCGGAAGCGGAAACCCGCGCCGGACTGCTGAACATCTGGCAGGTGATGCAGGACTGCGTCGCTGCCGGTTGCCGCAACGAGGGCATTTTGCCCGGTGGCTTGAAAGTCAAACGTCGGGCCGCCGCGCTGCACCGGCAACTGTGCAAGAACCCGGAATCGTCATTGCGCGATCCGCTGTCGGTGCTGGACTGGGTCAACCTGTACGCCCTGGCGGTCAACGAAGAAAACGCCAACGGCGGACGCGTCGTCACTGCGCCCACTAACGGAGCCGCGGGCATCGTCCCGGCGGTGCTGCATTACTACATGCGCTTCATCCCCGGCGCCAGCGAAGACGGCGTCGTGCGCTTTCTGCTGACCGCCGCCGCGATCGGCATTCTCTACAAGGAAAACGCCTCGATCTCCGGCGCCGAAGTCGGCTGTCAGGGTGAAGTCGGCGTGGCCTGTTCCATGGCGGCCGGGGCCTTGTGCGAAGTACTTGGCGGCACCGTGCAGCAAGTGGAAAACGCGGCCGAAATCGGCATGGAACACAACCTGGGCCTGACCTGCGACCCGATTGGCGGGCTGGTGCAAGTGCCTTGCATTGAGCGCAACGCCATGGGCTCGGTGAAAGCCATCAATGCGGTACGCATGGCCCTGCGCGGCGACGGTCAGCATTTCGTCTCCCTCGACAAGGTCATCCGCACCATGCGTCAGACCGGCGCCGACATGAAAAGCAAATACAAGGAAACCGCCCGTGGCGGTTTGGCGGTCAACATTATCGAGTGCTGATGCTCACGCGCATCCGCACACTTTTTCAGGAGCTGAATATGTCCACCGAACAATTGCTGAAAACCCCGCTGCACGCACTGCACATCGAACTCGGCGCACGCATGGTGCCGTTCGCCGGCTACGACATGCCGGTGCAATACCCGCTGGGCGTGATGAAAGAACACCAGCACACCCGTGATCAGGCCGGGCTGTTCGATGTCTCGCACATGGGCCAGATCCGCCTGACCGGCGCCAATGCTGCCAAGGCCCTGGAAACCCTGGTGCCGGTGGACATCATCGACCTGCCGGTGGGCATGCAGCGCTACGCGATGTTCACCAACGAAACCGGCGGCATCCTCGACGACCTGATGGTCGCCAACCTGGGTAACGACGAACTGTTCCTGGTGGTCAACGCCGCCTGCAAGGATCAAGACCTCGCACATCTGCAAAAGCACATCGGCGACCAGTGCACGATCGAGCCGCTGTTCGAAGAGCGCGCCCTGCTGGCTTTGCAAGGTCCGGCTGCGGTCACCGTGCTCGCGCGCCTGGCGCCCGAAGTGGCGAAGATGACCTTCATGCAGTTCACCCGCGTGAAACTGCTGGGCGTCGAATGCTTTGTCAGCCGTTCGGGCTACACCGGTGAAGACGGTTTCGAAATCTCCGTTCCGGCCGCCAACGCTGAAGCCCTGGCGCGCGCCCTGCTGGCTGAACCGGAAGTCGCGGCCATCGGCCTTGGTGCTCGCGACTCGCTGCGCCTCGAAGCCGGCCTGTGCCTCTACGGTCACGACATGAACACCGAGACCACTCCGATCGAAGCCAGCCTGCTGTGGGCTATCTCCAAGCCACGTCGTGCTGATGGTGCACGGTCCGGCGGCTTCCCTGGCGCCGAGACGGTATTCGCTCAACAGCAAGCCAGTGTCAGCCGCAAACGTGTGGGTCTTCTGCCTCAGGAACGCACGCCGGTGCGTGAAGGCGCAGAAATCGTCAACGAAGCGGGCGACATCATTGGTTCTGTTTGCAGCGGCGGCTTTGGTCCGACCTTGGGCGGTCCATTGGCCATGGGTTACCTCGACAGCGCTTATATCGCTATCGACACACCGGTGTGGGCAATTGTTCGTGGGAAAAAGGTGCCTTTGCTTGTAAGCAAAATGCCATTTGTTCCACAACGCTACTATCGCGGCTGATTGACTGTTTCTATAAGTAACGCGGTTGCGTTAACAGTGCACTAATGTGTAACGCAACCGCCATAAAACAGTGCATGTCTTTGGTTCTAAGCTTCGTTTATGAACGTTGCTTATAACGTTCGAAAACAATTGAACACCCTGATCGAATAAACCGCACTAGTGGACACGCTACTGCCCCAACCTGAACAAAACCGGGCCTCTCACAGGGCTTGTTTTTTCTCACGTAGTTGGCGTAGAGTTTGTTCACTGTGTTTGCATGGGTCGCTTGGAATCGTGACCTGGGCAGTAGCCTACAAGTTAGCTACATCCCGTTCGACGTCTTCTTACTCTCCTGCAACCAGCCCCAGTACTCTTTCATGAGAAGGAGACTGTCATTAATTTTTTGCGTCAAAGGAATAAGAAATGTCCACACGTCAGAGCGGTACCGTCAAGTGGTTTAACGACGAGAAAGGTTTTGGTTTTATCACTCCAGAAAGCGGTCCGGATCTGTTCGTGCATTTCCGCGCTATTCAGGGCAACGGCTTCAAGAGCCTGAAAGAAGGCCAGAAAGTGACTTTCGTCGCTGTGCAAGGCCAGAAAGGCATGCAGGCTGACGAAGTACAAGCAGAAGCCTAATCTTCTGTAACGAAAAAGCCCCTGATGCTGACATCAGGGGCTTTTTTGTGCGCGTAAATCCGTAAAATGGCTTCTTTTTCCGCCCAGAGGCTGCCATGTCGAAACACCTGCTCAAACCCGAGGGCGAGTTCCCCGCCGCCTCCCTGGGTCGTCGTCTGGCAGCGATGTTCTATGACTTCCTGTTGTGTACCGCCCTGCTGATCGTCACCAGCGGCATTTACAAGATGATCCAGATGGCGATCATCGGCGAAGACAAGATGCGCACCCTGACCGAAGCCGGCGCACTGGACGGTGATCCGTTGCTGTCGACTGTGCTGCTGTTTGTGCTGTTTGGTTTCTTCGCCAAGTTCTGGACCTGGTCCGGTCAGACATTGGGCATGCAGGTGTGGTGCATTCGCGTGCAGAACGCTGATGGTACATCGATCAGTCTTTGGCAGGCACTGCTGCGCTTTGTGGTGTCGATTGCGTCGCTGTTGTGTGTTGGCCTTGGGTTCATCTGGTCGCTGTTCGATAAACAGAAACGCAGCTGGCATGACATGTATTCCAATACCCAGCTTGTCCGCATTCCGAAGAAAACCAAGTAAATCAGCCATACAAAAACCAATGTGGGAGCGAGCCTGCTCGCGATGGCGGTGTGTCAGTCAGCATTGATATGACTAACAGATCGCTATCGCGAGCAGGCTCGCTCCCACAGGTTTTGTGACTTATCTGACGAATTCAGGCGTTACCGGCCAGCTTCATCCGCGCAGCCTGAGTGAAATCGAGCATCCGTTTCAACGGTCGAATCGCTTGCGGAATCAACGCCGGATCTACAAAGATCTCGTTCGTCCCCTCCTTCAAGCACTTCAGCGTGCGCTCAAGAGTGTTCATGGCCATCCACGGGCAGTGTGCGCAACTGCGGCATGCTGCGCCGTTACCGGCCGTTGGAGCCTCGATGAAGACCTTGTCCGGGCACAGCTGCTGCATCTTGTAGAAGATGCCGCGATCGGTGGCGACGATCAGGGTCTTGTTCGGCAGGCTCTGCGCCGCCGCAATCAACTGACTGGTGGAACCCACGGCATCCGCCAGCTCGATCACCGAAGTCGGCGACTCCGGGTGCACCAGAATCGCGGCGTCCGGGTACAGCGCTTTCATGTCCTCAAGCTGCTTTGACTTGAATTCCTCGTGAACGATGCAGGCACCGTCCCACAACAGCATGTCGGCGCCGGTCTGGCGCTGGATGTAGGTGCCCAGATGTTTGTCCGGCCCCCAGATGATCGTTTCGCCGTTATCCATCAGGCTTTCGACGATCTCCAGCGCACAGCTGGACGTCACCACCCAATCCGCCCGGGCCTTGACCGCCGCCGAAGTGTTGGCATACACCACCACCGTACGCTCCGGATGCTGGTCGCAAAACGCCGAGAACTCATCCACCGGGCAACCCAGGTCCAGCGAACACGTCGCTTCCAGGGTCGGCATCAAAATGCGTTTTTCAGGATTGAGGATTTTCGCGGTTTCGCCCATGAACTTCACACCGGCGACCAGCACGGTCTTGGCCGGGTGCGCACTGCCGAAGCGGGCCATCTCCAGCGAGTCGGAGACGCAACCACCGGTTTCTTCGGCCAGGGCCTGAATCACCGGATCGCAATAGAAGTGAGCAACCAGCACCGCGTCCTGAGCCTTGAGCTCGGCAGCGATGGCGGCACGGTAAAAAGCTTCCTCCTCCACGGTCAGCGGCTTGGGCTGCTTGGCATCGAGGTGGGCTTGAACCAGAAGGCGTTCGGAAATCTGCGTCATGTTCGCAAGACCTGCAGGCGCTTTCGCGCGAAAGTCGAGTATACACCCGGCTCCGGACCCTTCAGGGTACCGCCGGGAGAGTGAGTATCATCAGGCACGGACAACGGTGAAGATGCGCAAGGCTACAGAATATCCGGTGGATGCAAAAGATGATTCTGACCTGCGTCACGCGGTGCAGCCTCGCGTTGAGCCGAGCTCAAATCGCGGGCAAAAAAAAATCCGGAAATCCTCACTTGCGTGGGCCTTCCAGACTTTTAAAACTGCTACAAAAATGGTGGGTCGTGTGGGATTCGAACCTACGACCAATTGGTTAAAAGCCAACTGCTCTACCAACTGAGCTAACGACCCGCTGTGTGGTGGCGCGTATAATACTGATTTTTAAGGACTATTCAACACCTAATTTAAAATAAATCAAAAATAAGGTGTCGGGTCGCTCACACCGGCCGCTGCAAAGCCTTCTGCACGCAGGCGGCAGCTGTCGCATTTGCCGCACGCACGGCCGTTATCGTCCGCCTGATAGCAGGAAACGGTCAGCCCATAATCGACGCCCAGCTTCACGCCTGCCTGGACGATCTGCGCCTTGCTCAGGTTCTGCAGTGGCGCCTGGATACGGAAGCCATTGCCCTCTACACCGGCCTTCGTCGCCAGATTGGCCATGCGCTCGAACGACTCGATGAACTCGGGACGACAGTCCGGATAACCGGAGTAGTCCACCGCATTCACGCCGATAAAGATGTCACGCGCGCCGAGTACCTCAGCCCAACCCAGCGCCAGGGACAGAAACACTGTGTTGCGCGCCGGCACGTAAGTCACCGGGATACCTTCTCCCGCCACTTCCGGAATATCGATGCTGGTGTCGGTCAGTGCCGAGCCGCCCATACCGTTCAGGTTCAGGCCGATCACCTTGTGCTCGACCACACCCAGGTCGCGAGCGACACGCGCAGCGGCATGCAATTCGGCGTGAGACCGCTGACCGTAGTCGAAGCTCATGGTGTAGCAGCTATAGCCTTCAGCGCGGGCCATGGCCACAACGGTCGCTGAGTCCAGGCCGCCGGACAGCAGGATGACTGCACGTTTTTCGGTAGTGTTCAGTTGTTCAGTCATCTCAGCGCCCCGGCTCGTCATTCCAAAGATATTTATGCAGCTGCAATTGCAGACGCACTGGCAGGTTGTCCGCCACTACCCAGTCAGCCAGGTCCCGAGCATTGAGGTCATGGTGACTTGGCGAAAACAGGACTTCACCGGCGCGCTGATCCAGACCGTACTGGATCAGCTTGGACACGGCCCAGTCATAGTCTTCCCGCGAGCAGATGACGAACTTCACCTGATCGTTGCGCGTGAGCAGTTCGATGTTCTCGTAGCGGTTGCGATGTGCTTCCTTCGAACCCGGCGTTTTCAGGTCGACGACGCGACTGACCCGGGAATCTACCGCCGAGATGTCGAGTGCACCACTGGTTTCCAGTGACACTTCGTAGCCGGCATCACACAACTGTTTAAGCAAAGGGATGGCGTTGGGTTGTGCCAGCGGCTCGCCACCGGTGACACAGACATAACGCGGACGGAAACCGGCCACTTGTTCGAGAATGTCGTCGAGTGGGCGAATGGTGCCGCCAGTGAACGCGTAGGCGCTGTCGCAATATTGGCAACGCAATGGGCAACCGGTCAGGCGCACAAAAACAGTGGGCAGCCCGGCAGTCCGCGTTTCACCCTGCAACGAGTAGAAAACTTCGGTGATTCTCAATGTGTCTTGCATAGTCGCCACGGGCATGACAGCTAAACAGGCTGTCCGCCTCCGTCAGGCACTTCAAGGAACCCCGCCACCGCGTAGATCCCAAAAAGCGTGTTTCATAAAAAGGGCGTGAATTCTAACGAAAAAACCCGCGACAAGCGCGGGTTTCTTCGAAACAGGTCAAGCAACCTTACATTTTCTGCAGGTCACGCTGAGCCAGCTGAGCAGCGGAAGTACCCGGATACTGGGACACGACCTGCTGCAGAATGCCTTTGACCTTGTCGGTATGACCCAGGCGGCGCTCTACGTCAGCGAGCTTGTACAGCGAATCAGGCACTTTAGGGTGCTTTGGGTACAGCTGCGAAACCTTGGCAAACGCCTGACCTGCACCTTGCAGATCGCCTTTGGCCAGGTTCACTTCGCCCAACCAGTATTGGGCATTGCCCGCGTACTGGCTGCTCGGGTACTTGCGCAGGAATGCGGCAAAAGCCTGGCTGGCCTTGTCGAAATCCTTGGCCTTGATCAGGTCGAAGGCTGCATCGTAATACAGTTTTTCCTTCGCCGGATCAGCCGGCTCGCTACCCGCGGCAGGCGCTTGTGTCGCAGCGGTTGCCGCTCCTGCGGCTGCGCCCGCTGCTGCACCGGGGGCATTCAAACTGCCACCGGCGGAAGAATTATCAGGAGTCGCGGCTGGTGCAACGCCGGTTCCTATGCGCCGATCAAGATCCTGATATCGCTCCAGGCTTTCTTGCTTCATGCGCGCTACGTCATTTTGCAGTTCTTCGATCACACCCTGTTGGCGCGAGATCTGATCCTGCATGGATTGCAATTGGTTGAACAGCTGGCCCTGTGCCGAGACAGGGGTCGAAACCCCTCCCCCGGCATAGGCGCCGTTCGTACCGTAACCCGCAGGCGGATTACTACTCCCGCTATTGTTATAGCCGGAGTTGTCCTCGACCACAGGAACCGCAGCCCACACCGCAAGCGGTGCGAGACTGAGAGCCAAAACAGTTACAGCACGACGGCACGTTCGCATGACGAATTACTTACGCAGTTCGACGCGACGGTTTTGAGCCCAGGACTGCTCGTCGTTGCCGGTAGCAACTGGACGCTCTTCGCCGTAGGAAACCAGTTCCAGCTGAGCTGGGGAAACACCTTGCAGTACCAGGTAGCGCTGAACGGCTTTCGCACGACGCTCGCCCAGTGCCATGTTGTACTCACGAGTACCACGTTCGTCGGTGTTGCCTTCCAGAACAACGCGAGCGCCGTTTGCTTTCAGGTCTTTGGCGTGAACGTCCAGAGCGCGCATGGCTTCTGGCTTCAGGTCCGAGCTGTCGTATTCGAAGTAGAAGGTGGTGATTGCGCGCAGAGCAGCTTCTTCGCTCAGGGAACCGTCAACGGCACCAGTGTTTGCGCCGTAACCAGCGTTTGGATCAACAGCGCCTTCACCGGCGTTGTCGCCGCCTTTGGACGAGCAACCTACAGCTACAGCCATGGCCAGAGCCAGCGCAGCAAATTTACCAAACTTCAGCATTTCCATCGTGAAACTCCTAATGAACCCCAGTGTGTTAAGTAAAACGTGTAGCGCCGCGTCAGTTCAGGTAAGGGGACCAGGACGGTTCTCTGACTTCGCCTTGTGCGGTAGGAAGCGGGAGCCTCACGCGTCCATTAATGGACACGAGCATCAAGACTCCCCGGCCCTGCTGGCGGGTGGCGTAGATTACCATGGTGCCGTTGGGCGCAACAGTAGGCGACTCGTCCAGAGTGCTATCAGTGAGGATCTTTACACTACCTCGCTGCAAATCCTGGGCCGCCACCTTGAAATTAGTGAAGCCGTCCTGGCGGTGAATCATCACCAGGGTCTTTTCATCAGCCGAAAGTTTCGGGTTGGCGTTGTAGTTACCCACAAAGGTCACACGTTCCGCACCGCCACCACCGACGCTGGTTTTGTAGATCTGTGGCTTGCCGCCACGATCGGAGGTGAAGTAGATGGTCGAACCATCCTTACCCCAAAACGGTTCGGTGTTGATGCCGGGACCATTGGTGACGCGAGTGATCTGACGCGAACCCAGGTTCATCACATAGATGTCCGGGTTACCGTCTTTCGACAATACGAATGCCAGGCGATTGCCATCCGGCGACCAGGCAGGCGCGCCATTCAGGCCTTCGAAGTTGGTGATCTGCTCACGGCGACCGGTGTCGATGTTCTGCATGAAGATACGCGGACGCTTCTGCTCGAACGAGACGTAAGCGAGGCGCTTGCCATCCGGTGCGAAACGCGGCGACAGGATCGGCTCGCGCGATTGCAGCAGCGTCACGGCGCGGGCACCGTCGTAGTCCGAGCGTTGCAGCGTGTAGCGCGTGTTCTTCTCGGAGAAACGTTCGGCCGTCACGTACAGCAGACGTGTCGAGAACGCGCCTTTGATGCCGGTGAGTTTTTCGAACGACTGGTCGGCGATGTAGTGCGACATGTCGCGCAGTTGATCGACGCTGCCCGACACGCTGCCGGTCAGCACTTGCTGCTCGGTAGCGACGTTGAACAAAGCGTATTGAACCTGCAGGCGACCGCCCGATGGCACGATGCTGCCGACCATAATGTACTGAGCGTTGATCGCCTTCCAGTCACGGAAAATGATTTCGCTGGCCTGGCTCGGCTGGCTGATCATGTTCTGCTTTGGAATCGGCGCGTAATAACCCGAGTTGCGCAGGTCGTTGCCGATGATTTCGGCCATGTCATCCGGCAGCACGGTGCCGCCCTGGAAACCGAATGGCACTACGGCAATTGGAGTTGCCTGGGAGCTACCACTGCTGACCAGGATATTTTTTTCATCTGCGGTGGCCAGTCCTGCAAAGCAGAACATGACTACAAGCAGTCCTCGAAGAAGGTTTCTCACAAGGCTAGATCCTCAGGTGTGAATGTCATCTTGAATGAACGATAGGGTGCGAAATCAGCTGGCTTCAGACCCTGCATTTCGGTCAATCGACCAATATTTTTTACCGCCGCTACCGCTGAACTGTCGAACGGTACATCACCGCTGGACTTGGCAACCGACACGCCGGAGATTGTTCCGTCAGGCAGCATGTTGATTTGCAGGATCACCTTCATGCCCTTGCGGGCTGACGGTGGCTGCGCCCAACCTTCGGAAGCACGCGAGCGAATCAGATCGTCGAAGTTACCCGCGACTTCATCACCCTGCTCATCCGCCAAGGCCTGCTGACGCTCCGTCGTGTCGGAAAGCAAATCTGCCAGGGCCTGAGCCTTTTTCTCATCGACAGATTTACGTGCAGCTTCCTGCGACTTTTTCTTCGCAGCATCGGCGGCAGCTTTCTTCTTCGCGTCTTCGGCGACTTTCTTCTTCGCCTCTTCAGCTTCAGATTTCTTCTTGGCGTCTTCCGCGGCTTTCTTCTTCGCGTCTTCGACAATCTTTTTCTTGGCTTCTTCAGCGGCCGCTTTCTTGGCCTCTTCTTCAGCCGCCTTCTTGGCTTCTTCTTCAGATTTCTTCTTGGCTATATCAGCCAATTGTTTCTCTTCGACCTTTTTGGCTTCGGCGGTCTTCTTCGCTTCATCGGCTTTCTTGGCTTCATCAGCCTTTTTCGCCTCATCCGCTTTTTTAGTCTCGTCGGCCTTCTTGGATTCTTCGGCTTTTTGAGCCGCATCTTCCTTCTTTTGTTCCGCGGCCTTGATCGCTTCCTGTTCGATCTTTTTCTGTTCCATCTGTTCGACTTCGGTCTGACGTGCGGCAGATTTCTTCGCCTCACCCGCAATCTTCTGATTGGTCTGGGTGGTCGCCTGACTTTTCGATTTCAGCTGGTACAAGGTCGCCTGGACAATCGGCTTGGCCGGCGGCAGCTCTGGTGTGAAGGCGAAACTGACGAACAGCATGCCGAATACCAGCACGTGCAAGACAATCGCCAGGACACTAGGCCAGAAGTAGCTTTCCGAGGCGGACGGCTCTCGCATTTGCTGCATCAGGGTGCCTCGGTAATCAAGCCAACATTACCGACCCCGGCTTTCTGCAACCCGCCCATGGCGCCCATCACGGAACCGTAATCGACGGTCTTGTCGCCGCGAATGAACACTTGGGTACGCTTGCCGCCTTCAGTACCGGCGCGAATGATCTTGGTCACCGCGTCAGTCATCTGCGGCAAGGTCATGGCCTTGTCCTGTTGCTTTTCAGTCTCGACTTCGCTGCCAAGGTTCCAGTAATAGGTCTTGTCAGACTTGATCGAAATGGTCAGGACCTGGGTGTTGTTGTCCTGCGGCAAGGCTTCGCTGGAAACCTTGGGCAGATCAACTTTCACGCCCTGATTGAGCATCGGAGCGGTCACCATGAAGATGACCAGCAGCACCAGCATCACGTCGATGTAAGGCACCACGTTCATCTCGGCAACCGGCTTGCGCTTTTTGCGAGCTCGAGCGATTAAAGCCATTGGAAATTACCTGCTTATTCTTCGCTGGTGTGCACTTTGCGGTGCAGGATCGCCTGGAATTCATCGGCGAAGGTGTAGTAACGGCCCAGCAGGGTTTCGCTGCGAGCAGCAAAACGGTTGTAAGCGATAACGGCCGGGATGGCCGCGAACAGGCCGATTGCGGTGGCAATCAGTGCTTCGGCGATACCCGGAGCCACAGTGGCCAGGGTCGCTTGCTGGGCAGTGGCCAGGCCACGGAAGGAGTTCATGATCCCCCAGACGGTACCGAATAGACCGATGTACGGGCTGACGGAACCGACGGTGGCGAGGAACGGCAGGCTCTGCTCGAGCTTTTCTTCTTCGCGGGAAATGGCCACGCGCATGGCACGGGCCACGCCTTCCATGACCGCTTCCGGGTCAACGCCTGGCTGCTGGCGCAGACGGGAGAATTCCTTGAAACCGGCACGGAAGATCTGCTCGACGCCCGAATCCGGATCAGGGTTGCTGCCGGCCTGACGGTAGAGTTTGGACAGGTCGATGCCAGACCAGAAGCGCTCTTCAAAGCTCTCCAGGGCACGTCGACCGGCGCGCAGCAGGTTGCTGCGCTGAAAGATCATGATCCATGAGGTCACCGATGCGGCTACCAGGATCAGCATTACCAGTTGCACCACGATACTGGCATTGCTGACCAGGCTCCACATGGAGGAATGGTCGACGACGTTAGCTTCCACGCTTTATCTCCTGCTTTGAGTGTGTACCCGCGCCGCTCACGTCGGCAAAGGCCGCACGTAGAGCTTCGGGAATGGCCCGGGGTTTTAAACTTTCAGTGCGCACACAGGCCACCAGAAACTGCCCTTCGCAGAGCAGCGCATTATCCGTGGCTCGCCTGACCTGCTGTTTGAAGCGCAGGCTGACACGGTTCAATTCAATTACTTCAGCGCTTACCAGAAGCTCGTCGTCCAGTCGCGCCGGCGCGTGGTAACGCGCTTCGCTGGAATGCACGACAAACAACAGGTCCTCTCCTGCCAGCTGGGACTGGGCAAAGCCAAGATCCCGGAGCCGCTCGGTTCGAGCCCGTTCCATAAACTTGAGGTAATTGACGTAATACACGATGCCGCCCGCATCGGTGTCCTCGTAATAAACGCGACAACGAAGTGCGAAAGGCTCAAGCCCGTTTTGCGCGCGCATACTCTAGTGCTTACTCCTCAGGTTGCCAATCCGGCCAGGCAACTGTTTTTCATTGATTCGCGGCTTTCTGGCAGAAGCACGGTCCTAGGACCGCGCAAATCCGGAAAAAATCAGCCCGCAAAAGTGTTTAATCGTCCACGGCATCAAGGAACTCGTCTACCACGGGCATCTCACCCAATCGTGACGGAATGTTTAAACCGAAATGCAGATACGCGTGCCGGGTGACCACTCGCCCCCGCGGCGTGCGCATGATGTAGCCCTGCTGGATCAGGTACGGCTCCAGCACGTCTTCAATGGTGTGGCGCTCTTCGCTGATCGCCGCCGCCAGACTGTCCACGCCGACCGGCCCACCGTCGAACTTCTCGATCATGGTCAACAGCAGACGCCGGTCCTGATGATCGAAACCGCGCTCGTCGACATCCAGCAGGTTCAAGGCCAGGTCGGCGATCGGTTTGGTGATGTGGCCCTTGGCGCGAACTTCGGCGAAATCCCGAACCCGGCGCAGCAAGCGGTTGGCGATCCGCGGGGTGCCGCGGGCACGCCGGGCGATCTCAAAGGCGCCTTCCGGGTCCAGCGGCAAACCGAGGATGTTCGCAGAACGACTGACAATGGTTGCCAGGTCGGCAGTGTTGTAGAACTCCAGGCGCTGAACGATGCCGAACCGGTCGCGCAACGGGTTGGTCAACATGCCGGCACGGGTCGTCGCGCCCACCAGGGTGAACGGCGGCAGATCCAGTTTGATCGAGCGTGCAGCCGGCCCCTCGCCAATCATGATGTCGAGCTGGAAATCTTCCATGGCCGGGTACAGCACTTCTTCGACAATCGGCGACAGCCGATGGATTTCGTCGATGAATAACACGTCATGAGGCTCAAGGTTGGTCAACAGCGCCGCCAGATCGCCCGGGCGCTCAAGCACCGGGCCCGAAGTGCTTTTGATCGACACGCCCATTTCCTGGGCGATGATGTTGGCCAAGGTGGTCTTGCCCAGACCCGGCGGACCGAAAATCAGCGTGTGGTCCAGGGACTCGTTACGCCCGCGAGCCGCCTGGATGAACAACTCCATTTGCTCGCGAACGGTCGGCTGGCCAATGTATTCCGCCAGGCTGACAGGGCGAATCGCCCGGTCCTGGACTTCCTCGCGGTCGCGAGGGCCGGGCGTGGCGGCAATCAGACGATCAGCTTCAATCACTTAGATCATTCCCTTCAGGGCACGACGAATCATGTCTTCACTGCTCAAACCTTTCTCCTTGATCGCGGAAATCGCCTTGCTGGCTTCCTGCGGCTTGTAACCCAGGGAAATCAGCGCGCTGACCGCATCATTTTCTGCGGTGGCAACCGGCGGCGCATCTGGCCCGCCCGGCTGGTTCGGCACCAGGGCGAACATCGCCGGCACGGTTTCCCAGGCCTTGAAGCGGTCCTTGAGTTCCACCAGCAAACGCTCGGCAGTCTTTTTGCCCACGCCCGGCACCTTGGTCAGCGCCGAAGTGTCCTGAGACTGCACGCAACGTACCAGTTCATCCACTTCCAGGCTCGACATCAATGCCAGGGCCAATTTCGGCCCTACACCATTGAGACGGATCAACTCGCGAAAAAAGTCTCGCTCACGCTTGCCGAAGAAGCCATAGAGTAACTGCGCGTCTTCGCGTACGACTAAATGGGTGTGCAAGGTCAGCGGTTCACCGACCGACGGCAAGCGATACAGCGTGGTCATGGGCACTTCCAGCTCATACCCCAGACCGTTTACATCCAGAATCAGGTGCGGCGGCTGTTTCTCAGCCAGTGTGCCGCGCAAGCGTCCAATCACGTTTCAGATCCTTGAGCGTTGGCCAGATCATTGACTGGCGACTGACAGAACAAGGGTTTTGCGCCGACAACACAGGCGCAAAACCCTCATTCCTTAAAAATGACTGCTGATGCTATCAGAGACGCAGGCGCCCGCCACGACTGCGTGCTGTTCCCAAACCATGAGGTAACAGGCTGGAACGGGTGTGAGCATGGCAAATGGCGATGGCCAGGGCGTCCGAAGCATCGATTTGCGGCTTGCTGGTCAATTTCAGCATGTGCATAACCATCATCTGCACCTGCTCTTTATTCGCGGCGCCGGTGCCGGTAACCGCTTGCTTGACCTGGGTCGCGGTGTATTCGGCGATTTCCAGGTTTTCCTCGGCACCCGCCACAATCGCAGCGCCTCGGGCCTGACCGAGCTTGAGGGCAGAGTCGGCATTGCGTGCCATAAAGACTTTTTCAATGCCCATGGTCACCGGACCATAGGTCTGGATGACTTCACGCACACCGCGATAGACAATTTGCAGACGCTCATGCAGCTCGCCGGACCCCGTGCGAATGCAGCCCGACGCCACATACACGCAGCCACGCCCGGTATCACGTACCACGCCATAACCGGTGATGCGCGAACCGGGGTCGATACCAAGAATTAAAGTCATAACGCCTGCGGGTTGTAATGAATTTGCGTGGCGAACCCACAACACTGTAGGAGCGAGCCTGCTCGCGATGGGCGTTAACGATAACGCGCTACACCTGAATTAGCGCGGCGCTCTCAGGTTTTTCGCGAGCAGGCTCGCTCCTACACTGGATCTTGGTCGCCCTTAACCGAGCTGTGCGGCTACGGCTTCGGGAATTTCCGCATTGGAATAGACGTTCTGCACGTCATCCAGGTCTTCGAGCATGTCGATCAGCTTGAGCACCTTCTCGGCGCCTTCCAGGTCCAGTTCGGCACTGGTGGTTGGCAGCATCACGATTTCCGCGTCATCGCCCTTGAATCCCGCCGCTTCCAGCGCGTTGCGCACGGAGTAGAAACCGGCGAACGAAGTGAACACGTCAATCGAGCCGTCTTCATGGGTGACCACGTCATCGGCATCGGCTTCCATGGCAGCTTCCATCAGTGCATCTTCGTCGACACCCGGCGCGAAGGAAATCTGCCCCTTGCGCTCGAACAGATAAGCCACGGAGCCGTCAGTACCCAGATTGCCGCCGCACTTGCTGAACGCATGGCGAACCGCGGCTGCGGTGCGGTTACGGTTGTCGGTCATGCACTCGACCATCACCGCCACGCCGCCCGGGCCGTAGCCTTCGTAGGTCAGTTCGACCATGTCGTCGGTGTCGGCAGCACCGGCACCGCGGGCGACTGCGCGATCAATGATGTCGCGACTCATGTTCGCGCCGAGGGCCTTGTCCAGCGCCAGACGCAAGCGCGGGTTGGAGCCCGGATCACCGCCGCCCTGACGGGCCGCTACGGTCAGTTCACGAATCCACTTGGTGAAAATCTTGCCCTTCTTGGCATCCTGACGTTCTTTGCGGTGCTTGATGTTCGCCCACTTGGAATGACCCGCCATAACTCGCTCCGAATTCTCTTGAAACATTGCCCGCCGCGCACGCTGTGTCGGCCAGCAAGAAAAAATCTCGACCTAAAGAAAAGGCGCATCCCGAAAGGATGCGCCTTTGCGGTCAGCCTTACTCAGCCTTTGGCGTTTCGCGCAAACGAATGTGCAATTCGCGCAGTGCCTTGGCATCTACCACACCCGGTGCTTGCGTCATCACGTCGGCAGCACTTTGGGTTTTCGGGAAGGCAATCACTTCACGGATCGACTGGGCGCCAGTCATCAGCATCACCAGACGGTCCAGACCGAAGGCCAGGCCACCGTGCGGCGGCGCGCCGTATTTCAGGGCGTCGAGCAGGAAGCCGAATTTCTCTTCCTGTTCCGCTTCGTTGATACCCAACAGACGGAACACCGTTTGCTGCATTTCCTTGCGGTGGATACGGATCGAGCCGCCACCCAGCTCGGTGCCGTTGAGGACCATGTCGTAGGCACGGGACAGAGCGGTCGCCGGATTGGCTTCCAGTTCTTCCGGGGTGCACTTCGGCGCGGTGAACGGGTGGTGCAAGGCACTGAAGCTGCCGTCGTCGTTCTCTTCGAACATCGGGAAGTCGACGACCCACATTGGCGCCCACTTGCAGGTCAGCAGCTCCAGGTCGTTGCCGACCTTGATCCGCAGCGCGCCCAGGGCTTCGCTGACGATCTTGGCTTTGTCGGCACCGAAGAACACGATGTCGCCGTCAACCGCGCCAACGCGATCGAGGATCACGTTGAGGTTGGCTTCAGGAATGTTCTTGACGATTGGTGACTGCAGGCCTTCAACGCCTTTGGCGCGCTCGTTGACCTTGATGTACGCCAGGCCCTTGGCACCGTAGATGCCGACGAACTTGGTGTAGTCGTCGATCTGCTTGCGCGGCATGCTCGCCGCGCCAGGAACGCGCAAGGCAGCGATACGGCATTTCGGATCGTTGGCCGGGCCGCTGAAAACCTTGAAGTCGACTTCTTTCAGCTGGTCGGCCACGTCCACCAGTTCCAGCGGGTTACGCAGGTCCGGCTTGTCGGAACCGTAGCGGCGCATGGCTTCTTCGAAGGTCATGTGCGGGAATTCGCCGAACTCCAGATCCAGCACTTCCTTGAACAGGTTGCGGATCATGCCTTCGGTGAGGCCCATGATGTCTTTTTCATCGAGGAAGCTGGTTTCGATGTCGATCTGAGTGAATTCAGGCTGACGGTCGGCACGCAGGTCTTCGTCGCGGAAGCACTTGGCAATCTGGTAGTAACGGTCGAAGCCGGCCACCATCAGCAGTTGCTTGAACAGCTGCGGCGATTGCGGCAAGGCGAAGAACGAACCGGCGTGAGTACGGCTCGGTACCAGATAATCACGTGCGCCTTCCGGAGTAGCGCGGGTCAGGATCGGCGTCTCGACGTCGAGGAAGCCGTTCTCGTCCAGGTAGCGGCGGATGCTGGTGGTCATGCGCGAACGCAGACGCAGCTTCTCGGCCATTTCCGGGCGACGCAGATCAAGGAAGCGATAACGCAGGCGGGTTTCTTCACCGACGTCGGAGAACTCGTTCAGCGGGAACGGCGGGGTTTCCGATTCGTTCAGCACTTCAAGCTCGTAGCCCAGCACTTCGATCATGCCCGATGCCATGTTGGCATTGGTGGCGCCGGCCGGACGCAGGCGAACCTTGCCGGTGATCTTCACGACGTATTCACTGCGCACGCGATCGGCGGCGGCGAAGCTCTCGGCGCGGTCCGGGTCGAACACCACCTGGGCCAGACCGTCACGATCACGGATATCGAGGAAAATCACCCCACCGTGGTCACGGCGACGGTGAACCCATCCGCAAAGGGTAATTTCCTGGCCTTCCAGGGCTTCGTTCAGTTGGCCGCAATAATGGCTGCGCATCATGGTAGTGGTTTCGCTTCTCGTAATCGAAATTCGGTTGGAGGCCTTGCAGAGGTTGCAAGAGCTCGCGCGTAGTCGTTCAACTCAGGTTCCAGACCTTAGTCAGCTTTGTCGCCGCCGGCCAGATTCTTCTTGGAACCGGTCTTGAAATCGGTTTCGTACCAGCCGGTGCCGCTCAGGCGGAAACCCGGCATGGATAGCATCTTTTTCAGCTCTGGCGCCTGGCAGGCAGGGCAGTCGACCAGCGGTGCTGCGCTGATCTTTTGGATGGCTTCCAACTGATGACCACAGGAAGCACATTGATAGTCGTACATCGGCATGGGGTTGTCTCGGCGATCAGATTGCTACCGCAAACGCTGGGTTTTGCGGCAAAGAGCGGGATTATATCCATTAAATGCAGCCTGTGCAGCCGTAAGACTGCACAGGCCGACACTCTGCCCGATCACCACCGTGGCTAGGGCATTGCGACGCAGTCCCGCTCCTTCAGGCTGTGCACGACGCAGACCACCCGCACCAGCCCGGTAAAGTTCTTGACCCCGCCATGACGCAAGTGCACTTCGCGATCCACATGGGACAGCAGCGCACTGACCGTACAGCAATTGACCCTGGCCATATTGCCCAGAATGTCCCAGTACACCTGTTCAAGCCGCAAGCAGGTGGCAAAGCCATTCAACCGTACCGACCGGGACAAAGGCTGGGCCAGCCCCATATCAAATTCGCTGACGAATGGATCAATCCTTATGTCCTTGACCGGACTGACCCTCCACTCGCTTCGCCTGTCTTCGCAATCCATATCGTTGACACTCCTTTGTCATCCTTGCCCTCTGTAAGAGCACTGTCCGTGACCTTATAAAAGCGCAGGCGCAAAGGTATATCCAGATGACTTTATGACCATCGACGTAGGATAAGCCAACAGCTGAAGGGCGATCATGGAGACCGTCCTAGGCCGGCGGTTTTCCTACGAAACCTGGCGTAATTTCACCCACCGACAAGAGATTTGAAGAAGGGCTGAACGCGAATAACACCCGAAGGGCATCATTCGCGCCCCGACGGTATTACTGATCCAGCAGAGAGCGCAGCATCCACGCGGTTTTTTCGTGGACTTGCATGCGCTGGGTCAGCAGATCAGCAGTCGGCTCGTCACTGACCTTTTCCAGCAGCGGGAAGATCCCTCGCGCCGTCCGCGTGACCGCCTCTTGCCCGTCGACAAGCTGCTTGATCATGTCTTCAGCGCTGGGCACGCCCGCCTCTTCCTTAATAGAAGACAACCGCGCGTAAATCGAATAGGCGCCTGGCGCAGGAAACCCGAGGGCACGAATGCGCTCGGCAATCGAATCGACGGCTAGCGCCAGCTCGTTGTATTGCTCCTCGAACATCAGGTGCAGGGTCCGAAACATCGGTCCGGTGACATTCCAATGGAAGTTATGGGTTTTCAAATACAGCACATAAGTGTCCGACAGCAGACGCGAAAGCCCGTCGACGATGGACTTGCGGTCCTCTTCACTGATACCGATATCGATTGCCATGTTTATCCCCTAAAGGTGATGAGTTCATCCAACAGGTGCAGGACCACTCTAGCAAGACTGCCACCCCCTCGCAGCCCGGGATCACACAATGGCCTGCGGCAAATCGCCCCGCGAAGCACCGCTGGACTGCCTGATTTGAGTAGCTGCAGGCTTTGCTGTTAAATAGACAGTGTGTCGCTACCGCCTATTTTCCGGGGTCTGCGCATAGGCTGGTACCGGGTACGTGTCCAACGCCTCTTATTGTTCTGAAGCGAACCGTGCTCCATCAGCTCTTCCTTGTGATCCGTCTTAACGTGAGTTAATCAAAATGTTGAAAATCGTCCACCTGCTAATGGGCGCAGCTGCCCTGCTGCTGTCCTTCATCCCTAGCCTTCGATCCGAAGCAGTACCTTACCTGCAACAACCCGATGCGTTGTACCTGGCCTTTTTCGGCCTGCTTAACCTCACCCTTGCTCCGGTTATCCCTTACTGGAACAAAGGCCCACGTCATCAACTGCAAAACCTGGTCAGCGCCCTGCTGGTCCTGGCTGTCGTCCTGCAAACCCTGACGTTGCTCGCGCCAATGCCCGTCATTGCCGGTCAACCTGCCGTGCTGTTCAGCCTGGTGGCTGCCCTGATCGCCGTTCTCCTGCACCTGGCAATCAGCTTCTACAAATCCTCGCCGGCTGCCGCCTCGCCAAGCTACGACATGAGCAACCGCGATACCGGCACCGTCAAGTGGTTCAACACCTCCAAAGGCTTCGGCTTTATTTCTCGTGATTCCGGCGATGATATTTTTGTGCATTTCCGGGCCATTCGTGGCGAAGGTCACCGTGTTCTGGTCGAAGGCCAGCGCGTGGAGTTCTCTGTCATGAACCGTGACAAAGGGTTGCAAGCCGAAGACGTGATCGCCGCATTGCCGCGTCGCTGATTCAAGGCTAAAAAAAAACCGCGGACAGCCGAGCTGTTCGCGGTTTTTTATTGCCTGCGGATTCAATAATGCGGCGGAGGCGCTTCTTCTTCGAAGGTTTCGAACTGGCCGGCCATTTCTTCCTGACGCTTGAGCAATGCGGCCATTTGCAGTTGCAGGCGCTCGACGGCGCGCTGCTGCGTCGCCAGCACATCACTCAATGCCTGGATGGTGTCATCCTGAAACGCCAGTTGGCTCTCCAGATCGGTAACGCGATCTTCCAGGCTCATGATTCACCCTCCAGAAACATGAAATTTTCGGTTAATACCAGACGCAGCCGCTCGCGAATCGTCGCGACTTGCGCTGCGCTGTAAGGCACCGCCGGGTGTTTACCCCAGACCGGGGCTGGCCAGGCGGCATCCTCACGTTTGCGCACGATCACATGCATGTGCAACTGACTGACGACATTGCCCAGGGCCGCGACATTCATTTTGTCGGCGTCGAACGAATTCTTGAGTAGTTCCGCCAGCGCAGTTGTTTCCTGCCAAAGCTGCTGTTGATCTGCGACACCCAACTGAAATATCTCGCTGATATCGTTGCGGCGAGGCACCAGGATGAACCAGGGGTAGTTCGAATCATTGGATAGCAGCAACCGGCAAAGCGGGAAATCCCCGATCGGTAACGTGTCTTGTTGAAGTCGTGGATCTAAAGCGAACACTCTGCGCACTCCCGCCTGGTCATCATTTTTCAGCTTAGCGCCCATCCGGAAAGGCTGCGCACCAAGCGACAGGACGGCAGCATACCCGTGAACGCTGCGAGCTTCACGGTGAACGCGCCCGACCCGTGAATCGACATCGCGTCACGAACGCCCCGTCATGAGACATTTTTTAACGTGACGCACCATTACAGAACCGACGATTGCTCAAAAAACGCCGAATTGACTGATAAACAATGAAGAGTTCCAATCCGGCCAACGAGCCCACTGTGTGATTTCAGCACAGCGATTAAAATTTTTTGCACCAAAACCGCACAGTGGGTCTACGCTCAGTGCGTCGGGCATCCGCCATTTACTCACTGAAGGGGTGAACCGGTAACGTTTTTGGTTGTCACGCAGTCGACCAAGATGGTGCAACACGATGCAAAGCATGGCGTCAAGCCCTGAAAAAAGGAGCTTGAACCCCCCGGTTTTATGAGGTTTTTACAGCAACAGGCAGGGCTTCAGAAAAAAACGGCAACAGAAGTCTGTTTTGTGCACGCTTGTTGCATTCACACCCACATCGCCCTGGAAGCCTCCGCTGGAAGTGGAAGCCCCAAGGCAAATAAAAACAGCGGCAGGGTTGCCCGATGGAGATTCAAACGTTTCACCAGGGACTCTTTTTACCGACGCACATGCACTGGAAAAACAACGCTGAAGTTGTCAGTACGCTTGCGTCGAGGCTGTAAATTTGCGACATCTACCCAGCTGTTTGCGACAGGGTCGTAAAGAAGCTGAAAGGTTAGATACGCAAGTATCGCCAACATGGCCGGCGTGATATAAGTTTGCGCCGACACAAAAAGAAAGAGCCGCCCAGATAATAAAACAGGTGGGACGGCAGTACTCTTCTAAAACCAAAGGAGCAAATCACGATGCGCGTGATGAAGTGGAGCATGATCGCACTGGCAGTTGCAGCAGCAGCCAGTACTCAAGTGGCAACAGCCGCACCTTTCGTAAGTGACCAGGCTGAAGCCAAAGGTTTTGTTGAAGACAGCTCGTTGAACTTGCTGGTTCGCAACTACTACTTCAACCGTGACAACAAAGACGGCGCACGCGACGTCAAAGACTGGACCCAAGGTATTTGGGGCAACTTCAGCTCCGGTTACACCCAAGGTACTGTTGGTGTTGGTGTTGATGCATTCGGTTACCTGGCCATCAAACTGGATGGCGGCGATGGCACTTCCGGTTCGGGCAACATGAGCCGTAGCGACACCATCAATGCAAACGGTGGCCGCGACGTTAACGACAGCCAGGGCAAAGCCGGCGCTGCCGTTAAATTCCGCATCTCCAAAACCGAGCTGAAATTCGGCGACATGTCGCCAAGCACTTCTCCAGTGTTTGCTGTTGGCGGTTCCCGTATCCTTCCTCAAGTTGCCAGCGGTTTCCAACTGCAGAGCAGCGAAGTCAAAGACCTTGACCTCGAAGCCGGTCACTTCTACTCGGGTTCCAGCCAGGACAAGAACGCCCGTGACGGCGATCTGTTCGCCACCTACGCTGGCGTCCAGGCTGACTCCATCGACTACTTCGGTGGCAAGTACGGCATCACTGACAACCTGAGCGCATCGCTGTACGGCTCCAAGCTGGAAGACATCTGGAACCAGTACTACGCCAACGTGAACCTCACCACCCCGATCAGTGGTGACACGTCGCTGAACACTGACTTCAACATCTACCGCACCACCGATACCGGTGACGCGAAAGCCGGTGACATCAGCAACACCGCGTTCTCGCTGGCTACTGCTCTCTCGTTCCTGAAAGCACACACCATCACCCTGGCCTTCCAGAAAGTGAACGGCGACACCCCGTTCGACTACATCGGTATTGGCAAGAACAACCGTGGCGGCGACTCGATCTTCCTCGCCAACTCCATCCAGTACTCTGACTTCAACGCCCCTGGCGAGAAGTCTGCACAGATCCGTTACGATCTGAAAATGGCCGAGTACGGCGTTCCAGGTCTGAGCTTCATGACCCGTTACGTGAAAGGTTGGGACATCGACGGCACCAACACTCCAGCAGGCAGCGCTTACGCCGGCCTGTACGGTGAAGATGGCAAGCACAACGAAACCAACTTCGAAGCCAAGTACGTTGTTCAGTCTGGCCCGGCAAAAGACCTTTCCTTCCGTATTCGTCAAGCATGGCACTTCGCTAACGCTGACGAAGGTGAAGGCGACGTGAAAGAGTTCCGTTTCATCGTCGACTACCCACTGTCGGTTTTGTAATCGCAGCGGTTTAGTCAGGTATAAAAAAAGGCCCCTCTTCGGAGGGGCCTTTTTTTTAACCGTGTTGCGCAGTACGTTAATGATTAGCTTGCTACTCAATAAGCCTGACCGTTAAGTCAGCCTTTGGTCGCAACACCTCTCAATTCACTGGTGCTTCCTGAACCACTCGAATGACTCGCTGGGGAAACGGAATATCGATACCAGCCGTTTTCAAACGATCCCGCGACTGTTCGTTAAACATGAACATCACATCCCAGTAATCCGCCGTTTTCACCCACACTCGCAGAGAAACAGTGATCGAACTATCACCCAGCGTCGAAATGACTGCCTGAGGTGCCGGTTCAGCCAAAATACGCTCGTCTTTGGCCAATTCCAGCAATACTTCACGGGCTTTCTGCAAGTCCGCTTCGTAATCCACGCCCACATCAAACACAACTTTGCGAGTTGGCTGACGATTTGTATTGGTAATGATACCGTTCGACAAATTGCCGTTAGGCACAATGATGGTTTTGTTATCACCGGTGCGCAGTACAGTGTGGAAAATCTGAATACTGTCAACAGTACCGGCTACACCTTGCGCTTCGATCCAGTCACCAATACGGAACGGACGGAACAACAGAATCAACACGCCGCCGGCAAAGTTTGCCAGGCTGCCCTGCAAAGCCAGACCGATAGCCAGACCCGCCGCACCGATTGCAGCAACGAACGACGTGGTTTCCACCCCGATCATCGAGGCCACGCTGACGATCAGCAAAACCTTGAGAATAATGTTCGCCAGACTGCTGATGAACCCTTGCAGCGCCAGGTCTGCGTTACGCAGCGCCAGCAGGCCACCGAGCTTTTGCGTCACTTTGTTGATCAGCCACCAGCCGATGGCCAGGGTGATCACCGCCAGCAACACGCGGCTGCCGTATTCCATGATCATCGGAATCCAGGCTTGGGAAGCCTTGACCAGGTTGTCCACTTCAGTATTCAAATCCATCTACTTTCTCCTGGGTTAAGCACAATCCGGGTGGGAGCGAGCCTGCTCGCGATAACGGTGTGTCAGCCAACAGTGATGTCGACTGATACGCCCTCATCGCGAGCAGGCTCGCTCCCACAGGGTTCCCGCATTGATAAGTCAGTCGCGGAAGTTGTTGAACTGCAGCGGCATGTCGAACGTCTTGGCGCGCAGGGCCGCGATGGCTTCCTGCAAATCGTCACGCTTCTTGCCGGTGATGCGCACTTGCTCGCCCTGAATGGATGCCTGGACCTTGAGCTTGGCGTCCTTGACGTGAGCGACGATTTTCTTCGCCAGCTCCTTGTCGATACCCTCCTTGAGGACCGCTTCCTGCTTCATCAGCTTGCCGGACGCGTAGGCATCCTTGACTTCAAGGCACTGCACGTCGATCTTGCGCTTGACCAAGGACAGCTTGAGGATCTCGATCATCGCTTCCAGCTGGAAGTCAGCTTCGGCGGTCAGGTTGACGGTCAGGTCCTTTTCCTTGAATTCAAAGGTGCCCTTGCCTTTCAGGTCATAACGGCGATCGAGTTCCTTGACGGCGTTCTCGACCGCGTTGGTGACTTCGTGTTTGTCCAGTTCGGATACCACGTCGAACGACGGCATGTAATCTCTCCAATAAAAGGCGCGCTCGATAGCGATGGCGCGCGCTTGGCTTGCGGTTAAAATCGGGCTCATTATAACGGGTCTTTTCCAACCGATACTGCGAGCCTCACATGCCTGCGCCAAACCGAGCAAAAAGCTGATGTCCACCACCTGGCATGTATTGGGCGCCGGCAGCCTTGGTACCCTGTGGGCCACCCGTCTGGCGCGGGCCGGGGTGCCAGTCCGGTTGATTGTGCGCGATGAGCAACGCTTGCAGGCTTATCAGGCGGCGGGCGGGTTGACGCTGGTGGAGCACGGCGAAGCCTGCACCTATGCCATCCCCGGTGAAACACCGCACAGCAGCGAGCCGATCCACCGTCTGCTGGTGGCCTGCAAAGCCTACGATGCCGAGCAAGCCGTCGCCCAACTGGCCTCGCGTCTGACGCCAGATGCCGAGCTGATCCTGTTGCAGAACGGCCTCGGTAGCCAGGACGCCGTAGCGGCGCAGGTTCCGCAGGCGCGCTGCGTTTGCGCATCAAGCACCGAAGGTGCATTTCGCGATGGCGACTGGCGTGTGGTGTTCGCCGGCCACGGCTACACCTGGCTCGGGGATGCCGGTCATCCGGTGGCGCCGATCTGGCTGGACGACTTGACCGCTGCCGGTATTCCTCACGAGTGGAGCACCGAGATCCTGACAAGGCTGTGGCGCAAGCTGGCGCTCAATTGTGCGATCAACCCGCTGACGGTGCTGCACGATTGCCGCAACGGCGGCTTGCAGGAACATCATTGTGAAGTCGCCACCCTCTGCGACGAACTGACTGACTTGCTGGAGCGCTGCGGTCAGCCGGCAGCGGCCGAGGACCTGCAACAGGAAGTCGAACGGGTGATCCACGCCACCGCAGCCAATTACTCCTCGATGCACCAGGACGTCGCCAGCCAGCGACGAACCGAAATCAGCTACCTGCTGGGCCATGTCTGCAAAGTAGCCACGCGACACCAGTTGAACCTGCCCCACCTCAATCAATTGCAGCAGCGACTGATTGCCCATCTTCAAAGCCTTGGATTGCCCAGCGACTGAGCAGCGGCTACGCTGGCCACTTGTTCCTTTTCAGCGATGAACCTGATGCCATTGCGCCAGCGTCTCGAAAACCTTCCCGTCGGCCAGAAACTGCTGGCCGCCCTGCTCGTGCTGTTGATCACCATCCTGCTGGTCGCCAACCTGACCTTTATCAGTGCCGCGTACTACATCTCCCAGGAAAGCATGGCGCCCCAGGCGTTGCAGACCATCGGCCGACTGGTCTCTAACCCGAGCCTGGTGGCCGATGCCTTGAAGTCGCCGCAAAGTGCCGAACGCCTGCTTAACGAACTCAACAGTTATTCACCGCTGCGAGCGGCGGCCCTGTATGACGGCAAAGGTGAGCGCCTGGCGCAGTTGCAGCATGGCGACAAATTGCATCTGCCGGACCGTTATCGGCACATCGAAGCCTGGCAGGCCACCGAATTCCGCAGCAACCAGGTGATCACCCTGCCCCGCCCCGGCACTGCGCCGGGGCATCTGTTGTTGGTGGCCAGCAGCGAATTGCCGGTGGCGTTTTATACCGGAACCCTGACCGCCAGCCTCGGCATTCTGATCTTCAGTGTGTTGCTTTGGCTGGTGATCGCCCGGCAGATCAAACGCCTGATCACCCGGCCGATCCATCAACTCGAAGAGTTGTCCCGGCAGGTGACCCGCGAAGAGAACTACGCCCTGCGCGCTTCCCGTGGCAACCACGACGAAATCGGCAGCCTCGCCGAGGCCTTCAATACCATGCTCTCGCGAATTGAAGCCCGAGAGCAGCAGCTCAAGCGTGCCCGGGATGATTCCCAGGCGGCTTACGATCAGGCGCAAGGCCTGGCCGAAGAAACCCGCCACACCAATCGCAAACTGGAACTCGAAGTTCAGGTACGCAGCAAGATCGAGAAGAAACTCACCGGTTTCCAGAACTACCTCAACAGCATCATCGACTCCATGCCGTCGGCGCTGATTGCCCTTGACGAGCAACTCTACGTCACCCAGTGGAATCAGGAAGCCAGCGCCCTGTCCGGCACGCGTCTGGACGAAGCCTTGAACCAGCCGATCTTCCTCGCCTTCGAGCCACTGAAACCGTTTCTGCCGCAGCTCAAGCAAACTGTCGAGCAGCACACAGTGGCCAAGATCGAGCGCGTCACCTGGTTCAAGGACGATGAACCCAAGCATTACGCGCTGACGTTCTACCCGCTGATGGGCGGTGCCGGGCGCGGCGTGGTGATTCGCATCGACGACATCACCCAGCGCCTGTCGCTGGAAGAAATGATGGTGCAGTCGGAAAAAATGCTCTCGGTCGGTGGCCTCGCCGCCGGCATGGCCCACGAAATCAACAACCCCTTGGGCGCGATCCTGCACAACGTGCAGAACATTCGACGACGCCTGTCGCCTGATCTGCCGAAGAACCTTGAGCAGGCCGAGCAAGTCGGCATTTCCCTGGAGACGGTCAACCAATACCTGCAAGTGCGCGAAGTACCGCAGTTGCTCGATGGCATTCAACAGGCTGGCGCTCGGGCGGCGAAGATTGTCACGCACATGCTCAGCTTCAGCCGTCGCAGTACCCGGCAAATGGCGCCGTGCGACCTGCCGGCGTTGATCGATCAAGCGGTGGAAATCGCCGGTAACGACTTCGACCTGGCCATCGGTTTTGACTTCAAGGGACAGGCAATCATCCGTCAGTTCGACCCGGCGCTGGGCCCGGTGCCTGGCACGGCCAACGAACTGGAACAGGTGCTGCTCAACCTGCTGAAAAACGCCGCCCAGGCCATTCACCAACGTGAAGACGACAGCGAGCCAGGGCGAATCATCCTGCGCACGCGGCTGAATCCACCGTGGGCTGAAATTCAGGTCGAGGACAACGGCATCGGCATGAGCGAGAACGTGCGCAAGCGCACCTTCGAGCCGTTCTTCACCACCAAGGAAATCGGCCAGGGCACGGGCCTTGGTTTGTCGGTCTCGTATTTCATCATCACCAATAACCACAAGGGTCAGATGGAGGTGCAATCGACGCCGGGCCAGGGCACCTGTTTCACCTTGCGCCTGCCGCTGGCGGGCACTCCCGTCATCTCTCAAGAACTCAATCAGCTATCGAGGTAACCCATGGGCTTTCGCTTGTCGAAGATTTACACCCGCACCGGCGACAAAGGCGAAACCGGACTCGGCGATGGCCGCCGCGTGCCCAAGGACCACCCACGGATCGAGGCCATCGGCGAGGTCGATACGCTGAACAGCCAGGTGGGCGTGCTATTGGCCGGGCTGGCGGCGGAAAGTACTGCGTGTCCAGGTTTGAACGAGGTGATTGAGGTTTTGGCGCCCTGCCAGCATCGGCTGTTCGACCTGGGCGGCGAGTTGGCGATGCCGGTGTATCAGGCGTTGAATGCAGCGGAAATCGAACGGCTGGAAGCGGCGATCGATGTGTGGAATGAAGAGTTGGGTCCGCTGGAGAATTTCATTCTGCCGGGCGGTTCAGCGCTGATTGCCCAGGCCCATGTGTGCAGAAGCCTGGCGCGCAGTGCGGAGCGGCGGTGTCAGCAGTTGAATGGGATTGAGCCGTTGGCCGGGGTGGGTCTGGCGTACATCAATCGGTTGTCGGATGTGTTGTTTGTGGTGGCAAGGGTGATTGCCAAGCGTCAGGGGGTTGCGGAGATCTTGTGGCAACCAGCGGCGAAACCTCAGGAATAATCGGCGTGTCCGAGGACGCTATCGCCGGCAAGCCGGTCTCGCTCCCACATTGGATTTGTGTACACATCGATCCACTGTGGGAGCGAGCCTGCTCGCGATGAGGCCAGTGGCTACACCACAGAATCAGGCCAGAACGCCCGAATCCCCGCCACGCCTTGGGCGCCTGCCGCCCAAGCCTTCTGCTGTTCAGCCGGGCCAACACCACCCAACAAGAACACCGGCTTGCTGAAGCCTTCAATCAACACTGCAGCCTGCTCCCACCCCAATGGCTCAGCCCCAGGGTGAGTCAACGTCGGCTGCACCGGCGACAAGGTCACAAAATCCACGCCCATCTGCTCGGCCAACGCCAGCTCTTCAGCGTTGTGACAAGACGCCGCCAACCAGCGCGACGCCGGCAACGGTCGACCCGCTGCTGCGTATTTGCGCAACTGCGCGGCCGTGATGTGCCAGCCGGCGGACGGGAAGTCGCCCAGCCACTCGAACGGGCCCTTGATCATCAACTGCGCCTTGCCGGCACACAGACCCGCCGCATCCACCGCCAGGTCACGGTATTTCGGATCGTAACCGTTGGGCGCGCGCAGCTGGATCAACTTGATGCCACCGGCGATGGCTTTCTGGATACCGCGCAGCAAGGCCGGGGTTTCCAGGTCGTCAGGTGTAATCAGATATTGCGCAGGCAGACGTGCAGCCGCAACGATCGGCTGGTTGGCCGCCGGGAACTCGTAGTTCAGCAGATCACGCTGAGCCACCCATTCCAAAGGCTGGCCTTCGGCGCCATGGGGCTCGCCGGTGAAGGCCGAGACTTCCCAAACGTCCAGCAACACTTGCTTGTCCGGGTAGTCGTGGCGAACTTTGATTAACGGTCGCGCGGCGCTGACCACAATGCCCAACTCTTCGTGCAGCTCGCGAGCCAGGGCGGTTTCGACGGATTCGTCGTCCTCGACCTTGCCACCCGGAAATTCCCACAAGCCGCCCTGGTGCTGGGTGTCGGCACGACGTGCGATCAGGATCTTGCCACTGCTGTCACGGATGACGGCGGCAGCTACGTGTACTCGTTTCACTGTCCAATCTCCTCCAGACCGGCCTTCTGCCAAACCTTGAACGACGGCCATTGGTAGACGGTTTCAACATAGGCTTCGTCCGCTGCCGGCAACTTCACCTGATAGGTGCGCAGGCGCACGGCAATCGGTGCGAAGAAAGCATCGGCGAGGGTCGCGCCGCCAAACAGGAACGGACCGCTTTCAGTGGCGGCCTCGCGGCACTCGGCCCACAACGCCAGCATGCGTTCGATGTCCGCCTGCACCTCAGGCGGCATCGGCGACAGCGGTGCATCGCGGCTCAGGTCGAACGGCATGTTGCCGCGCATGGCAAAGAACCCGGCGTGCATCTGCGCACAGGCCGAACGTGCCTGGGCACGGGCGGCAGTGTCTGTGGGCCAGAGGCCGGCATCGGGGAATTGTTCGGCCAGATACTCGGCGATCGCCAGGGAATCGGCGATGGTGCCGTGCTCGGTTTTCAGCAGCGGTACTTTGCCGGTCGGCGAGTGCTTGAGCAGACGTTCGCGGGTGCCCGGCTGGTTCAGCTTGATCAGCTCTTCGGTGTACGGGGCGCCGGTGAGGTCAAGTGCCAGGGCGCCGCGCAGGGACCAGGAGGAAAGCAGTTTGTCGCCGATGATCAGGTGGAGGCTCATGTTCGGGACCTTTATATGAGGGAAGCAGGCCAGTCTTGCGGTGACTGACAGTCCGTCATCGCGGGCAAGCCGGTCTCGCTCCCACAATGGATCGAGGTGTACGCAAATCCAATGTGGGAGCGAGCCTGCTCGCGATTGCAGCGACTCGGTCTAAATCTATTACGTACGGTACTCGGCGTTGATCTTCACGTATTCGTGGGACAGGTCGGTGGTCCAGATGGTTTCGCTGCAATCGCCGCGGCCCAGTTCGATACGGATGGTGATCTCTTCCTGCTGCATCACCGCCGCGCCCTGGGCTTCGGTGTAGGTCGCGGCGCGAGCGCCACGGCTGGCGATGCAGACTTCGCCGAGGAACACGTCGATCTTGCTCACGTCCAGGTTCGGCACACCGGCACGGCCGACGGCAGCGAGGATGCGGCCCCAGTTCGGGTCGGAAGCAAACAGTGCGGTCTTGATCAGCGGCGAGTGCGCCACGGTGTAGCCGACGTCCAGGCATTCCTGGTGATTGCCGCCGCCGTTGACTTCGACAGTCACGAACTTGGTCGCGCCTTCGCCGTCGCGCACGATGGCCTGGGCCACGTCCATGCACACTTCGAACACGGCTTGTTTCAGCTTGGCGAACAACTCACCACTGGCGGAGGTGATTTCCGGCAGTGCAGCCTGACCAGTGGCGATCAGCATGCAGCAGTCGTTGGTCGACGTGTCGCCGTCGATGGTGATGCGGTTGAACGACTTGTTCGCGCCATCTAGCAGCAGGTTTTGCAGCACGTCGCGGGACACTTTGGCGTCGGTGGCGATGTAGCCGAGCATGGTTGCCATGTTCGGACGGATCATGCCCGCACCTTTGCTGATGCCGGTGACGGTGATGGTCACGCCGTCATGCTGGAACTGGCGGCTCGCTCCTTTTGGCAAGGTGTCGGTGGTCATGATGCCGGTGGCGGCTGCTTCCCAATTGTTCACCGACAGATCATCAAGAGCCGCTTGCAACGCGCCTTCAATCTTCTCGACCGGCAGCGGCTCGCCGATCACGCCGGTGGAATACGGCAGCACCAGGCTGGCATCAACCCCGGTCAATTCAGCCAGTTTGGCGCACGTACGCTCGGCGGCGGCCAGACCCGGTTCGCCGGTGCCGGCGTTGGCATTGCCGGTATTGGTCAGCAGGTAACGCACCGGGCCTTGCACGCGTTGTTTGGCAAGGATCACCGGAGCGGCGCAAAACGCGTTCAGGGTAAACACGCCCGCGACGGTGGAGCCTTCAGCGCAGCGCATGACCACGACATCCTTGCGCCCCGGACGCTTGATGCCGGCCGAGGCGATACCGAGTTCAAAACCGGCAACCGGGTGCAACGTTGGCAAAGGACCAAGACCAACAGCCATGAATGCGCTCCTTAATAAATGATGTCAGCACCGCTTTCAGGAAGAACGGTGGTGTAAATGGCAAAACGCCGCGACGGCTGATGCCGGTCGCGGCGCGGGTATTTCAGCGTATGAAACGGGTTTTACTGGATCTGCCCGTGGCAATGCTTGAATTTCTTGCCCGAACCGCAGTAGCACAGTTCGTTGCGGCCCAGCTTCTGCTCGTTGCGAACCGGTGCAGTGGCGAGGGCTACATCGACCTCTTCACCGAGCAGTTCCGGTTGTTCAAGACCTGGTGCTTCAGCGTGCTCGAACTGCATGCGCGCCGCCAGTGCCTCGGCTTCCTGACGCAGGCGTTGCTCTTCTTCGATCGGATCTTCGCGGCGAACCTGAACGTGCGACAGCACACGGATCGAATCGCGCTTGATCGAATCCAGCAGTTCGGAGAACAGCGTGAACGACTCACGCTTGTACTCTTGCTTCGGGTTCTTCTGGGCGTAGCCACGCAAGTGAATGCCGTGACGCAGGTGGTCCATGGTCGACAGGTGGTCTTTCCACAGGTCGTCCAGCACGCGCAGAACGATCTGCTTCTCGAAGGTGCGCAGCGCGTCGGCGCCAGCCTGGTCTTCTTTCTCGTTGTACGCAGCGATGAGTTCCTGCATCAACTTCTCGCGCAGGGTCTCTTCATACAGGTGATCGTCTTCGTCGAGCCATTGCTGGATCGGCAGCGCCACACCGAAATCGCTCTGCAACGCCGCTTCCAGACCGGCCACGTCCCACTGCTCAGGCAACGACTGCGGTGGAATGTGAGCGCTGACGGTCGCGCTGAGTACGTCCTGACGGAAATCGGCGATGGTTTCACCGATATTGTCGGCAGCCAGCAACGTGTTACGCATGTGATAAATCACTTTACGCTGTTCGTTGTTGACGTCATCGAACTCGAGCAGTTGCTTGCGGATGTCGAAGTTACGACCTTCAACCTTGCGCTGGGCCTTCTCGATGGCGTTGGTCACCATGCGGTGCTCGATCGCTTCACCGGACTGCATGCCCAGGGCCTTCATGAAATTCTTCACCCGGTCAGAGGCGAAGATACGCATCAGGCTGTCTTCCAGCGACAGGTAGAAGCGGCTGGAACCGGCGTCACCCTGACGACCGGCACGACCACGCAACTGATTGTCGATACGGCGCGATTCGTGACGCTCGGAAGCGATCACCTGCAGGCCGCCCGATTCCAGCACTTGCTGGTGACGTTTCTGCCAGTCGGCCTTGATCTGGGCAATCTGCTCAGGGGTCGGGTTTTCCAGGGTCGCGACTTCCACTTCCCAGTTGCCGCCCAACAGGATGTCGGTACCGCGACCGGCCATGTTGGTGGCAATGGTCAGCGCACCCGGACGACCGGCCTGGGCAATGATCTCGGCTTCTTTTTCGTGGAACTTGGCGTTCAGGACCTTGTGTTCGATGCCTTCCTTCTGCAGCAGCGCAGACATGTGCTCGGACGTTTCGATGGTTGCCGTACCCACCAGCACCGGACGGCCCAGGGTCATGCATTCCTTGATGTCATTGATGATCGCCGCGTATTTCTCTTCGGCGGTCAGGAACACCAGGTCGTTGTAATCTTTACGCGCCAGCGGTTTGTTCGGCGGGATAACCATCACCGACAGACCGTAGATCTGGTGGAATTCGAACGCTTCGGTGTCCGCGGTACCGGTCATGCCGGACAGCTTGTTGTACAGACGGAAGTAGTTCTGGAACGTGGTCGAGGCCAGGGTCTGGCTCTCGGCCTGGATGTTCAGGTTTTCCTTGGCTTCGATGGCCTGGTGCAGGCCTTCGGACAGACGACGACCCGGCATGGTACGACCGGTGTGTTCGTCGACCAGGACAACCTGACCGTCCTGCACGATGTATTCGATGTTGCGATTGAACAGCTTGTGAGCACGCAGACCGGCATAAACGTGGGTCAGCAGACCGAGGTTATGCGCCGAATACAGGCTCTCGCCTTCAGCCAGCAGGCCGACGCGGGTCAGCATGTCTTCGATGAACTGGTGACCGGCTTCGTTGAGTTCGACCTGACGGGTCTTCTCGTCGACGGTGTAATGGCCGGCCTTGGTGACTTCGCCTTCCACTTCTTCGACGTGCAACTGCAGCTGCGGGATCAATTTGTTGATCTCGATGTACAGCTTGGAGCTGTCCTCGGCCTGACCGGAAATGATCAGCGGGGTACGAGCTTCGTCGATGAGGATGGAGTCGACTTCGTCGATCACGGCAAAATTGAGTTCGCGCTGGAATTTTTCTTCCATGCTGAACGCCATGTTGTCGCGCAGGTAGTCGAAACCGAATTCGTTGTTGGTGCCGTAGGTAATGTCGGCAGCGTAAGCCAGGCGTTTCTCTTCCGGTGGCTGGAAAGGCGTGACCACGCCGACCGTCATGCCGAGGAATTCGTAGAGCGGACGCATCCAGTTGGCGTCACGGCGGGCCAGGTAATCGTTCACCGTCACAACATGCACGCCCTTGCCGGACAGCGCGTTGAGGTAAACGCCCAGTGTTGCCACCAGGGTCTTGCCTTCACCGGTACGCATTTCCGCGATCTGGCCTTCATGCAAGGTCATGCCGCCGATCAGCTGGACATCGAAGTGGCGCATACCCATGACGCGCTTGCCGGCTTCACGGGCGACCGCAAAGGCTTCGGGCAGCAGCTTGTCGAGGGTTTCCCCTTTGGCGATGCGGGCCTTGAACTCATCTGTCTTGGCACGCAATTGATCGTCCGAAAGGGCCACCATTTGCTCTTCGAAGGCATTGACGAGTTGCACCGTCTTGAGCATGCGTTTGACTTCACGCTCGTTCTTGCTTCCAAAAAGTTTCTTTAACAAAGGCGCAAACATATCGGCAGGATCTTCCACACTAAAGGGATGGAGGGCGGCCCCGTGAGTCGCCCGTGCAGCCCTCATGGCCGCATGCGAACGAGCATTCTACCCGGAAACGATGGTGAGGAAAGTGGCGTTATTCCACGATGCATGCACTGCGCTGTAACGGGGCTCACTTAAAATAAGGGCTTTTTGCGCAACTTCAAGCCATCAACGGCAGAAGTTACTCGTTGATTTAATGGGTAAAGCGCTCGCAAAGCAATGGGTCGGGTGCAGGTGCTGCTTTCTGCTACCATGGCGGCTCTGTTACTTCAGGTGTCTGATCATGGCATTTCGCCCTCTCACGGCCAGAGCACCCGCCGTTCTGCTTCGCGAAGCCAAACCGCTGAAAGCCATCTTTGGCCATGCTCAACGCCTGGGTCATCTGCAACGCCTGCTCGAAAGCCAATTGCAGCCTGCTGCGCGCGAGCACTGCCATGTGGCCTCGTGGCGCGAAGGCAGTTTATTGCTGATCGTGACTGACGGTCATTGGGCCACCCGCCTGCGTTATCAGCAAAAACGTCTGCAACGCCAATTACAGATGTTTGATGAATTCGCCAGCCTGACGCGTATTTTGTTCAAAGTGCAGCCACCCACGGTTCAGCAAGGGGCGGCAGGGCATACCATCAGTTTGTCGACGGACGCGGGCGCGACCATTCAGGCCACGGCCGATGGCATCAGCGATCCGAATCTGCGGGCGGCGCTGGAACGCCTGGCGGCGCACGCCAAACCGAAGGAATGACATAGACCCCCTGTGGGAGCGAGCCTGTGGCGAGGGGATTTATCCCCGTTGGGCCGCGAAGCGGCCCTGCTCTTTATAGTCCAACCGCATGTAATGGGTTGACGTCTGCTTCGCAGCCGAACGGGGATAAATCCCCTCGCCACAAGGCTCACTCCCACATTGAGCCGTGCTCACTCGAGATCCGGTTATCGGCGTTTGCTGCCGCCGAGTAGCGAGCCCATCAGACCGCGTACCAGCTGTCGGCCCAATTGATTGGCCGCCTGGCGCATCGCCGATTTCAGCGCCTGCCCCGCCGCCGTGCCGAGGAACTCCCCAGCCTTGTCGGTGAAACTTGGCTCTTCGGCCGCCGGTTTGCCTGGAACAGCATCAGGCTCTGGGGCCAGCCCTTTGCGGCCCATCAATATTTCATACGCCGATTCCCGATCAACCGGTTTGTCATACCGCCCCTTGAACGGCGACCCGGCGATCAGCATCGTGCGTTCGGTTTCGGTCAACGGCCCGATCCGCGATTGCGGCGGTGCGACCAATACCCGCTGGACCATCTCCGGCGTGCCCTTGTCCTGCAAGGTGCCGACCAGCGCCTCACCGATCCCCAGCTCAGTCAGCACCGACAACGCATCGAATGCCGGATTAGGCCGGAAGCCCTCCGCCACCGCGCGCAGGGACTTTTGCTCCTTGGCGGTGAAGGCGCGCAAACCGTGCTGGATACGCAGGCCGAGCTGGGCCAGTACGTCGTCCGGCAAATCGCCCGGCGATTGGGTGACGAAATACACGCCCACGCCTTTGGAGCGAATCAGCCGCACCACCTGCTCCAGACGGTCCTGCAACGCCTTGGGCGTGCCGGCAAATAATAAATGCGCTTCGTCGAAAAACAGCGCCAGCAGCGGTTTGTCCGAATCGCCACGCTCCGGCAGTTGCTCGAACAACTCAGCCAGCAGCCACAGCAAGAACGTCGCATACACCTTCGGCGCTTCGTGGACCAGACGACTGGCGTCCAGCAAGTGAATGCGCCCACGCCCGTCCGCCGTCGGCTGCAGAATGTCTTCGAGTTGCAGTGCCGGTTCGCCGAACAGCGCTTCGGCGCCTTGTTGCTCCAGAGTCGCCAGACGCCGTAACAGTGCCTGACTGGAACCGGTGGTCATCAACGCCGCGTCGTCCCCCAGCAATTCGGGGTTATCGCGCAGGTGATTGAGCAGCGCCTTCAAATCCTTGAGGTCCAGCAGCAACAGCCCCTCGCGGTCCGCCACCTTGAAGGCGGCATACAACGCCGACTGCTGACTGTCGGTCAACTCGAGCAGGCTGCCGATCAGCAACGGGCCCATTTCGCTCAAGGTTGTGCGCAATGGATGGCCGGACTGACCGTGAATGTCCCACAAGGTGACTGGATAAGCCGCAGGCTTGTGGTTCAGCCACGGCATCCCGGCGATTCGCTCGGCGACCTTGCCTTGAGGGTTGCCAGCGGCGCCCAGGCCACACAGGTCGCCCTTGATGTCTGCGGCAAACACCGCCACGCCAGCGTCGCTGAACGCTTCGGCCAGGCGCTGCAATGTGACGGTTTTCCCGGTCCCGGTAGCGCCCGCGACCAGGCCGTGGCGGTTCGCCAGGCGCATGGCCTGGGAGACAGGTTGGCCGGTCAGGTCGGCGCCGATAACGAGTTGCGATGAGTCAGGCATTTTGTCACCCATGGTTAATCTTTGATCCTGCACGGCCGATACAAACAGTTGTGAGACCAATCCGAAAATAGCGTCGGTAATTCCCTAAGGAGAGGATGGAAATATCAGCTTTTTTTCAACATTGCCCATTTAGCGTGCCTTTATAAAAGCACGCTCAGGACATTAAGACCTTAGCGGAACCCCAAGCCATGAACAAAAACCTGCGCTTCAGCCATAAAATTTTGCTTGCCGCCGCTCTCATCGTCATTGCCGCCTTCGCCTCGTTCACACTGTACAACGACTATCTACAGCGCAACGCCATTCGCGAAGACCTGGACAATTACCTCAATGAGATGGGAGACGTCACTGCCAACAGCATCCAGACCTGGCTGGCCGGTCGCATCCTGCTGATCGACAACCTCGCTCAAAACATAGCCGTCAATGCTGAACAGTCCAACGTCGCCAGCCTGCTTGAGCAGAAAGCCCTGACCTCGACCTTCATGGCGTCCTACCTGGGCGATGCCACGGGCGCCTTCACGATTCGTCCGGACGCCAAAATGCCTGCCGGCTTCGATCCACGGGTTCGTCCTTGGTACAAAGGCGCCGAAAGCAGCAGCACGGCGACCCTGACCGAACCTTACATCGATGCGGCCACCGGCCAGACCATCATCTCCATCGCCACCGCCTCGAAGAAGGCCGGACAAAGCGTCGGCGTAGTGGGCGGCGACTTGAGCCTGCAAACCCTGATCGACACCCTCAGCGCCCGTGACTTCGACGGCATGGGCTATGCCTTCCTGGTCAGCGCCGACGGCAAGATCCTGGTGCACCCGGACAAAGCCCTGGTGATGAAGTCCCTCGGCGAGGCGTACCCGAAAAATACCCCGCGCATCAGCAGCGACTTCAGTGAAGTAGAAGTCGACGGCAAGACCCGCATCGTCACCTTCACTGCGATCAAAGGCCTGCCATCGGTCAACTGGTACATCGGCCTGTCAGTCGATAAAGACAAAGCCTTCTCGATGCTCAGCGAATTCCGCGCCTCGGCAGTTGTTGCGACCATCATTGCAGTGGCGATCATCATCGCGCTGCTGGGCATGTTGATCCGCATCCTGATCCAGCCGCTGCACGTCATGACCCGCGCCATGGAAGACATCGCCGACGGCGAAGGCGACCTGACCAAGCGCCTGACCATCGTCAACAACGATGAATTCGGCGTCCTCGGCACCGCGTTCAACCGTTTCGTGGAACGTATTCATACCTCGATCCGCGAAGTGTCCTCAGCCACTGGCCAGGTCAACGAAGTCGCGCTGCGTGTGGTCGCCGCGTCCAACTCCTCAATGTTCAACTCCGACCAGCAAGCCTCGCGCACCAGCAGCGTGGCTGCGGCGATCAACCAACTCGGTGCCGCCGCCCAGGAAATCGCCCGCAACGCCGCCCAGGCGTCCAGTCAGGCCAGCGATGCACGCAGCCTTGCCGAAGACGGCCAGCAAGTGGTGGATCGCAGCATCAAAGCGATGAATCAACTGTCGAGCATGCTCAGCGCGTCGAGCACCAACATCGAGTCGCTGAACAGCAAAACCGTGAACATCGGGCAGATCCTTGAGGTGATCACCAGCATCTCCCAGCAAACCAACCTGCTGGCGCTCAACGCCGCCATCGAAGCGGCCCGCGCCGGTGAAGCCGGACGGGGTTTTGCGGTGGTGGCTGACGAGGTGCGTAACCTGGCGCATCGCACGCAGGAATCGGCGCAGCAAGTGCAGACCATGATCGAAGAGCTGCAAGTCGGCGCTCGTGAATCCGTCAGCACCATGAGCGACAGCCAGCGCCACAGCCAGGACAGCGTGGAAATCGCCAACCTGGCGGGCGAACGCTTGAACAGCGTGACGTTGCGCATCGGTGAGATCGACGGGATGAACCAGTCGGTGGCGACGGCGACCGAGGAACAAACGGCGGTAGTGGAGTCGATCAACGTCGACATTACCGAGATCAACACGCTGAACCAGGAAGGGGTGGAGAATTTGCAGTCGACGTTGCGGGCTTGCTCGGATCTTGAGCAGCAGGCGGCGCGTCTGAAGCAGTTGGTGGGCAGTTTCCGGATATAAGCTGCTTTCACTGGCCCCATCGCCAGCAGGCTGGCTCCCACATTTGATCTTCACTCGACACAAATCTTGTGTCCGGCAAAGATCCACTGTGGGAGCTAGCCTGCTGGCGATGGCGGTCTGTAACACACCGCAAAAACCTCGCTGATCCCCCCGCCACAAAACCCCGACCGAACATCTATCCTTCATAAAGGTCAACCAAGGGAGAACAACGGACCGGAGGGATGCTCATTGTGCATATCGCGGACATAACCATGTTCTACGCCCCTGCCAGCGGAGGCGTGCGCACGTATCTGGATGCCAAGCACCGTCGCCTGAGCATCAAGCCAGGCATTCGCCACAGCCTGCTGATCCCGGGGGCACACCTGAGTGAACAGGATGGCGTCTATACCGTTCCGGCCCCGGCCCTGCCTTTCGGCAAGGGTTATCGTTTTCCTCTCCGCCTGGCGCCTTGGCGAAATGTCCTGCACGACTTGCAGCCCGATCTGATTGAAGTCGGCGACCCTTACCTCACCGCATGGGCGGCTCTGGACGCACGCCGGCAACTGGATGTGCCAGTGATCGGGTTTTATCACTCGGACCTGCCGCTTCTGGTCAGTAACCGCATGGGCACGTGGGTGACCCCGAACGTCGAAGCCTATGTCAGAAAGCTGTACGGCAACTTCGACCGGGTTCTGGCACCGAGCCAGATCATGGCCGACAAGCTGACCGGTCTTGGAGTAAAGAATGTGTTTGTGCAACCGCTGGGCGTTGACCTGCAAACGTTTAATCCGGGAGCAAGGGACAGCGGCTTGCGAGCTGAATTGGGCATCGATGAAAATACCCATCTGCTAATCTTCGCCGGCCGCGGCTCCAAGGAAAAAAACCTGCCGGTCCTTCTCAGTTGCATGAAGCGTCTCGGGCCTCGTTACCACCTGCTGCTGGTCGGCTCGTCGATGCCCGCTGTGGTGCCGGACAACGTTACCGTCATCGAGGAGTTCTGCCCGGCCACGCAAGTCGCGCGGTTAATGGCCAGCGCCGACGCGTTGCTGCATGCCGGCGATCAGGAAACCTTCGGCCTGGTGATTCTCGAAGCCATGGCCAGCGGCATTCCGGTGGTGGCGGTGGCTGCGGGAGCTTTTCAGGAAATCGTGACCGATCAATGCGGCCTGCTCTGCGCGCCGAATAATCCGCTGGCGATGGCCAATGCGGTGCGCGAGCTGTTCACTCAAGATAGCGCCGCCCTGGGCAAACGCGCCCGCAGTCATGTCGAACAGCATTACGCCTGGGACACCGTGGTCAACAGTCTGTTAGGTCACTATCACGCTGTTCTCGGCAGCCAATGGCCGAAGACCGCCAATGGTTGAGCCCATGAACCCGCCCTGTCTGTTACTCGTGTTGCACGACGTTGCGCCGCAAACCTGGGCCGACTACCAGCCTTTTGTCGAAGCCGTCGACGCCATGGGCGAGGTACCCATGACCTGGCTGGTGGTGCCGAACTTTCACAAGCACAACGACCTGGACGAACATCCGGGATTCAGACGCGTGCTCACCCGCCGGGTCGCCCGAGGTGACGAACTGGCCTTGCACGGCTACTTTCATTGCGATGAAGCCCCACCTCCCAGCAATCCCAGAGACTGGTTCATGCGCCGGATCTACACCCACGAAGGCGAGTTTTACAGCCTGTCCCAAGCCGCCGCCCTCGCCCGCCTGCGGGCCGGCATCGAAGTGTTCAATCGTTATCACTGGCCGTTGCAAGGCTTCGTCGCTCCGGCCTGGCTGATGAGCGAAGGCACCCGCCAGGCATTACGCCAGTTGCCGCTGAGCTACACCAGCGACCCACAGCATCTCTATCGTCTGCCGGATTTCACTGCCATCGATGCGCCGGGGCTGGTCTGGAGTGCGCGCAGCGCCTGGCGCCGGGGCCTGTCGAAACTGGTCAGCGATCAGCGTGAACAGCGTTGGCGGCAAGTGCCGGTGATTCGACTCGGCCTGCACCCGGTGGACATGCGTCACGGGTTTTCACGCCATTACTGGCTGCAAACCCTAAAGCGTTTGCTCGATGAGGGGCGCGTGCCGATGACCAAGGCCCAGTGGCTTTCGCTGCACAGTGACCGTCTCGGTCGCGCCGCATGAGCCGGGGAATACTGCTGTTTATCGCCCTGCTCGCGGCGGTGCTGATTCCGTTGTTGCTGGGCGGCAACGAGACATGGTCACGACTGCAAAACTTTCCGCTGAATGAATTGCTGATCATGTTCGGCATGATCTTGCTGTGCTGGGGAGTGAACACCTTACGCTTGCGCCTGTTGCTGGGTGATCAGCGCGACAAGGTGGGCCGGGTCAAAAGCCTCGGCGTGGTGATGGCCGCCGAGTTCGCCTATTGCGCCACACCCGGCGGCAGCGGCGGACCGCTGACCATCATGGCGCTGCTGGCGCGTAACGGCGTGCGTCCGGCAAGGGGCAGCGCAGTGTTTGCGATGGACCAACTCAGCGACCTGCTGTTTTTTCTCTGCGCGTTGAGCGGGATTCTGATTTATGCGTTGTTCCAGCACCTCAGCGAACGCCTGGAATGGCTGCTGATCGTCAGCGCCGTCTCGATGTTCGGCGGGTTGCTCAGCTGCGTGGTGGTGGCGCGCTACCATCGACTACTGATTCGCTTGAGCGGGCGACTGCTCGTTCGCCTCAATGTCCAAGGCACCACACGCCTGCGCTGGGCGCGTAAGCTGCTGCACTTCCTGGCGGCGTTCACTGACACGCTGAAGCTGCCGGTCCTGACGTTGATCAAGGTGTTTGCGCTGACCTGCGTGCATTGGCTCCTGCGGTACAGCGTGCTGTATCTGGCGTTGCGCGGGCTCGGGGCGGACCTGCAGTGGGCCTGGTGTTTCCTGATCCAGATGCTGTCGCTGAGTGCCGGGCAATTCAGCCTGTTACCGGGCGGTGCCGGCGCGGCGGAATTGACATCGGCGGCGCTGCTGGCGCCCATGGTGGGGAAATCCACCGCCGCCGCGGCGATTCTGATCTGGCGGGCGGTGACGTATTACTTTTACCTGGTGGTGGGTGGGCCGGTGTTTTTGCTGATGCTGGGTCGGCCATTGCTCAAGAAGCTGATGAAGTTCAAGCAGGCTTAGGCATGTCTTCAGGTTCTTGCTGCAACTGGTCCCACAGCTCGGCGGCACCGGGAAACTCCGTGCCATCCTCGGGGCTCATGTCATCCGGGTCGTAGCGACTCAAGCAGCCCTCCCCCAACGTGGCGGGGGCTTTGGAGGTGGCTTTGTCGAGTGGATCGGCCATGGTCATGTCCTCAGTGCAGAAACGGCGAAGGGCCTGAGGCGATTGAACGCCCAGGCCCTTCGAATTTCAACCGTGTTGTGCAGGTATCAGAACACCACGGTCTTGTTGCCATGCACCAGCACCCGGTCTTCCAGGTGATAACGCAGACCACGGGCCAGCACCATTTTCTCGACGTCACGACCGAACCGCACCATGTCTTCGATGCTGTCACTGTGGCTGACGCGTACCACGTCCTGCTCAATGATCGGACCGGCGTCCAGCTCTTCGGTCACGTAGTGGCAGGTCGCACCGATCAACTTCACGCCACGCATCGACGCCTGGTGATACGGCTTCGCGCCGACGAACGACGGCAGGAAGCTGTGGTGAATGTTGATGACCTTATGTGCATATTCGCTGCACAACTCAGGCGGCAGGATCTGCATGTAACGGGCAAGTACCACCACTTCGGCATCGTGCTGTTTGACCAGGCGCGAAACTTCGGCGAAGGCCGGCTCTTTGTCCTGTGGATTGACCGGCACATGGTAATAAGGAATGCCGTGCCACTCGACCATGCTGCGCAAGTCATCGTGGTTGGAAATCACGCAGGAGATTTCGCAGTCCAGTTCATCACTGTGCCAGCGGTGCAGCAGGTCGGCCAGGCAGTGGGACTCACGGCTGGCCATCAACACGACACGCTTTTTCTGCGCGGTGTCGGTAATGCGCCAGTTCATCGAGAACTCTTCGGCAATCGGTGCAAACGCTTCGCGAAAGGCTTCAATACCGAAAGGCAGCGAATCGGCACGAATTTCGTGACGCATGAAGAACCAGCCACTCTGATTGTCCGAGTGATGGCTCGCTTCAGTGATCCAGCCGTTATGTGACGCCAGAAAGTTACTGACTTTAGCAACGATGCCGACGCGGTCCGGGCAAGCAATCACCAGCCGAAAAGTGCGCATGAGGGGGAAACTCCAGAACTTCGCAAAGGCCGCCATTCTAGCGATTGCGCAGCAAAACTGCAGTATTGATGACACATCGACCTGCTCGCGGGTCGGTGGAACAGGTTCCGGCAGCACCTTGCCACCCGCGCGATGGTGTTCTTGTAGTCAATCTTCAAGCATTCAATTGTGAATATCTGTGATGACTGCGTCACACTTTTAACTCTGCCTTCAATGGGTGCCCTATTCATCGCAACTAATTTAAGTAAAACACCGGTTAAATGTTTACTTGATGAAACACCCTGACTATTATTGCGGCACTGTCACCCTGCCATCCAGCGCCCAACATAAGGTAGTCCTCATGTCCTTGATCAACGAATATCGCGCCACCGAAGAAGCTATCAAAGAGCTGCAAGCCCGTTTGAAGAACCTGTCCCAAGACGACAAACTGCAAACCGAGCTGGAATTCGAAGGCAAACTGCGCACCCTGATGGGCGAATACTCCAAGTCCCTGCGTGACATCATCGCGCTGCTGGATCCAGAGTCCAAGAGCAAAGCGCCACGCGGCGGCGCAGTAAAAACTACCGGCACCAAGCGCGCTCGCAAAGTTAAACAATACAAAAACCCGCACAACGGCGAAGTCATCGAAACCAAAGGTGGCAACCACAAGACTCTGAAAGAGTGGAAAGCCAAGTGGGGCGGTGACGTGGTTGAAGGCTGGGCTACCCTGCTGGGCTAAGCGCCAGAGGTTGTCAAAGACTTATCCGCGACAAAAAATAACGCCAGCTGATGCTGGCGTTTTTTTATGTCAGAAATAAGCACCGGGTATTTTTCGATTTCAAAGATTCAAACGTTTGCGTAATCCCTGGACATAATTTTGCCATTCATTGAGCACCTCTCGCTGAAACGTTGTAGCACTAACGTTCAATTGGGCTGCGGCTTCAACAAAAGTTTCAAGCGTATTTGGCGCCCCCCGTTCGGGGTCTGACAAACGTTGCTGACAGAATATTCGCCAGCGCTCTTGCTCCTCGAAATTCAACGTATCGGGGAAGTTGCGTGCTCGATATCGAAACAATAGTTCAGGTAAACGTTCGTCATCGAAAGGCCACTGCTCTTGTGATAATTGGGCAGGGTCGGCCGCCCTGACTTGCTCACATAGCCGACGGTCACGATCACCGATAAAACCATCGTATAACTGTTGTTCGGGATCCTGGCTCGGGGTGAAATCTTCGCCGGCATAAATCGCCAGCACTTTATCTCGCCAAACTTGTTGTGCGTCACTTAGCCGCAGTACGCGCTCCTGATAAAGCGCCATGTCCAGCCCCAGACGTTGCTGATCGTCAGGACGAAGTACCGACAACGGTGCCACCACCGGGCACTTGTTGATATGAATGAGTTTGAGCGGCACCGGCAGTTCGCCGTCGGCCAGGTCATCGCGACGGGTATACAGTCGCTGGCGCAAGGTGTCTGCATCCAGATCGAGCAAACCCTGGGGATCCAGATGCAGGTCACACACAATCAAGGCGTTTTTGTTGCGCGGATGCCAGGCCAGTGGCAACACCACACCGACATAACTGCGCGCCGCCGAGAATCGCCCGGAAACATGCACCATCGGTTGCAACAGCCGAATCTGGTCCATCACCTTTTGCTTGCTGCGCAATTGAAACAGCCAGTCATACAGCTTCGGCTGCTTCTCGCGAATCAGACGAGCGAGGGCGATGGTGGCGCGAACGTCCGACAGCGCCTCGTGGGCATTGCCGTGATCAATGCCGTTGGCGGCGGTCAGCCGTTCGAGCTTGAGGGTCACCCGTCCTTCATCATCGGTGGGCCAGACGAGGCCATCAGGACGCAAGGCGTAGGCGGCTCGCACCACATCAATCAAGTCCCAGCGGCTGTTGCCGCCCTGCCACTCGCGCGCATACGGGTCGAAAAAGTTTCGGTACAGGCTGTAACGGGTCATCTCGTCATCGAAACGCAAGGTGTTGTAACCCGCCCCGCACGTACCCGGCGCAGCCAGTTGAGCATGCACCCGGGTCATGAAGTCGGCTTCGCTCAGACCGTGTTCTTCCAGTTGGCCTGGCGTAATCCCAGTGATCGCGCACGCTGCCGGATGCGGCAGGATGTCGTCGCCGAGCTGGCAAAACAGATTGACCGGCTCGTCTGTTTCATTGAGATCGAAGTCGGTGCGAATCCCCGCCACCTGCAGCGGGCGGTCGCATCGGGGGTTGATGCCGGTGGTTTCATAGTCGTACCAGAAGATCGAGGTCACGGGCTGTTCCTGAACTGAAGATCGGCAAAGTCTAGGCGCTCACATCCCGCCCCGGCCAGTAACTTGTCATTCAATCAGGTCTGGTTACGTAACGTGCAATACATAGTTATGTCGTTTCCCCCCGAGAGGCTGCTAGCATCGGACGGACATCGAATCCCGAACAGGCCACATCAAGGTTGCCCATGCTCGAGACCACAGCACTGCCAAGGAAAGCGACGCTGTCCCCGCCACTGGATACGCGGTATCAAGTCGAGACGCCCGAAGGCATCGACTTGCCACTGCGCCCGGCCGGGTTGATGGTTCGTGCGCTGGCCTTCTCCATTGACCTCGGGCTGCGCGGTCTGATACTCGGCGTGCTGTTTATCGTGCTGGCGTTTCTCGGAAAACTCGGCGCCGGGCTGGGCTCGATTCTGCTGTTCGCAGTGAGCTGGTGGTACATGGTGCTGTTCGAAGTGCTCAATCAGGGCCGATCCCCGGGCAAACAATGGATGGGGTTGCGCGTCGTGCACGACGACGGCACCCCGATCGGCTGGTCTGCCTCGCTGTTGCGCAACCTGTTGCGATTCGTCGACCTGTTGCCGTTTGGCTACTTCCTCGGCGCCATCAGTTGCCTGCAACACCCCTCCTTCAAACGCCTCGGCGACCTGGCCGCCGGCACGCTGGTGATCTACCGCGAACAACCGTTGACCCGACCGCAACTGCCCGACGTCCAGCCTCGGCGCCCGGCGTTCGCCCTGACGCTGAGCGAACAACGCGCCATCCTCGGGTTTGCCGAACGCCAGGGCGAACTTTCCGAAGCACGAACCCATGAGCTCGCCTCCATCCTCGCCCAACCGTTGCAGGTTCCGGCACCACGCGCTGTGGCCGAACTCAACGGCATCGCCCGTGGTTTGTTGGGGCCCACATGAAACAAAGTCTTTTCGAAAATCGCCACAAAGCCGAATGGGAGCGGTTTTCCCTGATGCTCGGACAGCTGGAGCGAGGCAAGAAACCTTCCGGTGTCTCCAGTTTCCCGAAAGACTATCGGCGGCTCTGCCAACAGCTGGCACTGGCTCAGGAGCGCGGCTACAGCAGTTTCCTGATCGACTCGTTGCAGCAACATGTACTGCGCGGGCATCAACAGCTTTATCGGCATCGCAGCCCATTGGGCGCCAACATACTGAGCTTTATCCTTGCCGGTTTCCCACGACTGGTGCGCGAACAATGGCGCTTCGTGCTCGCCGCCGGCCTGATGTTTTTTGGCAGCCTGATCGTCTTCGCGCTGCTGGTGTACCTGTTCCCGGACCTGGTCTACAACCTGATCCCGGTCGAACAGGTCAATGAAATGCAGAGCATGTACGACCCGGTCGCCGGTCATTTGGGCCGTTCGGCCGAACGCGCCGCCAGTGAAGACTGGGTAATGTTCGGTTACTACATCATGCACAACATCGGCATCGCCTTTCAGACCTTTGCCAGTGGCTTGCTGTTTGGCCTGGGCAGCGTGTTTTTCCTGATGTTCAACGGTTTGATGATCGGTGCGGTGGCCGGACACTTGACGCACATCGGGTACGGGCAAACCTTCTGGTCCTTCGTGATCGGGCATGGCGCGTTTGAGCTGAGCGCCATCGCCCTGGCCGGTGCCGCCGGGCTGCAACTGGGCTGGGCCTTGATCGCACCGGGGCGCCTGCCCCGTGCCGAGGCGTTGCGATTGGCGGCGCGCAAAAGCGTGTTGCTGATCTGCGGCGTCATGCTGTTCTTGCTGATTGCCGCGTTCATCGAAGCCTACTGGTCGTCGATGACCGCACCGGCACCCATGACCAAATACCTGGTCGGCGCGGCGCTGTGGTTGTTGGTGGCGACTTACCTGCTGTTTGCCGGACGTACCCGCCATGCGCCTGAGTGACGCCACGGTGGTGATCCGCCCGCGCACCTCCTGGGAAGCCATGGACCTGGGTGTGCTGCTGAGCCAGCGCCATCGACGCTTGCTGATGACCAGTTGGGCCATCATCACTGTGCCGGTCTTCGCCCTGCTTACCTTGTTTCTGTGGGACTCACCCTCCCTCGCCGTGTTCATCTTCTGGTGGCTGAAACCGGCGTTCGAGCGACTGCCGTTGTACATCCTGTCCAAAGCCATGTTCGGTGAAACGCCCACCTTAAAGCAGGCGTTGCGCCAATGGCCGCGCCTGCTCAAGCCGCAACTGCTGGCCAGCCTGACCTGGCGACGCCTGAGCCTGAGCCGCAGTTTTCTGATGCCGGTGGTCCAACTCGAAGGCCTGGCGGGCGACGAACGACAACAGCGCTTGCGGGTGCTGCTGCAGCGCAACGCCGGCGCCGCGCAGTGGTTGACGATCATCGGCGTGCACCTGGAAAGTGCGCTGTGGATCGGCTTGATGGTGTTGTTCTACATGTTCCTGCCACAGCAGGTCGAACTCGACTGGAGCTGGCAGACCTTGATCACCGCCGCCACACAGGACTGGAAATGGCTGGAACACCTGACCAACGCCTTTTACGTGCTGGTGCTGATTGTCTGGGAACCGATCTATGTCGCCTGCGGTTTCAGCCTTTATCTGAATCGGCGTACGGTGCTGGAAGCCTGGGACATCGAGCTGGTGTTCCGCCGATTGCGCCAACGCCTCAACGCCACAGCGGTCACTTTGCTGCTGGCGGCCTTCCTGTTGGTGCCTGCCACGCAAAACGTCTGGGCCACCGAGCCGGTCATTACCCCGGACAGCCCACGCCTGCTGGATCAACCACTGAACAGCCAGGCCTCCAGAGACAGCATCAAGACCCTCCTCGATCAGCCGCCGTTCAAAAACAAGGAAACGGTGACCCGCTATCGATTTGGCGAGGACAAACCCGACGCCAAAACCCCGGACGACGGGAAAACACCTGAGTGGCTGAAGACGCTGGCCCGCCTGCTCGACAGCCAGCATTTCGGCTTTCTCGCCAACTTGATTGAAGTGCTGCTGTGGAGTTCGGTAATCGGAGGCGTCGGCTTGTTGATCTGGCATTACCGCGACTGGCTGCTGGCGTTCGTCAGCCGTCGACCAACGTTAAACCGTAAGGCCGCACGCCCATTACCGCAGCAAGCGTTCGGCCTGGACCTGAGCCGAGAAACCCTGCCCGCCGACATCGCCGCCAGCGCCGAAAGCCTCTGGCAAACCAATCCGCGCGCGGCCCTTGGGCTGCTCTATCGCGCCCTGCTCAGCCATTTGTTGCACGACCACAACATGGCGCTCAAACCCGCCGACACTGAAGGCGAGGTGCTGCAACGCGTCGAGCAACTGCATCAACCGGCCTTGCTCGCCTTCAGCAAAACCCTGACCGGGCACTGGCAGAACATGGCCTACGGTCATCGATTGCCTCCCGCACATTTGCAACAGGAATTGTGTGACGGCTGGCGGACATTGTTCGGCCCGGGAGCGGCCCGTTGAGCCGGCGTTCGTGGCTTTCGGTCGGCGTGTTCATCGCCGTACTGGTGGGTGCGCTGAGTGTTTATCTGTACCTGAAGGCCACGCCCTATCAGGCAGAAATCGATCACGGCCCTACACCCGAAGCCCAGGCCAATCCTTATCTGGCCGCCGAGCATTTCCTGCGTAAACAGGGCCTGACTGTGGGCCATGCCAACAGCCTCGACGTGCTGCCCACCCTCGATCCGCATCAGCACAGCCTGTTGTTGCTGGGCGATCGCTACAACATGACGCCGCGCCAGATTGATCAAGTGATGAACTGGACCCGGGCTGGCGGGCGTCTGTTGTTCGTCGCCCAATCGCTGTGGGATGAAAAGACCGGCCAGAGCAACGACCTGCTGCTCGACCGCGTGCAGGTTCACCAGTCACTAAGCAAAGACCTCAAGGAGCCGCCGCCGGACATCCTCGACGACCCGTTCCCCAAACTCACCAAGTTGTACCTGGAAGATGAGAACGCACCGGCCTACGCCAGCTTCGATACCGCGTTCCATCTCGAAGACCCGAAAAACCTGGCGCAAGCCTGGGCCAACAGCGGCAAGGCCACGCACATGATGCAGCTCAACCACGGGCTCGGTTCGATCATCGTGGTCACCGACGCCGACCTGTGGAAAACCCCGGACATCGGTCAATACGACAACGCGTGGTTGCTCTGGTACCTCACCGCCGACACGAGCGTGACCTTGCTGTTCAACACCGATCACGACAGCTTGCTGACGTTGCTGTTGCGTAACTTCCCTCAGGCGTTGGTGGCCCTCATCGCCCTGATCGGTCTCGCGCTCAGGCATGTTGCGGTGCGCCAGGGTCCGCTGCTCGTACCGGCGTCGAAAGGTCGCCGGCAACTTCAGGAACACCTGCGCGCCAGCGCCGATTTCATGCTCCGTCGCAAAGGTCAGCAGCACCTGCTGCACGCCTTGCAACAAGACATCCTGCGGCGTGTGCGGCGCCGTCATCCCGGTTTCGAACAACTCGGCGTTGCCGAGCAATGGCTGGTGCTCGCGCGCCTGACCGGCCAACCTACACGCGCCATCAGCCAGGCGATGAGCCCGCGACCGAAACAGCGGCTGTCCAGCGCTGATTTCAGCCGTCAGGTCGCCCACCTGCAAACCTTGAGGAACACGCTATGAGTCAACAGTTCGAGCCCGGCAGCGCGACCCACGCCGCCCAGCAACGCCAGCGCGCCAGTCAGTTGGCCCAGGCGGTAAGAGCCGAATTGCAAAAAGCCCTGATCGGCCAGAACAGCGTGATCGACGACGTCCTCACCGCACTGATCGCCGGCGGCCATGTGTTGCTCGAAGGCGTACCGGGTTTGGGTAAAACGCTGCTGGTGCGCGCCCTCGCCCGCTGCTTCGGCGGCGAGTTCGCGCGCATCCAGTTCACCCCCGACCTGATGCCCAGCGACGTCACCGGGCACGCGGTCTACGACCTCAACACCGAGCAGTTCAAACTGCGCAAGGGTCCGCTGTTCACCAACCTGCTGCTGGCCGACGAGATCAACCGCGCTCCGGCGAAAACCCAGGCGGCGCTGCTTGAAGCCATGCAGGAACGCCAGGTCACCCTCGAAGGCCGCGCCCTGCCCATCGTGCAACCGTTCATGGTGCTCGCCACGCAAAACCCGATCGAGCAGGAAGGCACGTATCCCCTCCCTGAAGCCGAGCTCGACCGCTTCATGCTCAAGGTGCGCATGGATTACCCCGACGCCGAGCAAGAACTGGACATGGTGCGCCAGGTCAGCCGTTCGACCCGCGCCGACATGCTCGACGTGCAGCCGCTGCGCACCGTGTTGCAAGCCAAGGACGTGCTGGCCTTGCAGCGCATTGCCAGCGACTTGGCGCTGGACGATCAGGTGCTCGATTACGCCGTGCGTCTGGCCCGCACCACTCGCACCTGGCCCGGCCTGACCCTCGGCGCCGGGCCGCGTGCGTCCATCGCGCTGGTGCGTTGCGCCCGCGCCCGTGCGCTGCTGCGCGGTGGCGATTTCGTGATTCCGGATGACATCAAAGGCTGCGCCCTGGCGGTGCTGCGTCATCGCGTGCGCATTGCGCCGGAACTCGACATCGAAGGGCTGGACGTCGATCAAGTGCTCAGGCAATTGCTCGATCAAGTGCCGGCGCCGCGGCTGTGAACACATCCCCGTCCAACACAAACCCTGTGGCGAGGGAGCTTGCTCCCGCTCCAGTGCGCAGCGCTGGCAAGCTCTTCGCCTTATCAGAAATGTTGGGGCCGCTTCGCAGCCCAGCGGGAGCAAGCTCCCTCGCCACAAAAAGCTCTTTCGCCACAAAAGGTGTGCGTTGATGAAACCCTCGCGCCTGTTGCTGATCTGGCTCGCAATCCTGCTGGTCATCGGCATTGTGCTGGGCACATTGCGGGCACTGGAATTCGACGTACCGTCGAGGCTGCTGTCTATCAACTGGGGATTGTTGCTGGCGGTGTTGGCCCTGGCCGTTCTGGACGCTATTCGCCTCAAGCGTTTGCCCTCCCCGCGCCTCCAGCGACAAATGCCCGGCAGCCTGGCACTCGGTCGATGGAGTGAAGTGCGACTGGAGGTCGAGCATGACTTCACTGAATCACTGAACGTACACCTCTTCGACCACGTGCCCGATGGCCTGAGCTTCGAAAACCTGCCACTGGAGGTCGAACTGCACCCCGGCCAACAGAGCCTTGTCGGCTATCGACTTCGCCCACTCAAACGCGGCCACTTCACTTTCGAACACTGCGAAATCAACCTGCCAAGCCCCTTGGGTTTATGGTCCGATAAACGTCTGCTCAACGTGGTCGACAACACCCGCGTCTACCCCGACTTCGCCCGCCTCTACGGCGGTGAACTGCTGGCGGTGGATAACTGGCTCAGCCAGCTCGGCGTGCGCCAGCGCCAACGTCGTGGCCTGGGTCTGGAATTCCATCAGTTGCGTGAATTCCGTGAAGGCGACAGCCTGCGCCAGATCGACTGGAAAGCCACCGCCCGCCAGCGCACGCCCATCGCCCGCGAGTACCAGGATGAACGCGATCAACAGATCATCTTCATGCTCGATTGCGGCCGCCGCATGCGCAGCCAGGACGGCGAACTCGCCCATTTCGATCACGCACTCAATGCGTGCCTGTTGCTCAGTTACATCGCGTTGCGCCAGGGCGATGCGGTGGGCTTGAGCACCTTCGCCAGCGATCGTCCGCACTACCTTGCCCCGGTCAAAGGCACGGGCCAGCTCAACGTGTTGCTCAACACTGTTTACGACCTCGACAGCACCCAGCGCCCCGCCGACTATCAGGCCGCCGCCACGCTGCTACTGGCACGACAAAAACGTCGGGCGTTGGTGGTGCTGGTTACAAATCTGCGGGATGAGGACGATGAAGAATTACTCACCGCCGTCAAACGCATGGGCAAGCAACATCGAGTGTTGGTGGCGAGCCTGCGCGAAGACTTGCTCGACAACCTGCGACACGCACCGGTGCAAACGTTACCGGAGGCGCTGGCGTATTGCGGGGCGGTGGAGTATTTGAATGACCGGGCGCAACTCCATGAGCGGTTGAATGCTCATGGAGTGCCGGTGGTGGATGCTCGGCCCTCGGAGCTGGGGGCCGAGTTGGTGACGCGTTACTTAAACTGGAAACGGAGCGGTACGGCTTGAACGCATCCCGGTTACCTGTCTGTGAACCCACACCGACTTTAAGGCAACTCTGGGTCATCGAATTGAAGACGGAAGCTCTCTTGATCCTGAACAGTGCCGTATTCATTGAGGATGAAAGCACGAATGACCTTATAACCAACCATCCCCTCCGAGAAATATGTTTTATGTACTCTGCCTTCTTGATTAGACATTGACGTGCCATCAGGCGCGCTGCTTTTTTGCCAGTGGACCTCCTTGCCGACAATGGGTTGGCCGTCAGTCAATGAAAGGATCCGAAATTCAATAACTGCAGTGCCATCAATCGGATACTGCCCACCGCCTTCGATGTCAGTCATCATGCGCAGAGGCGGGAGTACCTCCACATCCAACGACTTTGTATCCCCCAAACCTACTGTCGCGGCAAGTTTTTGAAGCCCTGCCTGAGCGGGTGTAAAGGTTATCCGCGATTTCCCTTCCATGTCTGTAATCGTCGCTGGCAAAGACAATTCAGGAAACTCCCATCGAACCTGGATGCCCTCTCGCGGCAAACCGTCCCAGCGCGAAATCACTCTAATCTCGGCACTCGCTTCTTTCCCCCAAGCAATGGTCAATTCGGAACTTGTCAGATAATGAATGACCGGAACCAACCCGCTATATTTCAAGGTCGCCGTTTCCCACCCAAGCTCGCCGCCCTTTACAGTCGCTGATAATAAACCACGGCCGTCTGCGTCCACCGATAAAAAGTTCAACTGTGCAATGCCGTCGACATTCGTAAATGACGATGGTAGCGGTTTATCCCAGTATTCCCACATCACCTCGACGTCTTTTAGTGGCATGCCGTTTCGGCTTGACACAATCTTGACTTGTGCAAAAGAGTCAAATGACTGAGTGCGTACGGGCACAAAAAACTCACTGATCTTACGTGGTTCGTTCAATGTAAAAGCTACTGACACGGAATCCGAGTTCAGTTCCAAGCCTACCGTCGCTGTCAGCTCAGTCTTGCCGGGGATAGTCGGAACAAAACAAATGCTCGCCACCCCGTAGTAATTGGTCACAGAGGTCAAGACCCCAAGATCCGGACTGCGCCATGTCACCGTCTGCCCCACCATTGGCCTGCCACTGATGACTGACATTACCGTAACTTGCCAACAAAATTTCTGCCCCCAATCCAGCGTCTGATAAACGCTGCTGCCGCTGATTTTCAGCACCTGCGAGCCTTCCCCCACGGACATCGCATTCGCCGGCGACAGGCTCGCCAGCCGCTCCGAGGACAGGCGCAACGCAAAACTTCCATCCTTCAGATCGCCCACGTTGAACAGGTATTTCAATCCCGTGCTCTCAAACCGTCGTGGCACCCCGAGCCCTGACGACGAAAATTTGATAGCCAATGCAGCAGGTCCGGTCCCGGTCATTCCGAGTGTCAAATCGCGACCCAGCAACTCGCTGTTTGCTGGGGCCTCCAAAGCAATCGAGTGTTCACCCTTGCGACGCGGGAAGTAGGTTTTCTGGCCCCAGGGCTTGAGTTCGAGGCCATCAAAACTGACCATCAGCTCCGCCCACGGATCGCGCGGTAGCGCACGGACCGTCATGACGCGTTGCTCCTGATATCCGTCGTAAGGGCTCTGCACCACCGCCTTAACCTGATGCTCCTGATGAGCATCAGCCGGGGGAAAAGAAAACCCGGACCAGCCCTTCTCATCGGTTAACACCACGCTGGAGTCCACCCAGTTCACCGGCACCCCACCCACCGCTTTTCCGGTGAAATGAGAGAACACCTGCACCCACAGCCTGGCGGGCTCTTGCCCGATAACCGGATCCACCGCCGATTCGCGCGATGCCGCAATCCTGACCTTGTTATGCGCAAGCTTCATTGGTTTGACGACAGCGACAAAATTCAACTGGGGCACAGTCAACGCCACGCCAAACTCACCCGAATGCTGACTGGCTTTAAAGTCAAAAACCCAGCGTGCTCCCCCGTCGTCGAGGGATTGTGGTTGATCCAAAGCCGGCGTAATGATTGCGCCCAACTGATCGGCGGGTGTACCCGACCACGTCAGCGACGCCTTCAATCCCACCAAGGGGCTCAGCGCGTTCGGCACTACATTGAAATCATGCAGTGCACCCAGGCACGGATAGAGCGTCTGACCGTCAAGCACTGCCGATATTTGATCGAGCATCAGCCGCAGTTCTTCTGTCAGATCCACTGACACCAATCGCCCGGACAACTCTCGTGCGATGGCAACGCCTTCAATGTGTAACTCCAGCTCAAACAGACTGCTGATACTAAAAGCCACCGCTGAGGCGAGTGTCCATTCCACACCGGTTGCCAATAAAGGTTTAGGCGTTCCGGGATCACTGAGTACCAGCCCGATAGCCGGTGCAACACCGCGCCACTGCAAACTGACATTTTTGCCGATCCAGGGACTACCGGCGACTGGCACAACCTTCAGCGTATGAGTCTGGCCACGCCGACAGAGCACGCCCAGCGCACCCCGATCGACCTCCTCCCCATCAAGGAAAATCTTGACCTCACTCTTCCAGGGGCTGCTCGCGATCGCTTTCACATTGAAAGGTCGCTCAGTGGCCACGGCTTCCGGATGGGCCTTGATGCTGGCCATGACGATCTTATCCCCGGCACTTTCTGGCATATACCGCACACTGGCCCAGCCACCGGCTCCGGAGCGGGTCGAAATGGTGCCCTCGGGCGTCTTCCACTCAACCAGCGCATTGTTGACCGGATCGCCGGTGCCGCTGGCAATGACATGGACCACCTGAACCCGTAACAGCACACTTTCGTTTTCATCGATAACCGGAAACTTGTCGGCCTCCCGCACTTCGCCGACGTTGACCACGTTGCGCGCCAGCGACATGCGCTTTTTCGGCGAAGGCAGTAATAGAGAGGAGCAGACCAGCGCCAACTCGAATCGACCGTCAAGAAGATCATCGCTGGTCAGTGTCCAGTTCAGTTCGACACCCGTGGCCGGCACCGGGTGCTCTAGCGCCGGGCTGACAACAACGCCCAATTGCTCATGGGCGTCACCGCTCCAATGCAACGCAATCTCAGCTCCCTGCAACGGACTGTCGGCAGGTAGTTTGACGATCACGGGATAAACAGCACCCCGATTGGGATAGCCGGTCTTTTCTTCCCAACGCGTCGCGACGCCCTCGACGACTGCTGATATATCCTTCCACGGATCCGTGGCCAAGACTCGGACTGCAAACCTGTGAGTGACGACGCCAGTAGGAAAGTACAAGCTCTCGACCGATGCCTGGATCTCGATATCACCCGCTTGCGTCGGCTGAAACTCAAAGTAAGCCCAGCCTTCGTCATTGGTAGGGATAACCTCCATTACCTGCTGACCGCCAAGCGTCCAGGTCACCGGCCTCCCGCTGAGAGGCAGCGAGGTGTAATGCGAAATCACCTGTACCCCCAACCGTACACTCTGGTCGTATTCAAGCACCGGGTGATAAGCAGATTCAACCACCTCGAGGAACGCCAATCGATGATGTCCGAGCGATCCGCTCACCTGGTAAGGATCGGCGGTGTACTGGTTTCGCAGGATCAGTGAAAGGGGGATGGGTACGTCAACTTCCATCCGCGGGCAACTGATCAACCACGCCCTCTCAACCGGTTGATTGACGCGCCAATCCGGCGTCGCGAGAATCGCGTCATCCGGATTGTTTTCGCTGATCAGCGCGGCTTCGGTACCCCACCACTCGTTGTTTTGTGCAAGCTCGAACTTAACCTTGTGGGCGGCGTCCACGCACAGGTATAAAGGCTTGCCTTTCGGAACGGGCATGTCGTCGAGCAACAATGTCCGCACCTCTACCGGTCCCAGGTGCAAAGCGAGTCTGATTCGGGTGAAGCAGATCTTCGAACTAACGTCTGAAGGTTCGTTCTTGGGACTGAACACGCCTATGGTAATGACGTCCTGACTTTTAAGCCCTAGCTGCAGTTCTACTTCGTACTCGATAGGAGCGTAGACCAGCGGTTGACCGCGAGTGAGACGCGCCTGATCTTCCTCCTGATTACGTTGCTTGCCCGGCTCAAGACTGATCTCCTGTTTTGCCTCCGACCCGTTGATGCTGATCCGCATCAATCCCGCTTTGGTATGTCGTGTCTCGCACAGAAAGCTCAGGATATACCGTGCACTACCGCTGGCATCTATGGGGAGTGTTATCTCTTGACTGATGGAAGACTGATTACCGGCAGCCATAAAAGTGATGCGTTCATCCTGATAAAACTCACTCTCTGGACCGAGATAATCCTGACTGATCGGGCCTTTTTTCCAACCGTTGAACGCCTCGAGGAAATACCCGTTGCGTACTAAACTTTCATCAGCCTTAATAACGGGTTCACTCATGGCTGCCTGCTCCTTTGTCCTGCTTTGTTTGTCCAGGTGTTGTGGCCTGGGTCACCATGTCTTCCACTCTGCGCGTGAAGGTCGGTTCGCCGACTTTGGCCGTATAACGAATACGCACGATGATGTCGGTCAAAGAAGCCAGCATCGATAGCTGCGGCTCCTTGCTTGCCCAAGGGAAATTCAACATCCAGCGAGAGATCGCCCCGGTGTTTTCGAAAGGATTGAGTAAACCTTCATCGGGTTTCATCGCGACCATGCCGTTGTCGGCGATGCCTGTCGACAGGGCTATTCGCTGACCGCTGCGCAGGTTGAATAACACATCTGCCGGGGCTACTCCGTTGCCAGGATTGTGCAGGTACTTCACTGATTGGGCGGTTGCCTTGGTCGCGATCGTGCTGCTGACCTGATGCAGAGTTGCCTTTACATTTTCGTAAGGTCCAGTCAGCACCGGCAGATCGACTTCGACCAAACTGATCTGCCGGCAGAAATGCCCCGAATGATCGCGATCAAAGAACAATTGGGTGAGATTGAACTCCAGCGATCCAGTGTTGAGCAACTGCGCCAATGCAGATTCCCAGTTGTCTATTCCTGACTGCGGATCGACCGTGTCGTCAAACAGCTGCCGCAACGAGATGGTTTTAATCAACTCCAGCCGCCGCTCCTGGCGCTGCAGGTATTCACGCTCCATGCGCAGCAAATGCCCACGCAGGTGTTCGCCTGCCGTCAAGCCGTGACGACCGTCCTCCCACACCTGAGGCAGCGGAATCTGTGAGTCGTAATCGCCGGTTTCGGCATTAAGCGAAGCCTGGGCGCTGAGGCACAGGCTGACCACCGCGTCGTAAGCCTGATAATGCAAGACCTTGAGCTGGCCAAGCAGCCAGCCGAACAGTTCGGCATTGGTCGCCCGTTTTTTCAGAAAGTTGTAAACCGTCAACGCCTGACTGTTGGCCCGCAGGGTCTGATCCAGGCTGGTCCGGGCTGCCAATACCGCATGTTGCTGCGCGACAATCTGACTGCCGATCGCCAGAACCTCTGCCTGTGCCTGATTGCGCTGCAACTCCCATTCGGCGCGGCGGCGGCGGTAGGCTTCGGTGGTTGCTTTTTTGTCCGCATCGATTTGCAGCACCGATGTGGCGATGTCCAATCCGTAGCAAACAGCATCGATCAATGAATCAATGCGGTGCCCGCCGTTCGCCACCCCAAACACGTTGGGTAAAGCAGCAATAGCAGCACCCACCGGCTTTAGGGCTGAAGAGGAAAGCGCCAGTATTTTTGACTTGTGCAGGCTCTCCATGACCTCGTATTCAACCGCCGATACGTTTCCTTCAAAGAGTAGCGAATACGCATCAGCCCGCTCTTGCGCCACGGCCCGACTGCTCGACAGTGCAGACACACTTGCTACCATTTGGTCGATGGTTTGCCGCTGCACGGTCACGGCAAAGGCGCTCTGGTCCACCAAATGGTTTTGTTGCAATTCCTCCTGCTCCGCCCGATCCCGTCGTTCAAGCAAGTCCAGCACCTGATTACCGTAATCCTGCAAGGTCTGCACGGCACGTAACGCCGCCTCGAATGTAACGCGCCAGCGAAAAGCACCTACCACCAGGCGCCCCCCCATCGGTCTCGGCCCGGCAACCCCACCATCAGCAAGATCACTAAGCAATTGGCCAGCATCTGTCGGTGGGCTGAAGAGTGGGATTTCCAACGGCCTGCCGTCGAGGGTGAGGTTGTTGCGCAGGTTGTGTAATCGATTGTCGGGCGATGCAAACAGATCTAGCAGAACTTGATTGATCGGCAGTTTGAAAGGTCCGTTCGCCAACAACCCCAACAGTGGTGGGGTATCGGAGGCGGCAGGAAAATCCTTCAGGTTGAAATCGAGTTGTTGTTCAAACTTCTCCAGTGCCGGCCGCGACGCGCTGCTTTTCAAAAGATCGTCAACGGTCGCCGTTTCCCAGCTGCTCACAGTGCGTATCAAGGGAGCCTTGCCCATCAGGAACTTGGCCTGGACGTAGCACAACTTGGCCGCCACCAGACTGTCCCGAGTCAGTTGACGGTAATACCAGTCGCCCCACGCCATCAGGTTATTGACGTACTCGGTAAACATCAGAATCTGAAAATGGCGGGGGGCGGAATAGCCGATGGCGTCCGGATCGGTAGGGTTCTGGATTTCAGAGCCGGGATTACCGGGGTTCGTCAATGGCCGGCAACGCCAGTAAAGCGGTTTTGGGTTCGGGACACCGGACTCCTCAATCCCTTGTGGATCAAACACGTATCGCAACCAGTTCTGCGCTTGCGTAAAACGGTCTTCTTCACGCAAGCGTGTAGCCACCAAGTGCGGCAAATGAAAAAACAGCTCCCAGAAGAACAATCCGTTGGCGCCGTCGAATGCACCGTTCAACTCGTTGAACGCCACAGAGGTCGGGGGCGGCTCCTTCAGGAACTGTGTGTCCCAATCCAGTACAGCATCGACGGAAATATTGGATCGCTGTACGAGTTCGGGACCGAACAGCGAGTTCAGGCGCGTGTATTTCAGCGCCAGATCCGCCTGATTGAACGCGAGAAATTGCGCTGCATCGACGGTGTTTTTTTGCAGGGCCGGAGGAGTGAAGTGCGCAAGGTTGCCAATCGTTAAGGTAAAGCGTTTGTACTTGGGATTTGCTTCACCGAAAGTAAAGGTAGCCGGGGCATTCCAACCGTCCTTTGTCCGTTGAAATACCAGCCATTCGGTACTCCAGCCACCCTCAACTCCAAAAGATTTCTTGATCGGAGCCGGGTCTCCGCCGGCCGAAGACACTAATTTCAACTCTAGCTCCATTGTATCCGCGGGGAATGGCGTTCGCGGGCAAAAACCTTGCACAAGGAGCACATCGTTGTTACCTACAGGAATCACAACGGCGCGCAAATCCAGATACGGAATCAAGTCCCACGCGCCGGAATCGGTCGAAACAACGATCTTCGGTTGATGCATCAGTGGATGCTGTACCGTTTCGGCTTTAATAAAACGATTCGTCGCCACATAGTCCAGCCAGTATTCGCCTCCGGTCACAGAGCGCATCAGCACATCACGTTCCGCCGCGACCTTGAGGGAATCCACGCCCGCCTTGCCGTTATTCAACAGTACGCCAAGCTTGCCCTTGGGGTGGTGATGGTCGACCAGCACAGTCGCAATCAGGCGGGCGCCAGCGGTGATGTCATTCGCATGCGCAGAAGAATGCAGGCTCAGCGGTGCGGACCACTGACCGTTTTGTGTCATGAAGGCCAGGTTGATATCGAGTCGGTAAAGCAACTCCGAAATCGCCGGTTGATCGACAGGTGTGTCTCGCCAATCGACCCACACCACGCACAACCGTCCATTCCAAAACACCAGACGGAGGTCCAGCACCTTCGCACCCGAGGGAATTTCTATCGGCAGCCATTCAGTCCACGCTGCCGGATTGACGGCGGTTTGCTGGATACCGAGTTCAACTTCAGCTTTACGCCAGTAGTAACGGCCAGGCGCAGTCCGCGTGCAACCAACGAAGAAATAATCCGCGCGAGCGGGCGTTGGCGGGCGTGAAACATCGCCCTTGTAGCCAGCCATGAAGCAGCTGATCACGTCCAGGTCACAGGTCTTCTCGAACGTGTGCAAGTAGTCCTGTAGCGCCGCTTGAACCGAGTCAGTGTTCAAACTGCTCTGGTTCAGGTTGTTTTCGAGGGTTTTGAACAGGCTGGACTTGCGCTGGCGGACAAAAGGGTTGATGAAGTTTTCCGGGTAGCACAGGATGTATTGCAGCGCCGCCCAGTCAGGGTAATTATTGTAGAGCTCCCAGGTGTCCAGGTCCGGTTTGCCGAACGAGTGCTTCGTGTAACCGGGCTCCATTTTACGATAGGCAGCGTGAATAAATTGCTGCGCGCAACTCGTCGCTTCAGCGACCCAGGAATTTTGCACCGGGTAGCTGTCCAGCGGATCCATGCGCAGCAGTTCGGACAACTCGTCCGGTGTATGCACAAAGGAATAGGTCTTTTCCCCTATTTGTTTGACTTTCCCGATTGCGTATTCCATCAACGCGAAGCGACGCTTTTCCTGCAACCGACCAACGATATTCGATGCCATGATCCTATCTCCTTAGCTTCAACCGGGGAACGAACGTCAGCGAGCGACACCTCATCAAGGGTTCCCATCACCGTCGAAAGTAATGGGCTCGAACAGGGACTCTGTTTCGCTCTCGCTATGGACGCTGATGGTGAATGTTCCGCCGGTGCGGCTTGAGACAAACACTCGCGTAAGACCTTTCGAATCGGTGAAGCCTTGAACGGGCCGGATACTGAGCAATTTGTCCTTATCCCCGTCCTTGGCTTTGAAAGACCACCGCACGAGTTTGTTTTTTCCAAGATTTGAATAATTGTCCAGCAGCGTGGCGAAGAGTTCGACTTCGTGACCAGATGCCACGGGGCCCAGCGGTATTGGCGACATGAGTGGCCGTGGAAAGCCCAGGGTCGAGGGGTCGGCCATGACACTGATGGTGGGGGCATTCACCGCGTCAAAAAGATCCAGCCAGAACTGCGGTGTTTCCGAGCCCATCTCTTTGCCCGGGATAAATTCCGCTTTGAGTGTTCCATCGATCTCGGTCGGCTTTGTGGCAATGGTGCCCAGGGTGGCGTGCCAATAAACGTTGACCCCGCTCAATGGGTTTCCTGCCGCGTCCTTGAGGGTCACCAGAAAAGTGATTTTTTCGCCAGGTTTATTGGCCACCACCTCGTTGTCGCCTTCCACACGGCACGTCAGTTCGACGAGTTGATTCAGGTCGCTGGAGGTTTGAATGAGGGGCTCGCGCGCATCGGACAGGCTCAGCAGGGCGTGCTCAGCGGCGTTGGCATACGCCTGCTTCTCAATGGCTGTATCAACGGACTCAGGCAAATCGCCGATCAGAAAAATCGTCTGGGCATTCATACCGCTGTGCGCCGACAGCACGCGTATGCGCATAAAAAGGTCCAGTTGTCTCAGATTTTTCAGAACCTTGAGTGCGGGATCGATACGACCGACACACTCGCGCACTTCCTGAACGCTCCAGCCAAAAAACTCCGCTAGCTTGATGGACGAAGCCTGCTGAGCCAGTATCGTGGCTTTTTCGCCCATCGTCGGCAGGTGGTTGACCTGACGCAAGTAGTCGAGCAGTTTCTGCGCCGGTTGCTCGCTCAGTTCAAACGCCCGAGTGAGTGCGGTGAGGTAATAGAGCGTTGCCATCGAGAACGCGTGCTTGTTGTCCTGACCTATCCAGGCTTTATGGCCGTAATCCAGGTAGTCCTGTAACAGGACGGCACTCAGATTCAGTTTGGCCACCACCGCACTGCGACGACGCACATCCGCCATCAGCGTAAGCAATGGATCAGACTGTTCGTTGCGCCGACGTGCTGGCTCGTCAGGCCCCGTGCCCACCCGATCGAACACCAGACGCAGTAGCTGATAAATCGATGCATTGGCCCATGCAAGCACCTGAACGGCTTGCTCTGCGTCAATGCCGGCATACACCGCCAGGCTTTCCTTGGCCACCGACAATTGAGCACCGCGGGCCTGCATGAGCACGCCGTACATCTGCTGGACAATGTTCGCGCGGACCGTGGCTTCAATGTCGCCCAAGCCGTCCTTGACCACCTTTTCGATTTCTTCGCGAGCATAAGCCGGGTAATCGGACTCTGTCGTGGGCGGTGCCAGCACCAGGCCATCAGGATCGGCCAGGCGCCGTAGCAGATCGATCCAATCGGCAGCCGGCAGCGGCGGCACTCCGGCCATTAATAATGTGGCGTTGGTAAACCGCGCAGCAGGTAACAGGTTGCCGACCCTCGCGAACAGTTGCAGTTCAAGTTCCGAGGCGGCACTTGAACGCGGTTCCGATACTTGCTGCAGCATCCACAGCACCGGAATATCACGATCCCGGCACCAGCCCACGCACGAATGCATGGCGTAGATCAGGTTCAACACATCCGGCGTGTCGCCTGTGGCGGCTTTGATTTGAGGGAGCCCGGCCAGTCCCTTGACCCAGCTATCCCCTCCCAGCAATGTCAGCATCAACACGCCTTCTACCGGTGTGATGCCCAACATACGCGGCAGTTTCACGAGGCGGTAAAAACTGGAAACAATCGCCGTGCTGCGCTTGAGTCTGGTTTTGTCTATGAGCTCATGCGCCTGAGCAATCGCCATGGCGAGGTAAGTGTAGGTTTGCAGATCAATATCCAGGCCGTTGCACAGTTGGCTGACCGTCAAGTCAGTCGACCCTGCTACAGGCAGTACCGGAAACTCCTGATTATCGAGTTTAAAAGGCTGGCGATAATCACCTTGGTTATTGAAGACCTGGTCGAATTGCGAGAGCGCATCCCCGCGACCGTAAATCGACAGTTCATCGATAAACACTGCGAAGTCCTGGGCAGTACAACCGTAGCGCTCGCGTAACGACTGGAAAAGCCCCAATGCGTGCACCACGTTGGCCGTTATCCACCACACATCTTTAGCCGCGCCGCCCCGCACATCAGCCCTGATAGCGGCAACCAGCAAGGCATCAACCTGGTCGGTGGGCAGCCCCAGCCAGTTGTCCAGACGAATCTTGCGGTTCAGTCGGTCGTATCGGTCAAGACCCGTGTCGGAATCGGTGTTCTCTGACAATTTATGCATGAAATCAGGCCCGTTTCCGCTAACCCCCACAGCCGGTGATCTATATGCATTAAGATAAACCGAACCGGAACGTTCGCTTTCCGGGCCTGTAGGCGTAGCCGTGGCGTACGTCACATTGGCTGAGCGCTGAGGCAGAAAAGAGATGATTGATAGCAATGCCTCGATTCTCGGTGTATCTAGTTTTGTCCGCTTACCGAATTCCCTCACCTCAATCAGGCTTTGATACTTTCCCAGATTGTCTGTGCCGAAGTTTTCATTATAAAAAGTTTCTCTATTGTCAAACTTCACGGCAGGCTCCGTCAGCAACTTGCGCTGATAAGGCCCCAGCCGCGATGCATGGGCCAGCGCACGTCCGGCATCGGCATCCCAAGCCTCCGACAGTAGAAAATAGGGGAAATGCAAGTCAACCATGTGCGCAAAATTGCCCACCGACAGCCCATGATGCTGCGCAATGGCGTCCACGGTGACCCAATGCTGGTAATACGGCAGCCCGTTCGGGTAGCGCGCCAGAATCAACGCATCCTCAACCCCAGTCGCCGGCCCATGCTTAGTGATGAATGCTTCCAGCACCGACACGATGATGTCGACCGAAGACACCGACTTGTGCACCGCGTTGAAGTCCACCGCCAGCGCTTTCAGGTCTGTGCGGCGATCATGCAGGGGATATTGTTCTTTTTTGTCGCCAACGACTTCGATACGATCGTTGATCCATCGCAGCAGTTCGATCAGATAAGCCACTGGCGATGCGATCGACTCCAGGGCATCCGGTGGACAAAGCGCGTCAAACACCGTGCCGAATAACGTCTCATAACTTGGACCCTCGACAAACGACAACAGCCCGCTCGATGGCCCTGTTGCTGCCGTTTCACCGGCCGTCAGGGTGTGCTCGATAAATTGGCGTCGTACATACACAGCCATGCTGTTGAGCCGTCGCAGAAACTGCTCTGCCTCCTGAGGGGTGAGTTCAAAATCCTGGACCAAACCACCAAGCCCCTTTTCCACCAGGGGAAAGATTGATCCGCCGTCGGTGAGATAGGTTCGCAACCTGGAATATTGTTCGAGTGTTTTCGGACTAATCACCTCGTCGAATAGTTGCACGGCGGGGCGGTTGGGCGAGTCAGCCATGGTTCAGATTCCTTGAGTCAATAGCAGCCGCAATAGCCTGACGATCCCGTCATGCTGTACGTTCGGTGATTGGGATTTGGCGCTTAAACACAGCCATTGCCTACTGTCATAAATGACAGTTTTCACAACCGTTCATCGAAAGTTTGGCGTCAGGGTTCAGTTGGCGGCGCAGACTCGACTTCGAAGCGCTCACTGTCGACCCAGTCGGAATACGTCGCATCGTCCACGCTGTCCGTGATGGTTTGCCTGAATCGGTACCACAGGCCGCCAGTGGGCAGCTCTCGCGTGGCCACGCCCTGCCAATCCCTTGAGACCGGAATATCCGCGACCCATGTCTGGTCTGGATTAAACCAGCTCACTACTTCTCCGACCCCCTCCCTGCCTTGGCCGTTGAACTCGACCGGATGAGTGACCCAGCGTCCCGCTGCGGGCGACTCGATAGTGGGCACGTACGTACCCAGCAAAACCGATCGTTCAGGGGAATCGGCGGAATCGAACCCATCGCACGAAGACACGGCCACGAGAATGCCGGGCTCATCGAGTTCCAGCGTCAACGACCATGTGCGATCTTCCAGCACCGGACTCTGACCCAACTCCGTACGCTGCGCGTTGATCAGCTTCACGCTTACCGTGTCCCCAGGCACGCCGAAGCCCGACGCCACCACCCGCCGACCGATCCGTTCGCCCTGTGCCGGGGTTTCGAAAGTCGGCGACGCTGGTACGACGTTACAGGTCAGTTTCCGGCTGTCTTTTGACGTCAGCCCTTCAAAAACCTGCCTGGCCCGGATGGTTTTAGCCCCAACCGGCAAGGTCACCTCAGCTAGCCAGCGGCCGTTATTGCCCACCGGAATGTTCGTGAGTAAAGGCTCGACTGCGCCCTCCTGCCAGACATCGACCCGCCCACCCGGCATGGCCCAGCCCTCCAGTGTCGAGGTTCGCGGCAGATCTCCGTTCTCCATCGGCTTCGTGATGATCGGTGGCAATACAACAACTTCAATCGTGCGCACATCACTGCGCAAAGACTCCCGTCCGTTGAGCGTTTGTTGTGCGTCGATGTTGTACCGACGAAATTCGAGGTTGGTGAGGTCGATCGACCATTCACCCTCTTCACCCAGCACTTTGGGTTCACCCAGAGTTCTACCGAATTGCGCATCGCGCAGTTGCATCGTGGCCCCGACCATGCCGCTCGTCCCTTGGACAGTCATATCGCGGCCGACCTCGCTGTTTTCGTCCGGGCGAGTGATTTGCGGTTTAAGCATGGGCACTTTGACCATGAAGGTCGCGGTTGCTGCCGGCGAAGTTTGCTCGGCGGCGATCTGGATCACGCTGACGGTATAAGGGGTATCCGGAACAAAAGGAAGAGTACGCTGAAAGGACCAGCGGCCATCGGTCACAACGGGTGAATGTGGTGTGCCTGATTCTCCGCTGTACGTTAGATTAACGACTGCACCTGGCCAACAGGTGCCAGATATTTTCGGAGAGAGGCCATCCTCTTCCACCTTTTCAATTACAGGTGCCAACGGCGGGATGGTAACCCAGAGCACAGTCCATTCCGGTGACTGCGTGCCATACAAATATTGCTTGATATAAACGTCTCTTTTAAAAGTCGGCCCCCACACCGCAGGCGCAGCACTCGACCACAGACTGTTGGACACCATTGCTTCAGGGGCGGCCGCGGTGTTGCCACCTTGATTAAAAATATGCACCGTCGCGCCTGTGTAACCTTTGCCAGAGAATGTCGGCGTATAACCATTCGTGTAAATGACGTCTCTTGTATTTGCTAACACTCTATTGACGGCAAACGTATATGGCTGTGATTCAATCCAGCCATTGGCATAGTCGGAAACCTTCTGAATTACCTTCAGTTTGTACGAACCAAAGGGCCAGTTCGTCGCCGTTGTTTCCCACGTGCCAGCTGTCACCAAAACATTTTGCGGCGCGGTGCCGCCCGGTCCGCTCTCTATAGTGATTACGACCGTGGCACCGGTATGGCCGGTACCTGAAAACTTCACGGTGGGTTCGTTTGGATCGGTGACGGTTACATAGGTTAAAGCAGGAGGGCGAACTTTGATCGCCACCGGCCCACTTTTTCCGTAAAGCCTACCTTCAAACTTTAGAAGCGCCACAATACTGAAGGGTCCGGGAGGCATTGCATTGGCACGAGTGGTCAGCGTCCATGTCCCATCTGACCGCACCAGTCCTTCACCGATTTTGAAATCATAATTGAGATCCTGGACAACCTCGACAGTGTAACCTTGCCGACCGTGAGAGCCGTAGATCGGCACTTCTGGATAGATTGTATCTCCGGATCTTGGCTGCGTAATATAGATGAGGACCTCTTCATCAAACAATCGAAAGGTGACTTCCGACCAGTCGGTTAATCTTTCATGCCTAGCAGCCAGCGTAAAATCCCCTACATCAGAACGGCTTAAATCAAGCGTTTTTTGCCAATTCCCATAAAGATCCGCATCGGCATTTCCAAAATTATGCCCCCCACCCTTTATCGAGATCTGAACCTTGGAATATGGGGCCGCCCCATTACCCGTGACGTTCAACGGTAGGTACCGGTTTATTGACGCATTCTGAAGTGGATAAGTAAAAGTCGGATTAGTAACTGTTACGTCGCCTCTATCTGACCATTCGGAGAATGTGTTACCAAGATACTTGCGATCTGGGAAATACTGATTACAGTACAGGGTGTTATGACCCAAAACCAAACCAGATACGTTCGCGCTCCAACTACCGTCACTACGGACTATCGCTCTGCCGGAGACTGAGGTTTCACCACCTTTCACCAGAGTAATAGTCGCCCCGGCGACTCCTCCGTCTCCAGATATTTTCGATTCTAATAAAGTAGTGATTCTGGTTGTGATTCGAGGCTTGAGAAGAATCACAACACGTAGTGCTACACTGGGCACAAACCAATCACCCCAATCCCATATCTGAGCAATTAAATCATAAACGCCTGGATCCAAAGGCTCTGTAAGCGTCAACTTAGCCTCACCATCGCTATTCGTTCTTGAATTTGGACACAACTGCTTCCATGTTGCGGCATTTATAATATTAATATTCGCATTCGGATGAGCAACCAGATGAAAGTACTGGTACTGGTCCATTATGTTTCCCTGCACCCAGTTATAAAACACGGGGGTTACAGTCTGCCCCGGACCCCATCGTTCAGATGAAACCTGTGTATTGGAGACTTCCAAGACGGCGTCGTTTTCGAGCGATTCTTTTGACAGAATTGGTTCACTTCCTAGACTTCCAATGTCTATTCTTACCAGCTTGCTCTGCATCCACCAATCATCTTTGCCATTCCACAACCAAACAAGTAAACAATGTTCACCCGGTGTAAAAGGGCCACAACCCAGCGTAAAGTGACCGTCCCCCCCCATTTTTACTTGATTGCTCAAAGTGACACTGGTATGAGCATCAACGATTCTGACGAAACAATCACCATGTCCACCTCCTTTCACCACTATCATGTTGCCATTTTTTATCACCTCCGTAACATAGGGTCTCGACCATACGAGTTTAGCTTCAGAGAGAGGTGAAACTTTATTATTCGTAAGTTTATCTTCTGCATCTTCTGCCATGACCCTCTCCTTCCCTGTTTTTTGCTAAGTGGCTTCCTTTCTACTTCGTGGCCCCAGCTCTGCCTACCTGTAAAATCTGACAGTTCAGACGAACGGTATGGAAGACAATATGCCTGTTCACACTGATCCTTCTGGCGGTCGCCAAGTGACTACACCTCCTTGCGCAACGGACTACACATCCGCCAGAATCCGCCGGCTTGTGCACCTTGGCCTAGCCCCGTAACTTGATCCACGTCGCTGCCAATCAGCGATCGGGTTTAGTCGCCCGGCGGTTCGATACATGTGTATAAGCGTCATCCAGTCGGGTATTCCCTATCCCCGCACTTGATGGTGGCTGTTCGCAGGGCGCCCTCGGGCGCGCCGGAATTCGTATCTCCGCCGGTCGACTAACCTGCGTCCAGCCGCCACCCTCCGTTTAGTCGCGAGATGGTGGTGGCCCCATAACGGAGATCGATCATGTTCAAAGCAACTCCAAATCCCCCCGAAACCGACCCGGTTTCCCCCTACGCCACCCTCGATTCAAGAAAGCTCCACGCCGCCGCCGACAAGGCGCTGGACCATTACCTCAAACCCGACGTCGAATCCCTTCGCTCCTCCCAGGACCGCGCCATGAAAATGTTCACTGTTGTCGCCGATGCCAATCCCGAAGCGTTGAACATCGAGACCTACGAAACCTTTTCGACGGTCAGCACGTTGCTGCTCGACCTGGCGGACAGCCTGGACGACAAGCCGCGGCATCTGGCGATGGCGATTTACCGGATGAGTGAGTTGGGGTTGATGCTGGTGGAGCGGTCGCTGGATAACGAGCGGGCGATCAAGGTGCCCTGAGCTTGGATAACAGGCGCCTGGACTGACGCCTTCGCGGGCAAGCCCGCTCCCACAGATTTTTGCGGTGTGGCTCAGATTGCATGCACACCAAAATCCCTGTGGGAGCGGGCTTGCCCGCGATGGCGTCAGTATGTGCGCCGCAAAGCTTCAGGCAGAAGCAGGCAACGGCTGAAAACTGAAGTACTGCGTCAACGCCTCCACCAATTGCCCATACTCCGGCGGCGCCCGTTGCAGGCTGAACCCGGCGTCGTAATGCTGGGGGGTTTCGTCTTCGTGGCACCACAGGCAACACGCCGTGAGGTCAATGACCTGCTGGCAGCCTTCGTGGGTGGGGATTTTCAAACGCAGGTCAAAGTCGACGCCCACCATCATCGGCAACTGGCTGATGAGCATCAGCCCGTCGGCGGAGACGTTGCCCAGAAAGCCGATGGGTTTGTCAGTGACACTGTTGAACACTTTCAGAAAATACGGCAGTTGATGCCGCTCGATCCGGCGGTCGGTAAACATGCGCAGTTGGCCCAGCAAGGCCCTTAAGCAGGGCCGCACTAATGCTTCGGAACGTGCCGGCTTTTTCATAAGCCTGAGCGCGCTCTCCCCGATCCCGGTGCGTCAGTCCATCAAACCGCTGACGCTTACTCCTGCCGATCACAGGTATGACCTCGGTCCGGAGGCAAGGCTCTAAAACCGATCTCCTGGACTATAGCTCACCACCGCCGGGCGGCCAGCCGTTGCATGCCAGCTGCCATCAGAACCGCGTCGGACGCACGGCCGCCGCGCTACGGGTCGGGTAATGGCCCAGGCTCTGCAAGGTTTCCAGTCGCGCACGGGCGCGGTAGGCGTATTCGCTTTGCGGGTACGACGCCATGATGAACTGATAGGTCTGCGCCGCATCGATGAACAGCTTCTGCCGTTCCAGGCACTGGCCGCGCATCATCGAAACTTCCGGCCACACATACGGCCGCGCACGGCTGGAGCGTTCGACTTTCGACAGTTCGAGCATGACTTGCTCGCAATTGCCGCGGTCGTACGCGCTGTAGGCGTTATTCAAATGATGGTTCATCGACCAACGGGCGCAGCCCGTGACGCTGAGGGCAAGGACGGCTATGAGCGCGAATCGCATGGGGGATCTCCTGTCTTGAGCGCTGTATCGGCCCGTGAGCAGAAATCTTCAGGAATGTTCGGTTAAAGATATAAACGAATAACAAAGCTCTTCACAAAAAGTAGTGCAGATGAACAATGACTACACCCCGAGAGCATAGTAGCCTCACTCAGCGCTTGAACTCAGGAGTCTTTGCATGTCCGTCCGTCGTACCAAAATCGTCGCTACCCTTGGCCCGGCCAGTAACTCGCCGGAAGTTCTCGAACAGCTGATTCTGGCTGGCCTGGACGTCGCCCGCCTGAACTTCTCCCACGGCACCCCCGACGAGCACAAGGCTCGCGCGAAGCTGGTGCGTGACCTCGCTGCCAAGCACGGCCGCTTCGTTGCCCTGCTGGGTGACCTGCAAGGCCCGAAAATCCGTATCGCCAAATTTGCCAACAAGAAGATCGAGCTGAAGATCGGTGACCAGTTCACCTTCTCCACCAGCCATCCTCTGACCGAAGGCAACCAGCAAGTGGTCGGCATCGACTACCCGGACCTGGTGAAAGACTGCGGCGTGGGCGACGAGCTGCTGCTCGACGACGGCCGTGTGGTGATGCGCGTGGATACCGCCACCGCCACCGAACTGAACTGCACCGTGCTGATCGGCGGTCCGCTGTCCGACCATAAAGGCATCAACCGTCGCGGCGGTGGCCTCACGGCGCCGGCCCTGACCGAGAAAGACAAGGCTGACATCAAGCTCGCCGCAGAAATGCAGGTCGACTACCTCGCCGTGTCCTTCCCGCGTGACGCCGCCGACATGGAATACGCCCGTCAACTGCGCGACGAGGCCGGCGGCACTGCCTGGCTGGTGGCGAAGATCGAACGCGCCGAAGCCGTGGCCGATGACGACACCCTCGATGCGCTGATCAATGCTTCCGACGCGGTGATGGTTGCCCGTGGTGACTTGGGCGTGGAAATTGGCGATGCCGAACTGGTGGGCATCCAGAAGAAAATCATTCTGCATGCACGCCGCCACAACAAGGCGGTGATCGTCGCGACCCAGATGATGGAGTCGATGATCCAGAACCCGATGCCGACCCGCGCCGAAGTGTCCGACGTGGCCAACGCCGTGCTCGACTACACCGACGCCGTGATGCTTTCGGCGGAAAGTGCTGCCGGCCTGTACCCGCTGGAAGCCGTGCAAGCGATGGCGCGCATCTGCGTCGGCGCTGAAAAGCACCCGACCAGCAAGACCTCCAGCCACCGTATCGGCAAAGTCTTCGAAAGCTGTGACCAGAGCATCGCCCTGGCGGCCATGTACACCGCCAACCACTTCCCGGGCGTGAAAGCGATCATCGCCCTGACCGAAAGTGGCTACACGCCGTTGATCATGTCGCGCATCCGTTCTTCGGTGCCGATCTACGCGTTCTCCCCGCACCGCGAAACCCAGGCCCGCGCGGCCATGTTCCGTGGCGTCTACACCGTACCGTTCGACCCGGCATCGCTGCCGCCTGAGCAAGTCAGCCAGGCTGCGATCGACGAGTTGCTCAAGCGTGGCGTTGTGGAGAAAGGCGACTGGGTCATCCTGACCAAGGGCGACAGCTACCACACCATCGGCGGCACCAACGGGATGAAAATCCTGCACGTTGGCGACCCGATGGTCTGAGTGACCGGTTGCTGAAATAGAAAAGCCCCGCCATGTGAATGGCGGGGCTTTTTGGTTTTTGATCCGGGATGTGTGTTGTTTAGTCGGGCCTCATCGCGAGCAGGCTCGCTCCCACAGTGGATCTGTGGCGTTAACAAAATCCCTGTGGGAGCGAGCCCCGATCCGGCTGAGTCGCAGCGATGTTATATTTCGCCAACGTATGCATGGAAACCGCTCATCAAGCAGGCCAAGAATTCATACTAGTTATTCTTCATGCAGCCAAACTGACACACTCACTTGCATGTTTATGCGTGCCTTTCATG
>NZ_JBOFQE010000098.1:0-69923 GCF_051660785.1 Pseudomonas sp.
CCCCTGATGGACACCGTAGCGAGGGAACGCGGAGCCTCAGCGAGGCGCCGTACGCCGGGGCGAAGCCTTTTGGTTCCTTTTTGGCGTTTGAAAAAGGGACTCGCTGTAAGAGCGAAACCATAAGTAGCCGTTACCGCAGAAACGGATATGTACGCAAATCCCAAATCCCAAATCCCAAATCCCAAATCCCAAATCCCAAATCCCAAATCCCAAATCCCTCCAAACCCCACCAGTCGCCGACCCCAGACAATTGGCTCACTTCCTGCAAGTCCCCCGCATATCGCCATAAAACCTTCACCTAAAAACACGTGAAGGCCCCAGTGGCTGCGGGTAAATGATGTGCATCTGACGGTTCGCCAACCCTCGCGGGGGTAGCCGGGCCGCGCGAAGAGCAAGAGGACAGCGATGAAGGCAGTAATTCTGGCAGGTGGTCTCGGTACGCGGATCAGCGAAGAGTCGCACCTCAAGCCCAAGCCAATGATCGAAATCGGCGGCAAGCCAATTCTTTGGCACATTATGAAACAGTACTCCGCCCACGGGATTCACGACTTCGTGATCTGCCTTGGCTACAAGGGCTACGCGATCAAGGATTTCTTCGCCAACTACTTCCTGCACACCTCCGACGTCACCTTCGACATGTGCAACAACCGCATGGACGTTCACCAGAACTACAGCGAACCGTGGCGCGTGACCCTGATCGACACCGGCGAAGACACCATGACCGGTGGCCGCCTGCGTCGCGCCGCCCGGTACCTGGAAGGCGAACAAGCGTTCTGCTTCACCTACGGCGACGGCGTCTCCGACCTCAACATTGGCGCGTTGGTGGACTTCCACCTGACCCACGGCAAGCTCGCGACCGTGACCGCCGTGCAGCCACCAGGCCGTTACGGCGCCCTTGAACGCGACGGTGACAGCGTCAAAGGCTTCATTGAGAAGCCGCGCGGTGACGGCGGCTGGATCAATGGCGGCTTCTTCGTGTTGTCGCCCAAAGTGCTGCCGTACATCGCCGACGATCAGACCTCCTGGGAAGCCGAGCCGCTGGCAGCGTTGGCCAGCGAACAGCAACTGCAAGCCTTCCAGCACGATGGCTTCTGGCATCCGATGGACACTCTGCGCGACAAAAACCACCTTGAGCAACTGTGGCTGAGCGGGGAGGCCCCATGGAAACAATGGGACTGAGTCCGGAGTTCTGGCGCGGCAAGCGGGTTCTGCTGACCGGCCATACCGGCTTCAAGGGCAGCTGGCTGACGTTGTGGTTGCAAAGCCTGGGCGCCAAAGTCAGCGGGTTTTCCCTTGATCCTTCGACCGAGCCAAGCCTGTTCGAACTGGCGCGGGTGCACGAAGGCATCAACGATCAGCGCGGTGACCTGCGTGACCTCGGCGCGTTACTGGAACTGATCGCCGAGACCCAGCCGGAAATCGTCATGCACCTGGCGGCCCAGCCGCTGGTGCGCGAGGGTTATCGCGACCCGCTGGGGACTTATTCCAGCAACGTCATGGGCACCCTCAATCTGCTCGAAGCGATCCGCCAGGTCGGCGGTGTGCGCGCCTGCGTGCTGGTGACCACCGACAAGGTCTACGCCAATCAGGAATGGCTGTGGCCGTACCGTGAAAACGAAGCCCTTGGCGGACACGATCCTTACAGCAGCAGCAAAGCCTGCTGCGAGTTGCTGGCGCAGTCTTACGCCGCTTCGTTCTTCCCGGCCGACAAATATGCCGAACACGGTCTGGCCCTGGCCACGGCGCGTGCCGGCAACGTCTTGGGTGGTGGTGATTTTGCCCCGGAACGTTTGATTCCGGATGTGCTGAAAGCCTGGTCCGCCGACGAACCCGTGACCCTGCGCTACCCGCAAGCCGTGCGCCCGTGGCAGCACGCGCTGGAGCCGCTGGCCGGTTACCTGCAACTGGCCGCCGGCCTCTATGAAAAAGGTCCCGAGTTTGCCGGTGCCTGGAACTTCGGCCCGAGCGAAGCGGACATGTGCAGCGTCGGCGAAGTCGTCGAATTGCTTGCCAACCGCTGGCCGCAAGCTCGTGGTTTGCGCATCGAGCCGAGTGATTTGCATGAGGCCGGTCTGCTGCGCCTGGACAGCAGCCGTGCCCGTCAACTGTTGGCCTGGCAACCGCGCTGGTCATTGCAGCAGTGCCTGACCCAGACCCTCGACTGGCACCTGGCGTGGCAAAACGGCGACGACATGCGCGCCATCACCCTGGGCCAGTTGAACCTGTACCGAGGCGCGCTGTGAGCGAGTTTCTGTTGAAAGCATTGCCGCTCGCCGGGTTGTTCAGCGTGCAGCACAAACGCTTCGAAGATGAGCGTGGACACTTCGCGCGGCTATTTTGTGAAGGCAGCCTCAGCGCGTTCGGCGAGCCGTTTCATATCCGTCAGATCAACCATTCCTGCACCCGCGAACGCGGCAGTGTGCGCGGGCTGCATTACCAGAACGCCAGCGCGCCGGAAGCCAAGTTGATCACCTGCCTGCGCGGTGAAGTCTGGGACGTGGCGGTGGATTTGCGCCCCGACTCCGAAACCTTCCTGCACTGGCACGCCGAACACCTGCACGCCGGTGACGGTCGCAGCCTGTTGATCCCGGCCGGCTTCGCCCATGGCTTCCAGACCCTGACCGACGACGCCGAACTGCTCTACCTGCACAGCGCGGATTACACGCCTGCGCACGAGGGCGGTTTGAGCGTGAACGATCCACGGCTGGCGATTGCCTGGCCGTTGCCTGTCAATAATCTGTCGGCCAGGGATTCCAGCCATCCCTTGCTCGATGAACACTTCGCTGGAGTACGCGTATGAACTGCCGTGGTTGCGGGACTTCTCTGGCCTTGCCGCTGATCGATCTCGGCACCTCGCCGCCGTCCAACGCCTATGTGCGCGCCGATCAGCTTGAGAAAGCCGAACAATGGGTGCCGTTGAAAGTGGCGGTGTGTCAGCAATGCTGGCTGGTGCAGACCGAGGATTACACCAGCGCTGACAGCCTGTTCGACGCCGAGTATGCGTATTTCAGTTCGTTCTCCAGCACCTGGCTGGCCCATGCCGATCAGTATGTGGCCGAGATGGTCGAGCGCTTCGGCCTGACCGCCGACAGCCGTGTGGTAGAAATCGCCGCCAACGACGGTTACCTGTTGCAGTACGTCGCCGGACGCGGCATCCCTTGCCTGGGCGTCGAGCCGACCCGCAGCACCGCGCAAGCGGCGCGGGAAAAAGGTCTGGAGATCCGCGAGCTGTTCTTCGGTCGCGACACGGCTTCGCAGTTGATCGCTGACGGTTGGTCTGCCGACCTGATGGCGGCCAACAACGTGCTGGCCCATGTGCCGGACATCAATGATTTCCTTGGTGGTTTCGCGACGTTGCTCAAGCCGACCGGCGTGGCGACGTTCGAGTTTCCGCAATTGCTGACCCTGATGGCCGGCCAGCAGTTCGACACGCTGTATCACGAGCACTATTCCTACCTGTCGCTGACTGCGGTGCAAACACTGTGCGAGCGCAACGGTCTGGAAGTGTTCGACGTCAGTCAGCTGTCGACCCATGGCGGATCGCTGCGGGTCTTCGTCCAGCGTGCCGATGGCGTGCGCCGCGACGTGCAGCCAGCGGTTGCCCAACAGTTGCAAGCCGAACTCGCCGCCGGGGTGAAAACCCCCGAGTACTACGCGACCCTCGCGCCCGCCGCCGAACGCATCAAGCACGAACTGCTGCGTTTCCTGTTGCAGGCGAAAGCCGACGGCAAGCGCGTGGTCGGCTACGGCGCTGCGGCCAAGGGCAACACCTTGCTCAACTACGCAGGCGTCAAACCGGACCTGCTGGCCTGGGTGGCCGACGCCAACCCGCACAAGCAGGGCAAGTATCTGCCGGGCAGTCGCATTCCGATTGTCCCGCCGGCGCAGATCGATCTGGAAAAACCCGATTACGTCCTGGTGTTGCCGTGGAACCTGTTGCACGAAGTCAGTCAGCAATTGGCCCAGGTGCGCGAGTGGGGCGGCCGCTTTGTCATCGCCGTGCCTGAGTTGACCGTCCTGTGAAGGTCCTGGTCACAGGGGCGACCGGGTTCGTCGGCCGTCATCTGGTCGAGGCCTTGCTCGCCCGTGGCTGCGAAGTCCGCGCCGTGGCACGCAACGCCGAGACCGCTGCGAACATGCCGTGGATCAATGCCGTGGAGTTTATCGCCGCGGATATTCACGCCGACGATGTGAACATCGCCGCGCTGACCGATGGCATCGATGCCTTGGCGCATCTGGCGTGGCCAGGGTTGCCGAACTATCAGGCGCTGTTTCACTTCGAGCACAACCTGATGGCCGATTACCGGTTCATCAAGAGCGCGGTCGAGGCGGGTGTATCGCAAGTGCTGGTCACCGGCACCTGTTTTGAATACGGCCTGCAGAGTGGGCCGCTCAGCGAGCAGACCGCGCCGCAGCCGAGTAATCCTTACGGCTTGGCGAAGAACACCCTGCGCCTGTTCCTCGAAAACCTGAAGCGGGTTCAACCGTTCACCCTGCAATGGGCAAGGCTGTTCTACCTGCACGGCGAGGGGCAGAACCCGAACAGTTTGCTGGCGGCGCTGGACCGGGCCATCGATGCCGGTGACGACAGTTTCAACATGTCCGCCGGCGAGCAGTTGCGCGATTACCTGGCCATCGAAACAGCCGCCGGCTACCTCGCCGACATCCTGCAACAGCGTGATTTCGACGGCGTGATCAATTGTTCCAGCGGCCAGCCGATTTCGGTGCGGGCGTTGGTCGAGCAACGACTGAGCGAACGTGGCGCAGCGATCCGTTTGAACCTCGGTCACTACCCATACCCGACCCACGAGCCGATGGCGTTCTGGGGCGTGGCGGACCGTTTGCAACAGCTACTGGGAGCAGAGCATGAGGCATGAGTTGTATCGGGTTGTCGACCTGCCGGTGTTGCAGAACCGCACCTTTGCCGACCCTGCGTCGGCGAAAGCTTCGGCGTGCGCCGACATGGTCTTGGTGCAGGACGAAAAGAGCGGGTTGATCTTCAACCAGGCCTTCGATGCCGACAAGCTCAGCTACGACGCTGACTACCAGAACGAACAGGCGCACTCGGGCCAGTTCCAGAAGCACTTGAGCGATGTCGAAGGCATCATTGCCCGCCACTTCAAGGGCCAGGAGCTGATCGAAGTCGGCTGCGGCAAAGGCTACTTCCTGGAGCTGCTGAAAAGCCTTGGCTACGCCATCACCGGCATCGACCCGGCCTACGAAGGCAACAACGCCGATGTGATCAAGGCGCCGTTCACTCGAGGCCTCGGGCTGGCAGCGGACGCCATTGTGCTGCGCCATGTGCTGGAACACATTCAGGACCCGGTGAGTTTCCTCGCCGAAATGACCGACGCCAATCAGGGCGGGCAGATCTACATCGAAGTGCCGTGTTTCGACTGGATCCTGGAGCACCGCGCCTGGTTCGACCTGTTCTACGAGCACGTCAATTACTTCCGCCTCGATGACCTGCGCCGGATGTTCGGCACGGTGCATGAAGCCGGTCACCTGTTCGGTGGCCAATACCTATACATCGTGGCGGACCTGGCGACCTTGCGCCTGACCCCGGATCAGCCGGTGCCGCGCCTTGAGTTGCCGCAGGGTTTCACCAGCAGCCTCGAGCGCGCGGTGCAGATTATCCAGGCCGCCCCCGAGCAAGGTTCGGCGATCTGGGGCGCGTCGTCCAAAGGCGTGATCTATTCGCTGTTCCTGCAACGGGCCGGCGTGGCGGTGGATCGCGTGGTGGATATCAACCCGGCCAAGCAGGGCCGATATCTACCGCTGAGCGGCGTGCTGGTGTCCTCGCCGCAAGAGGCGATGGATGCTCTGCCCGAAGGCGCCAACCTGTTTGTGATGAACTCCAACTACCTCGAAGAAATCAAGCGGATGACCGATGGACGCTACGTCTATCACGCCGTCGACAGCGCTTCGTTCCAGTGACTATTGAGATTAGAAAAATGACCGACAACACCATCAATACAGCCTTCGAAGCCGAATGCCAGGCAGAAATCGCAGCCCAGGGCGACGACCAGAAACTCACCGGCCTGGCCCAGGATTTCTTCAACCAGTCGGCCAAGCACAAGTACAGCTACCACTTCTCGTGGATGGGCCGTCCGATCATTCAGTTGCCGCAAGACATGATGGCGATGCAGGAAATCATCTGGCAGGTCAAACCCGACCTGGTGATCGAGTGCGGCATCGCCCACGGCGGTTCGATCATCTACTACGCGTCCTTGCTGGAGCTGCAAGGCCACGGTGAAGTGCTGGGCATCGACCTCGACATTCGCCCGCACAACCGCGAAGCCATCGAAAGCCACCCGATGAGCAAGCGCATCAAAATGATCGAAGGTTCGAGCATCGACGCCGCCATCGCCGAGCAAGTGCGCGCGGCGGCCGAAGGCAAGAAAGTCATTCTGGTGCTGGACTCCAACCACACCCACGACCACGTGCTGGAAGAGCTGCGCCTGTACGCACCACTGGTGTCGGTCGATAGCTACTGCGTGGTGATGGACACCGTGGTTGAAGACATGCCGGCCGACTTCTTTCCGGATCGTCCATGGGGCCCGGGCGACAACCCGAAGACCGCCGTGTGGAAATACCTGGAAGAAAACGCCGACTTCGAAATCGACCGTCAGTTGCAGAACAAGCTGCTGATCACCGTGGCGCCGGACGGCTACCTGCGTCGCATTCGTTAATTATTATTGAATCTGGGTTCTCGGCGCTTGGCCGGTTGTGGGGATAGAGATATGCGCGTTCAAAACACTGCTCGTAACGATGTGGCACCGCTGAAAGAACGGTTGACGGTGGTGGTGATTTCCCACAATCGCAACGCCTATCTGCGGCGCACCTTGCAGTATTACAGCAGCTATCCCTGCACGATTCTGGTCCTGGATTCTTCGCTCAAAAGCGACGACGACATCACCCGGGATTACCCGATGGTCGATTACCGGCACCTGCCGCAGTTCACCTACACCGGGCTTCAGGAAAAACTCGCCTATGGCGTGAACCAGGTGACCACGCCTTACATGGTGCTGGCGGCCGATGACGATTTCCTGATTCACGATGCGGTCACCGAGTCGCTGGAATTCCTCGAAGATAACGCCGACTACGGCATGGCTCACGGCTACGGAATCATGTACCTGGCCCGCGCCACGGAAGTGAATTACTTTCGCCGCGACCGCAAAGGGCCGGAAGATTATTGCTCGGATAAAGCCGAAGATCGCCTGACGCAATTCATGGGGCATTTCCTGCCGCCGTTCTATGCGGTCAGCCGCACCGAGCTGCTGCAAGACTGGCACAACGCGCTGCTGCCGGGCACCAGCTTCGAGTGGCAGGAAATAGGCCATGCCTATTACATGCTTGCACGGGCCAAGGCGCGAATCTTGCCGATCCCGTTTGCCGTGCGGGAAATCCCTTACGGTGTCTCGGAGCACAACACCAACGTCCTGACGGTGTTGACGCTCAAGGACGCGAAAACCGTGGCTGACCGCGAGCGCTTTGCCGAGTTTCTGGCTTCGCTGCCGACCGGCATGAGCCACAAGACGCTGGCCGAGGGCAAGCAGGTGGCGCTGGACAGTTTCGCCACCATGGCCGACTGCCTGACTAACATGCGTTCGTTGCAGGGGACGATGATTTTCACATCGGCCTGGCATGGGGCGGGTAAAGAGCCGGTGCGCCAGTTTGGTCAGCAGCAGTTCGTCGAAATGCCGTTCTACAACGAGCCGGTGTTTGACCTGCTGACCGAATTCGAATTCCTCCTGCACACCATGCCCGCCGGCAAATTGCAGTTGCAGGAACTGGAAGGCATTTTGCTCAAGCAGCATGAGCTGTTGCGCGTTCACCCTAACGACAATGACCGCACCCTGCGTGCCCGTTTGTGGGAAGCGCTGAGCCTTTATGCGTTCAACCGTACCGTGGTTGCGCGTCTGGCCGAGTCGTTGCAGGGCACCGAGGAAGAGGAAGAGGGCGTCAGGTTGCAAGCCTGGGCCAAGCGCCTGGCGTCGGTACCGGCCCAAGACGAACAGTCGTTGTTCGAGAACATGCCGTCCGGTCGCCTGCTGAGCTGGATCGACGCGCGCAACCCGGATGCCAGGCAACTCAAGTCAATCAGTGCGCACCTGGCCAAACACAACGGCGGTCCACAATTCGGCATTCTGTTGCTGGACCTGGACGCCGACATGGTCAAGTTGCAGGCCACCTTCGACAGCCTGGTCGGTGGCCACTGCAAGGCGTTCAAGCTGGTGGTGTTCACCACCGGCGATTTGCCGGCAACCACCACGCCGCGTGACACCGTGCACTTCGTTAAAGTCACTGCCGGCAACTACGTCGAACGCATCAACCAAAGTGTGACCCAGTCCACTGTCGACTGGCTGGTGCTGGCCGAGGCCGGTGATCAGTTCACCGCCAGTGGCTTGCTGCGTACCAGCCTCGAATTGCACGGTGCCGAAGGCATACGTGCAGTAGCCATGGACGAAATCCAGCGTCAGGAAAACGGTTCCCTGAGCGAAGTGTTCCGTCCGGGCGTCAACCTCGATCTGCTGCAAACCGTGCCGTCGCTGATGGCCCGTCACTGGCTGATCCAACGTGATGTATTGGCTGAGGTCGGTGGTTTCTCGACTGAATACGCGTCGGCGCTGGAATTCGATCTGGTGCTGCGCCTGATCGAAAACGGCGGCCTGGGTGGCCTGGCCCATCTGGCCGAGCCGCTGCTGATCTGCAACGCGCCATCTGTCGAGGAAAACCCTCACGAACGTCAGACCCTGACCCGTTCCCTGACGGCCCGCGGCTACCGCGGCCGGGTCAGTTCCGAGTTGCCGCAAACCTGGCAGATCGACTACCAGCACGCCAAGCGCCCGAAAGTGTCGATCATCCTGCACAGCCAGGACAATTTCGAGTCCCTGCAACGCGCCGTGGTCAGCGTGCTGCAACGCACCCGTTATCAGCAGCATGAAATCCTGATTGCCGATAACCACAGTCAGTCCGAAGAACTCGCCACCTGGTTGGCCAGCCTGGAAGGCAAGGGCGATCGCCTGCGTATTTTGCGCAGCGGCAAGCGCCTGAGCGCCTCGGCGCTGCATAACTTTGCGGTGCGTGAGGCCAAGGGCGACTACGTGGTGCTGATGTCGGCCGACGTCGAAGTGGTCAACTCCAACTGGCTCGATAGCCTGCTCAACCAGGCCCAGCGTCCGGAAGTCGGGATTGTCGGCGCCAAGCTGATGGATTTCCGCGGCGTCACCACTCAGGCCGGTCTGGTACTGGGCTTTAACGGTGTGCTGGGCTCGGTGTTTATCGGTGAGCGCAAAGATGCCAAAGGCTACATGAACGGTCATCAGGTGGAGCAGAACTACTCGGCGGTTTCCGGGGCTTGCATGATGGTTCGCAAAGACCTTTATGAAGCCGTCGGCGGTCTGGACGAGGAGCATTTCGACGAGGCCTTCGCTGACATCGATCTGTGCCTGAAAGCGGCCGACGCCGGTTACCTGATCGTCTGGTGTCCGCAGGCGCAAATGCTGCACCCGGGCTTGTTGCCTGACGCGCCGCAGACCGCCGCGGCCCTGCAAGACAAGTGGCAAGCGCGTTTCGCACAAGATTCGGCTTACAACCAGAACCTGGCCTTGACCGGCAAGGGCTTTACCCTCGGCGACGCTTCCAGTGTGAACTGGGCGCAGTTGCTTGCTTAAGCCTGCTGACAGGTAAAAGGACTCAAGGCATGTTCAACGGTAAATCGATTTTCATCTCGGGCGGTACCGGCTCCTTCGGGCGCAATTTCATCCGTCGCCTGTTGGAGCAATACCAGCCTAAACGAGTGGTGGTGTTCTCGCGCGACGAACTCAAGCAGTACGAGATGCAGCAGACGTTCAATGCACCGTGCATGCGCTACTTCCTCGGCGATGTGCGTGACGCAGAGCGTTTGCGTCAGGCCATGCGCGGTATCGATTACGTGGTGCACGCCGCTGCCCTGAAGCAAGTGCCGGCGGCGGAATACAACCCCACCGAATGCATTCGTACCAACGTCAACGGCGCGGAAAACATCATTGCCGCGGCCATCGATAACGGCGTGAAAAAAGTCGTCGCGCTGTCCACCGACAAGGCGGCCAGCCCGATCAACCTGTACGGCGCAACCAAATTGCTGTCGGACAAACTGTTCGTGGCCGCCAACAACATTGCCGGCGAACAGCAGACTCGGTTTGCCGTGGTCCGCTACGGCAACGTGGCCGGCTCGCGGGGCTCTGTCGTGCCGTTCTTCAGCAAGCTGATCAACGAAGGCGCAACAGAATTGCCGATCACCGATGAGCGCATGACGCGTTTCTGGATCACCCTCGATCACGGCGTGCAGTTCGTACTCGACAGCTTCGCTCGCATGCACGGTGGCGAAGTGTTTGTGCCGAAAATTCCATCGATCCGCATCGTCGATCTGGCGCTGGGCATGGCGGAACACTTGCCGCACAAGAACGTCGGTATTCGTCCTGGCGAAAAACTCCATGAATTGATGGTGCCGCTGGACGACGCGCGCATGACCCTGGAATTCGCCGACCACTACACCATTCAGCCGTCGATTCGCTTCACCAGCGTCGACGTGGATTTTGCCGTCGATAACACCGGCGAGCAGGGCCTGCCTGTGGGTGAAGACTTCGAATACCGCTCCGACACCAACCCGCACTTCCTGTCGGTGGGCCAGATCGCCGACCTGCACGCCGGGTTGCCGGCATGATTCCCTATGGTCGGCAATGCCTCGATCAGGCAGACATCGACGCGGTGGTGGCGGTGTTGCAGTCTGACTGGCTGACTCAAGGGCCGACCATCGAGCGGTTTGAGCAGGCCATGGCCGAGCGTTGCCAGGCTGATTTCGCGGTGGCGGTGTGCAACGCCACTGCCGCGTTGCACATCGCTTGCCTGGCAGCGGGACTCGGGCCGGGCGACCGCTTGTGGACCACGCCGAACACCTTTCTGGCCTCCGCCAATTGCGGTCGCTACTGCGGCGCCGAGGTGGATTTCGTCGACATCGATCCGCTGACCTGGAACCTCGATGCCTACGCGCTGGAATCGAAACTGGCAGACGCCGAACGTGACGGGACGTTGCCGAAGGTGTTGGTGGCCGTGGCGTTTTCAGGCCAAAGCTGCGACATGCGCAAGATCGCCGGACTGGCCGAGCGTTATGGCTTCACGGTCATCGAAGATGCCTCCCACGCGGTGGGTGCATCCTATGCCGGGCGTCCGGTGGGGTGCGGCGATTTCGCGGCAATGACGGTGTTCAGTTTTCATCCGGTGAAGATCATCACCAGCGCCGAAGGCGGCATGGTCCTGACCAATCGTGCGGACCTGGCTGAACGCTTGCAGCGCTTGCGCAGCCACGGCATGACCCGCGATCCGCAGCACATGACCGAGCCGAGCCACGGTCCCTGGTACTACCAGCAAGTGGAGCTGGGCTTCAATTACCGGATCACCGACCTGCAAGCGGCCCTCGGGCTGTCACAGCTGAACAAGCTCGACGACTTCATCGGGCGCCGTCGTGAACTGGCGGCGCGTTATGACCGGTTGTTGGCCTACTTGCCGCTGACCTTGCCCAATCCGCAGCCCGAGGCTGAGTCGGCATGGCATCTGTACGTGGTGCGGTTGCAGGCTGATCGCATCAATCTCAGCCATCGACAAGTGTTCGAAGGCTTGCGAGCGGCGGGTGTCGGTGTGAACCTGCACTATATTCCGGTGCACCTGCAGCCTTACTATCGCGACCTGGGTTTTGCTGAAGGTGACTTCCCGCAGGCGGAGCGTTATTACGCCGAGGCTATCAGCCTTCCGCTGTTTCCTTTGCTGACCGATGAACAACAGGATTATGTGGTCGAGCAATTGCGGCGGCTGGTTCTAGAGGAGGAGTGACTGTTGAGTTGCATCGCCATCATTCCGGCCCGGGGCGGCAGCAAACGCATACCGCGCAAGAACCTCAAGCCGTTCGACGGCGTGCCAATGATCGTTCGTTCGATCCGTACGGCGCTGGATTCGCAGCTGTTCGATCAGGTAATCGTCAGCACTGACGATGAAGAAATTGCCGCGGTCGCGCGGGCGCACGGCGCTCAAGTGCCGTTCATGCGTCCGGCGTCGTTGGCCGACGATTTCACCGGCACCGCTGCGGTGATGGTGCATGCCTTGAATGAGCTTCCGGCGTTCGACTATGCCTGCTGCCTCTACGCCACCGCGCCGCTGTTGCAGGCGCGGTTTCTGCGTCAGGGATTTGAATTGCTGGAGCAGCACCCGGATAAATCCTTCGCGTTTTCCGTGGCCGGTTTCGGTTTTCCCGTGCAGCGTGCCCTGACCCTCGACGAGCAGGGCGCATTGACGTCGCTGTACCCGGAATTTCGCAATAGCCGCTCGCAAGATCTGGCCGAAGCCTTTCAGGACGCCGGTCAGTTCTACTGGGGGCGCAGCGAGGCCTGGTTGCGCGGTGATGTGTTGTTTTCCCCGGCGAGTCTGCCGGTGATTCTGCCGCGGCATCTGGTGCAGGACATCGACACCCTCGAAGACTGGAAGCGCGCTGAATACCTGTACGCCGCGCTGAAGGCCGGGGGTGAATTGCAATGAGAGTGCTGATTCGCTCCGACGCTTCGCCGACCATTGGCAGCGGGCATATCGCTCGCTTGTTGCCCCTGGCCAGAACCTTGCGCAAGCAGGGCTCGCACGTTGCCTTTGCGTGTCGCCTGCTGCCGGGCCATCGGTTGGACACGCTGGCGGCCGAAGGTTTTGAAACCTTCGCGTTGCCAGAGCGTTATCCCGGTGAAGATCCGCAGCAAGCCATCGAATCCATGCTGCCGTGGCAGGCGGACATCGACGCGTTGGCGCACGCGCTGGAAAACCATCCGGTGTTCGACTGGATCATCGTCGACCACTATGGCCTCGACCATCACTGGCAGACGGCGGCCCGGCGCTGGGCGCCACGGATCGCCGCAGTGGATGACCTGGCCACTCGGCAATACGCGGTCGATCTGCTGCTCAACCAGAATCTGTCGGGCACGCCCGAGGCTTATGAGTCGCTGCTCGCGCCCGGCTGCCAGACGTTGTTCGGCCCACGTTTCGCAATGCTGCGCGATGAGTTTCGCTGCCCGGCAATTCCGATCAAGCCGCAAGCCAAGCGAGTGCTGGTGAACTTCGGCGGCTTCGATGCGGCGATGCAGACTCATCACGCGATGTTGGCGATGGCGGATTTCGATGCGCTGGAAGTCGATTTTGTGGCCGGTGCCGACAACCCGGCCTGGGACGCCATGCACGCCATGGCGGCGAAGCGACCAAACTGGCGCTTGCACAGTTTCGTCAGCGACTTCTACCGGCTGATGACCGAGGCCGACCTGTTTGTCGGTGCCGGCGGCGGCACCAGTTGGGAGCGGGCGGCCATGGGGCTGCCGACGATTTGCATTGCGGTGTCGAATAATCAGCAGGCCAACGGCGAGGTCATGGCGGCCTCGGGTGCCCATGTGTTTCTGGGGGCTCGCGAACAAGTGAGCGTCGAGCAACTGCGCGAGGCCATTGGTTTTGTCGCGGGCAATCAGGGGATACGCCAAAGCCTGGCCGACCATTCGCGGCAACTGGTCGATGGTCGCGGCGCGCAGCGCGTGGCGGCCGCCTTGGCCGGTGCGGTGCTACAGATCCGCCCCGCGACCGCTGACGATGCGCAGCTTCTGTTCGACGGACGCAATGCCGAGGCGGTGCGGCGCTGGTCACTGGAGACCGGGGTGGTCGAATGGTCGTCGCATCAAAACTGGCTGACCGCCAGTTTGAGCAATGCGCAGCGCTTGCTGCTGATCGCTGAGGCCGATGACGGCCCGGTGGGTGTGTTGCGTTATGACTTGCGCGGCGTTGAAGCCGAAGTCTCGATTTATCTGTTCGAAGATCGCATCGGCCTGGGCTGGGGCAGGGCGCTGCTGGCCCGTGGCGAGACGTTCGTGAGGGCCCGTTGGCCGCAACTGGCTGCCATCACCGCCCAGGTGTTGCCGGCTAACCAGCCGTCGTTGAAGGTATTTCGCGAAGCCGGTTTTACTCAGAGTGCCTGCGCGTTCACGCGCGTATTAAAGGATCATCAGAATGACTAGCTTCAAGATTGGCGACCGCTTGATCGGTGCCGACGCGCCGCCGTTTATCATCGCCGAGATGAGTGGCAACCATAACCAGTCGCTGGACATGGCGCTGCAAATCGTCGAAGCCGCGGCCAAGGCCGGCGCACATGCCTTGAAGCTGCAAACCTACACCGCAGAGACCATGACCCTGGACTTGGCCGAAGGCGAATTTTTCATCAAGGACCCCAACAGTCTGTGGGCCGGGACCTCGTTGTACGCGTTGTATGAGAAAGCGCATACGCCGTGGGAATGGCATGCGCCGATTTTTGCCCGGGCCAAAGAGCTGGGCATGCTGGCGTTCTCCACGCCGTTCGATGACAGTGCCGTCGACTTCCTCGAAAGCCTGGACGTGCCGGCGTACAAGATCGCCAGTTTCGAAAACACTGACCTGCCACTGATTCGCCGGGTTGCGGCTACCGGCAAGCCCTTGATCATTTCCACCGGCATGGCCAGCATCGCCGAGCTCGATGAAACCGTGCGCGCGGCCCGTGAGGCGGGGTGCAAGGATCTGGTGTTGCTCAAGTGCACCAGCACCTACCCGGCGACACCGGCCAACAGCAACGTGCGGACCATTCCTCATTTGCGTGAATTGTTTGGCTGCGAGGTCGGGCTGTCCGATCACTCCATGGGTGTCGGCGTGTCCGTGGCGGCGGTGGCGCTGGGGGCGACGGTGGTGGAAAAGCACTTCACCCTCGACCGTTCGGCCGGTGGTGTGGACGCCAGTTTCTCCCTGGAGCCCGCCGAACTCGAAAGCCTGGTGATCGAAACCGAGCGTGCCTGGCAGGCCATGGGCCAAGTGCATTACGGGGTGACCGAGGCTGAGCGCAAGTCCCTGGTGTACCGCCGCTCGCTCTATGTCACGCAAGACATGGCTGCCGGCGAGGCGTTTACCGATACCAATCTGCGTGCCATTCGCCCTGGCCTGGGACTGGCGCCCAAACACGCTGAAACCCTTCTGGGCCGCCGTGCTCGCCACGCCATCAAGCGTGGAACCCCGCTGGACTGGTCGTTGGTCGAATAACGCCTTGTCGGTCTGTTTCGGCAAAATAGCGTGACCTGCGAGTCATAACGCGCATCTTCACTGTATTGTATTGATCGGGAAGGTGGCGCCTGGCCTCTGTTTGGCCCAGTGATAGCCTTTTATTCTTCCCGTTGTTGCCTCCCTGGGGCGACATTTTTCTCTGTTTGTCGGCGCCCCTCGAATCATTACGAGCGGTGGTATTGGGCTGTTTATTATTGGGAAGCCGTAATGATTGGCATAAAAAGCATTGCGAGCTACGTTCCTGTAGCCGGCGTGGACAATTACGCACAAGGTGCAAAATTCGAAAAGGATGAAGAGTTCATCCTGGGCAAAATCGGTTCGGCCTTCCTGCCGCGCAAAGACGCCGGGCAAGAAACTTCGGACCTGTGTGTCGAAGCAGCCAATGCGCTGTTCGCCAACAACCCCGATCTGAAACGCGAATCCATCGACGTACTGATTGTCGTCACCCAGAACGGTGACGAAGAAGGCTTGCCACACACGGCCGCCATCGTTCAGGACAAGCTCGGCCTGCCGACCACCGTGGCCGCTTTCGATATTTCCCTGGGCTGCTCCGGCTACGTTTACGGCATCTATGCGATCAAAGGCTTCATGGAAGCCGCCGGCCTGAAGAATGGCCTGCTGATCACCGCCGACCCTTATTCGAAGATCGTCGACCCGGAAGACCGCAACACCACCATGCTCTTTGGCGATGCCGCCACCGCGACCTGGATGGGTGAAAACGCGCCATGGCAGCTGGGCAAAGCCAAGTTCGGCACCGACGGTTCCGGTGCGCCGCACCTGAAAGTCACCGACGGCGTGTTCTACATGAACGGTCGCCAGGTGTTCAACTTTGCCCTGCTCAAAGTCCCGGCGCATTTGCATGAACTGCTGGCTGACTCGCAACTGACCGCTGATGATATCGACGCCTTCTGCATTCACCAGGGCAGCGCAGCGATTGTCGACGCCGTGGCGCGTCGCTTCGAAGGCGAGCCGGAGAAGTTCATCAAGGACATGGTCGAGACCGGCAACACCGTGTCGTCGAGCATTCCGTTGCTGCTGGAAAAGCACGTGCTGGACTCCGACTGGAAGCGCGTTGCGCTGAGCGGTTTCGGCGTTGGCCTGTCCTGGGGCTCGGCGATCATCTATCGCCCTTGAACCCGGTGCTTCAGTCGAAGAAAGCCAGACACAAAAATAGCGCTCAAGGTGTAATCTTGAGCGCTATTTTTTTGCCCGAACCAAAAGCGAGGCTCCATGAGCGAGTTCTTTGAGCACAACTTCGATGTCATCCAGCAACGCTGGCCGGCGCTGGCTGTGCGCTTGCTGGTCGAAGACACGAGCCTGCTGCAGGCTGATCTGGTGGAAGGCCTCGGCTCGACGTTGAGCATCAACGGCATTCAGCTGACCAGCCGCCATGATCGCAGTCGCGAGGCCGTGCTTCAGGCCGACAGCTTGCCGGTCGACAGCCCGGTGGTGCATGTCTACGGCACCGGGCTCGGCGACCTGCAAATGGAGTTGCTGCAACGTGCCGGTCTTCAACGGTTGTACGTGCACATCCTCAACGGCGCCGTGTTTGCGCTGGTGCTGCAACTGCTCGACCAGCACACGTGGCTCAGCGATCCGCGGGTCGAGCTGCTGTATGCCGGCGATCAGGGAGAAATCCAGCTGCCGTTTTTTGCCCTGCCATCCGAGCTGGTACTGGCCGACGATTTCAACGCGAAGATTCGGGATCGGCTGATCAGCGAAACCCACCTGGCGTTCAATAATCGTGAGTTCGATCCGCAGTCGCCTGAAGTCATCGAGCGCCTGCAGGCCAGTCTCAAATGGGTGCAGGCCGATCACAACGTGGCCGAGTTGTTCGGTTCGCAGCCGGGGCAGGAGGTCTTTGTCATTGCCACCGGACCAAGCCTGGAACAGCACTTCACGACCCTGCGCGCGATTCGTAATGAAGCCGCGCGACCGTTGTTCATCTGTGTCGACACGGCCTATCGTCCGCTGCTCAAACACGGTATTCGCCCCGATATTGTTGTCAGCATCGACCAGCGCATTTCCGACCGGCACCTGCCGTCAGAAGGCACGGCCGACATCACGCTGGTGTACATGCCCATGCTGGATCCGGTGGTGATTGAAGCCTGGCAGGGCCCGCGATATGCCGGTTACTCCGCCAGCCCGATCTACCAGCAGTTGCGTCGGCAATTGCCCAGGGGCGAGTTGTATGTCGGTGGCAGCGTGATTCATCCGGCGGCGGACCTGGCGGTGAAGATGGGCGCGGCACAGATCACGCTGTTTGGCGCCGACTTCGCCTTCCCGGGCGACAAGACCCACGCCGGCTGGAGCGACGGGGATCTGGGGCCGCAACTGGGCGCCGCCAAACACTGGGTGCTGGACGGTCACGGTCAGCGCATCAAGACTCAGCTCAACTTCCGCAGCTATCTGTGTGAACTGGAGCGTTTTATCGCGGGCCATCCGCAGGTGCGCTTCTATAACAGCAGTCGGGCAGGAGCGATGATCGCCGGCACGGTTTTTCATCCGGAGTTCGCGTCATGAGCGTGCTTGAAACCTTCGTCGTCGACGCGCAGCACTGTGCAGCCTTGTTCCGTCTGGGGCGTGATGTGGAAGCCGGACTGGCGATGACCGAACTGGTCGCCGCCGTACACCCGACGTTCGATTCGGGATCGCTGGAGGCTCGGCAGCAGTGGGCATTTGTGCTCGGCGAACTATTCGCGTGTCAGGAGGCGCAGAACTGGCTCGCACTGGCGGATTACCTGGAATATGAGCTGGTCGAGATGCTCACCGAGAATCTGTCCGTTTAAGCAATTTATCTTCAGTCGGTGCCGGCGAGTCCTCGCCAACCTTTCGCCGACATTTCCCTGACGTCATTTTTTTCGCTGTCGGAACGTCGCCAACCCCTTGAATTACCGGGGGTGGCAACGTGATGGCAAATATTTTTGAAAATCCCCTAAAGCAAGTTGCGTTGGCGACGATAACTATTACGAAGGTTCTCTAGGCCATACCCGGCGGTTGCCAGGGCCGGAAGCCGCAGTACCCAACCAACGAGGAATTCGTCATGGCTTTAACAGTAAACACCAACGTCACATCGTTGAACGTTCAGAAGAACCTCAACCGTGCTTCCGACGCTCTGTCGACTTCGATGTCTCGCCTGTCTTCCGGCCTGAAAATCAACAGCGCTAAAGACGACGCCGCCGGCCTGCAAATCGCTACCCGTATGACTGCACAAATCCGCGGTCAGAACATGGCGATCAAAAACGCCAACGACGGTATCTCGATCGCTCAGACCGCTGAAGGCGCGATGCAGGAATCGACCAACATTCTGCAGCGTATGCGTGAACTGGCAATCCAGGCACGTACCGACTCGAACGGCACTGCAGACCGCGTCGCTCTGAACAAAGAGTTCATGGCTCTGTCGGACGAAGTGACTCGTATCGCCCAGTCGACCAACCTGAACGGCAAAAACCTGATCGACGGCACCGCCGGCACCATGACCTTCCAGGTTGGCGCCAACAGCGGTGCTTCCAACCAGATCACTCTGACTCTGGCCAGCGGCTTCGACGCTGCAACCTTGTCCGTTGGTTCGGCTACCCTGCAAATCACTGGTAACAGCTCGGCTACCGCTCAGGCTTCGTTCACCGCTGCTATCACCCGTATCGACGCTGCTCTGGCAACAATCAACGCCAGCCGTGCTGACCTCGGTGCTGCACAAAACCGTCTGACCAGCACCATCTCCAACCTGCAAAACATCAACGAGAACGCTGAAGCTGCTCGTGGTCGCGTACAAGATACCGACTTCGCTGCTGAAACTGCTCAGCTGACCAAGCAACAAACTCTGCAACAAGCTTCCACCTCCGTTCTGGCTCAGGCCAACCAGCTGCCATCCGCTGTACTGAAACTGCTTCAGTAATAGCTGATTGAGTTTTGGCGAGGGGTGTGCGCTGGTCGTGCCCTCTCGCTTTTTTACTTTTAGAGGTGATGGACATGGATATGAGCGTGAAGCTGAACTTGTCTTATCCGACGGCGAAGCACGCAACCCCGGTTGCCGAGACGCCTGCGGAAAAGCCTCGAGCGGAGCCCGCGAAAGTGGTCGACGTCAAGGAGGTGCGCAAGAGCGCGCAAGCCGAGCAGGACAAACTGAAAATGGCTGTTCAAGAAATTGAAAAGTTCGTTCAGTCGGTCAAGCGCAATCTGGAGTTCTCGATTGACGAGCCTTCAGGCCAGGTGGTTGTGAAAGTCATTGCCAGTGAGTCGGGTGAGGTGGTTCGTCAGATCCCCAACGAAGAAGTCCTGAGACTGGCCAACAGTTTGAATGATGCAAGCAGCTTGTTGTTCAGCGCTAAAGCCTGACAGCTGGCACGAATTTTGTTGTTATGTTCTTTTGGGCGTTGTAGTGGTCAAAAGACCGGCGACACACTGAAGGGAGTTCTACATGGCAAGTCCAATTTTACCGGGCACGGGTTTAGGCTCCGGCCTTGATACCGGTGCTATCGTCAAAGCCTTGGTAAACGCCGATAAAGCGGCCAAGCAAGGTCAGATCGACCGTGGGACCGCTACCAACTCGGCGAGTATTTCCGGGGTCGGTACCTTGAAATCGCTGCTGGCCACGTTCCAGGCCGCGCTCAAGGATCTGGGCAGCACGACATCCCCTCAGTTCACCGGTTTTGCAGCGACCTCCGCCAACACCAAGGCTGTCACCGCAACTGCGAACAACTCGGCGGTCGCTGGTACCTACACCATCGCTGTCACTCAACTGGCGACCAGCTCGAAAGTGGCCAGTGCCGCCTTCGCTGGCGGTGCAACCAGCCCGATCGCGCAAGGTACCCTGACGATCAATCAGGGCAGCAAGAGCTACGCCGTTGACGTTCCGGCGGGTGCCACCCTGCAATCGGTTCGCGACTCCATCAACAGTAAGTACCAGGCTGACGGCCTCAGCGCCAACATCGTGACCGACAGTTTCGGTTCACGCCTGGTGCTGGGTTCCAGCACCACGGGTGCCGGGTCCGAAATCAAGGTCAGCGGTATTGCCGGTCTGGACATGGACGGTACGGTGAAAATGGCGGCAACGCCGACTGCGACGTCTTCGGGCGCCATCGGCGAATTGCCCGTGGACGCGCTCTACAGCGTTGATGGCTTGGCCATGAGCAGTCCTTCCAACACCGTGAGCAACGTTTCCGGGTTGTCGCTGACGCTGCTGGCCAAGGACACCACCACCACCGTTACCGTCGCAGGCAACAACGATGGCCTGAAGGCTTCGATCCAGAAGTTTGTCGACGCGTATAACGCTGTCGCCAATGCTGTGACGTCCTTGACCAAGCCGTCGCTGGACGACGATGGCAAGCCGACCGTCCCGGCCGCGCTGACCGGTGATGCGATGCCGCGTGCGCTTCTGGCTGCTCTGCGTGGCCCCTTGACCACGGCCGGTGCCGGCGACAAGCTGACCGTGCTCTCGCAATTGGGGATCAACACTGACCAGAAAACCGGCGCACTGAACTTCGACACCGCCAAGTTCACCGCGGCCATGAATGACAAGAAGCTCGGTGGCGAGGTTCAGACCCTGTTTACCGGTACCAACGGTCTGCTCGAGCGCATGAACAATGTGATCAAGCCGTACACCGATACCGGCGGCATTCTGGATGCTCGCACCTCCAGTCTGAATAAGGCCAAAACCAAACTGGCCGATGATCAGGGAGCCCTGGACCGTCGAATCGAGACCCTGACCGCTGTACTGACCAAAAAGTACAACGACATGGATACACTCGTTGGTAAGTTGAAGGCGACCGCTAACAACATTACCTCGATGTTTGAGGCGATGGCTGCGCAGCAGAAGAACTCGTAACACGCATAACGCCAAAAGCCCGGCAGCGTTTTCAAGCGCTCCGGGCTTTTTGCATTTGAATCTAAAGTTTTTTGACGCGTCGTCGATACATTGGTTAGACGAACTACAGCATTTTGATGAGGTACAACATGAATCCAATGTTAGCCCTTCGCCAATACCAGAAGATTGGCGCTCAGGCGCAAACTTCAGAAGCCAGCCCGCATCGCCTCGTGCAGATGTTGATGGAAGGCGGTCTTGATCGTATCGCCCAGGCCAAAGGCGCGATGGAGCGCAAGGACATCCCGAACAAAGGTGTTCTGATCGGCAAGGCCATCGGCATCATCGGTGGTTTGCGTGAAGGTCTGGACCTCGAGAATTCCGCTGAAACGGTCGGTGAGCTGGACAATCTATACGCCTACATGATGAAGCGTCTGGCCGAAGCCAACATCAAGACCGATCCGAAGATCCTCGACGAAGTCGCTGATTTGCTTCGTACTGTCAAAGACGGTTGGGATGGAATTGCCGCACCGGGTCCGCAGTTTTAAGGAGATCACCATGAGTCTTGTATTGCAGCGAATCGAACACACCCGCGATGCCCTGGTCGGTGCATTGGCCGAGCGAAACTGGGAGGCCATCGGTGAGTTGGACCTGGCGTGTCGTTCCTGCATGGAAGACGTCTTGAGTGAAGCTTCGGTGGACGAAGCCGCGTTGCGCGATAACCTTGAGGAGTTGCTGGGGGTGTACAAGCAGCTTCTGGAGGCGGCGATGGGGGAGAGGCAGGCGATAGTCGACGAGATGTCGCAGATCCATCAAGCACAGAGCGCGGCAAAGGTTTACCATCTGTTTGGTTAATTAACCCTCAGTTAATCCAAACATAGTGCGCCATAAATTTGACTGTGCACGGTTTTTTGACTTAACTAGTGGCTGGTTCCAGATTTCAGGCGTCTACAGGCATAACGTGTCTGCAAGCGTCTAGCTTGCCCCATCATTTGGGCATTGAGTTGACTAGGGAAGTTGCTATTGCATGTGGCGTGAAACCAAAATTCTGCTGATTGATGACGATAGCGTCCGCCGCCGCGATTTGGCGGTGATTTTGAATTTTCTTGGCGAAGAAAATTTACCCTGCGGTAGCCATGACTGGCAGCAGGCTGTCGGCTCTTTGTCATCAAGTCGTGAAGTGATCTGTGTCCTGATCGGGACGGTGAATGCTCCTGGCGCGCTTCCGGGCTTGTTAAAGACACTCGCAACCTGGGATGAGTTCCTTCCGGTTTTGTTAATGGGCGATAATTCTTCCGTTGACTTGCCTGAAGACCAGCGTCGCCGAGTGCTTTCGACCCTCGAAATGCCACCCAGCTACAGCAAATTGCTCGACTCGCTGCACCGCGCCCAGGTCTATCGCGAGATGTATGACCAGGCCCGCGAGCGCGGTCGTCATCGCGAACCCAATCTTTTCCGTAGCCTCGTCGGCACCAGCCGGGCGATCCAGCACGTCCGTCAGATGATGCAGCAAGTGGCCGACACCGACGCCAGCGTGCTGATCCTCGGCGAGTCCGGCACCGGCAAGGAAGTGGTCGCGCGCAACCTGCACTACCACTCCAAGCGGCGTGACGCGCCGTTCGTACCGGTCAACTGCGGGGCGATCCCGGCCGAGTTGCTGGAAAGCGAATTGTTCGGCCACGAAAAGGGCGCCTTTACCGGTGCGATCACCAGCCGCGCCGGGCGTTTCGAACTGGCCAACGGCGGCACCCTGTTCCTCGACGAAATCGGCGACATGCCGTTGCCGATGCAGGTCAAATTGCTGCGCGTGTTGCAGGAGCGCACCTTCGAGCGCGTGGGCAGCAACAAGACCCAAAGCGTCGATGTGCGCATCATTGCGGCGACGCACAAGAATCTCGAAAGCATGATCGAGATCGGCACCTTCCGTGAAGACTTGTACTACCGCCTGAACGTGTTCCCGATCGAGATGGCGCCACTGCGCGAACGTGTCGAGGACATCCCGTTGCTGATGAACGAGTTGATCTCGCGCATGGAGCACGAGAAGCGCGGTTCGATCCGTTTCAACTCGGCGGCGATCATGTCGCTGTGCCGTCATGGCTGGCCGGGCAACGTTCGCGAACTCGCCAACCTGGTAGAGCGCATGGCGATCATGCACCCGTACGGGGTGATCGGCGTGGTCGAATTGCCGAAGAAATTCCGTTACGTCGATGATGAAGACGAGCAGTTGGTCGACAGCCTGCGCAGCGATCTTGAAGAACGAGTGGCCATCAACGGCCATACCCCGGACTTCACCGCCAACGCCTTGCTGCCGCCGGAAGGCCTCGACTTGAAAGACTATCTCGGTGGTCTGGAGCAAGGTCTGATTCAGCAGGCGCTGGATGATGCCAATGGCATCGTGGCGCGCGCTGCGGAACGCCTGCGTATTCGTCGTACCACGCTGGTGGAAAAGATGCGCAAGTACGGCATGAGCCGTCGCGACGGTGATGAACAGGCGGATGATTGACGCCTGTTTTTCAAGTCGTTCATTTGTAGGCGGTTTTTTTTAGGCACGGGTATTGCTACATCCCTCGCAACGTTCCGTTTAACTGACGGTCAGCCAAGCGAGAGAGCACGATGCCCCAAGCCGCCCAGATGTCTCCTGTCCCTGATGTTTCGGGGCAACCGTCGTCCGTAGAGCAGGCAAGCCGGCTTGGCCTTGAACAGGCGTTCTCGCTGTTCAACCAGATGTCGAGCCAGTTGACTGATTCCTACAGCATGCTTGAAGCGCGGGTCACTGAGCTCAAGGGTGAGTTGGCGGTGGTCAGTGCCCAGCGCATGCAAGAGCTGGCGGAAAAAGAACGCCTGGCCAACCGTCTGCAAAATCTCCTTGATTTGTTGCCTGGCGGCGTCATCGTCATCGACGCCCAGGGCATCGTGCGCGAAGCCAACCCGGCGGCCTGCGAGTTGCTCGGTCTGCCCCTCGAAGGCGAGCTGTGGCGCCATGTCATTGCGCGCTGCTTTGCCCCTCGCGAAGACGACGGTCACGAAATCTCCCTCAAGGACGGTCGGCGTCTGTCGATTGCCACTCGCTCGCTGGATGCCGAGCCGGGTCAGTTGGTGTTGCTCAACGACCTGACTGAAACCCGTCATCTGCAAGATCAGCTTGCCCGTCACGAACGCCTGTCGTCCCTCGGTCGAATGGTGGCGTCACTGGCTCATCAGATTCGTACGCCATTGTCCGCCGCGCTGCTCTACGCCAGTCATTTGACTGAGCAGGAATTGCCGGTCGCCACGAAGCAGCGTTTTGCCGGGCGCCTGAAAGAGCGTCTGCATGAGCTGGAGCATCAAGTTCGCGACATGTTGGTGTTCGCTCGCGGCGAGTTGCCGTTGACCGACCGTGTCACCCCCGGGCAACTGATGCAGTCGCTGCAATCGGCAGCGCTGACCCATGTTCAGGACCTGCCGATTCGCTGGCAGTGCGACAGTCACGCCGGTGAGTTGCTGTGCAACCGCGACACCCTGGTCGGGGCGATTCTCAACCTGATCGAGAACGCGATTCAGGCCAGCGCTGGCGATGTCCGGTTGAAGGTGCATTTCTATGCCCGTGAAAACAACTTGCGCGTGTGCGTCAGTGACAGCGGCAGCGGCATCGACGGCAAGGTTCTGGCGCGACTGGGCGAGCCGTTTTTCACCACCAAAACAACCGGAACCGGCCTGGGCCTGACCGTGGTCAAGGCAGTGGCCCGTGCTCATCAGGGAGAATTGCAGTTGCGCTCACGGCCGGGTCGCGGCACGTGTGCGCAGGTCATCCTGCCGCTTTTTTCCGGTGAACAGCCCAACGCTCAGGGAGCGGAGTGAAGGACATGGCAATCAAGGTTCTGCTGGTCGAGGACGACCGCGCGCTACGCGAAGCACTGGCCGATACACTGCTGCTCGCGGGGCACGACTACACGGCGGTCGGTTCGGCGGAAGAGGCGCTCGCGACAGTCGGCAATGAGGCGTTCAGCCTGGTGATCAGCGACGTCAACATGCCGGGCATGGACGGCCATCAATTGCTCGGCCTGCTGCGGGCACGCCAGCCGCAATTGCCGGTGTTGCTGATGACCGCGCACGGCGCCGTCGAGCGGGCCGTCGATGCGATGCGCCAGGGCGCGGCGGATTATCTGGTCAAGCCGTTCGAGCCCAAGGCCTTGCTCGATCTGGTGGCGCGGCACGCCCTGGGCAATCTCGGCGTGAGCGAGAGCGAGGGGCCGATTGCCTTCGAGCCGGCCAGTGCGCAATTGCTGGAACTGGCCGCGCGGGTCGCGCGCAGCGATTCGACCGTGCTGATTTCCGGCGAGTCCGGTACCGGTAAAGAAGTCCTGGCGCGCTATATTCATCAGCATTCCCGTCGCGCCAGTCAGCCGTTCATTGCGATCAACTGCGCGGCGATCCCTGACAACATGCTCGAAGCCACGTTGTTCGGTCACGAAAAAGGTTCGTTCACCGGTGCCATCGCGGCGCAGGCCGGCAAGTTTGAGCAGGCCGATGGCGGCACCATTCTGCTCGACGAAATTTCTGAAATGCCCCTCGGGCTCCAGGCCAAGTTGCTGCGTGTATTGCAGGAGCGCGAAGTCGAGCGAGTCGGCGCGCGCAAGCCGATCACCCTGGATATTCGGGTGGTCGCGACGACTAACCGTGATCTCGCCGGGGAAGTGGCGGCAGGGCGATTCCGTGAAGACCTTTACTATCGACTGTCGGTGTTTCCATTGGCCTGGCGTCCGTTGCGCGAGCGCACCGCCGACATCCTGCCGCTGGCCGAGCGTCTGTTGGCCAAACACGTCAATAAAATGAAGCATGCAGTGGCGAAACTCTCGCCCGAGGCGCAGGCGTGCCTGATCGGTTATCCATGGCCGGGCAACGTGCGTGAGCTGGATAACGCGATCCAGCGCGCCTTGATTCTGCAACAGGGTGGTTTGATCCAGCCTCAGGATTTCTGTCTGTCCGGGCCGGTGGCCTGCGCACCGTTGCCGGCCTTGGCGCCGGTGCGGGCCGTGGAAGTCGAAGCTGAATCGGCCGGGGCTTTGGGCGATGACCTGCGCCGCCGTGAATTCCAGATGATCATCGATACCTTGCGCACTGAGCGCGGCCGTCGCAAAGAAGCCGCCGAGCGATTGGGCATCAGCCCGCGCACCTTGCGCTACAAGCTGGCGCAGATGCGCGACGCCGGCATGGATGTGGAAGCGTATTTGTTCGCCACTTGAAAACTGATGTACGCAAAGTCCCTGTGGGAGCGAGCCTGCTCGCGATGAGGGCGTGACAGATACAGACATGTCGGCTGACATGACCTCATCGCGAGCAGGCTCGCTCCTACAGAGGGCTGCGGCAATTTTCGATCAGGATGAAGCCGGGACGGCTTTTGTTCAGAGCGGCCACGGAGCTGGCACCCTTGTTGCTAACACCTCACTACCCGCCGAGTGAGTGTCAAAAAATTGCGGGTCGCCAACGAGAGTAGACGATGAGCCAAGGTATTGAATTTAATCGGTTGATGCTCGACATGCGCTCCATGCAAATGGATGCCATGTCTGCGCCTAAATCGACTGCCGCAGTCCCTGAACTGGGTGGCAGCAGCTTTTCCGACATGCTCGGTCAGGCCGTCAATAAAGTGAACGACACCCAGCAAGCGTCCAGTCAGCTGGCCAGTGCCTTCGAGATCGGCAAGAGCGGCGTCGACCTGACGGACGTGATGATTTCCTCGCAGAAGGCCAGCGTGTCTTTTCAAGCGTTGACCCAAGTGCGCAACAAGCTGGTTCAGGCATACCAAGACATCATGCAGATGCCGGTTTAAGGACGAATTGAGTCATGGCAGAAGCAATCGCCGATAACGTTCCGGCCAAGGCCACCCCAGTAGACGGCAAACCGCCGCTGTTCGGGTTGTCCTTCCTGGAAAACCTCTCCGAGATGACCATGTTGCGTCAGGTAGGCCTGTTGGTCGGCCTGGCTGCGAGCGTGGCGATTGGTTTTGCCGTGGTGCTGTGGTCGCAGCAGCCGGACTACCGGCCTCTGTACGGCAGCCTTGCCGGCATGGACGCCAAACAGGTCATGGATACCCTGGCCGCCGCTGACATTCCTTACACCGTGGAACCCAACTCCGGTGCCTTGCTGGTCAAGGCCGAAGACCTGTCCCGTGCGCGGCTCAAGCTCGCGGGCGCTGGTGTCACTCCCAGCGATGGCAACATCGGTTTTGAAATCCTCGACAAGGATCAGGGCCTGGGGACCAGCCAGTTCATGGAAGCGACCCGTTATCGTCGCGGCCTCGAAGGCGAACTGGCTCGCACCATTTCCAGCCTGAACAACGTCAAGGGCGCTCGCGTGCACCTGGCGATTCCGAAAAGCTCGGTGTTCGTGCGTGATGAACGCAAGCCAAGCGCTTCGGTTTTGGTTGAGCTGTATTCCGGCCGCTCGCTGGAGCCGGGTCAGGTAGTGGCGATCATCAACCTGGTCGCGACCAGCGTTCCCGAGCTCAGCAAATCCCAGATCACCGTGGTCGATCAGAAGGGCAACCTGCTGTCGGATCAGGCGGAAAATTCCGAACTGACCATGGCCGGCAAGCAGTTCGATTACAGCCGTCGCATGGAAACCATGCTGACCCAACGTGTGCACAACATCCTGCAACCGGTGTTGGGCAACGACCGCTATAAAGCCGAAGTGTCGGCCGACGTGGACTTCAGTGCCGTCGAGTCGACCTCCGAGCAGTTCAACCCGGACCAACCGGCGTTGCGCAGCGAGCAGTCGGTCAACGAACAACGCACCGCCAGCAATGGCCCGCAAGGTGTGCCGGGTGCCCTGAGCAATCAGCCGCCATCGCCAGCCTCCGCACCGCAAACCACCGGTGGCAGCACCGCGGCAGCCGGCATGGTTCAGCCAGGCCAGCCGTTGATCGATGCCAACGGTCAGCAAATCATGGACCCGGCCACCGGTCAGCCGATGCTGGCGCCGTACCCGGCGGACAAGCGTCAACAATCCACCAAGAACTTCGAACTCGACCGTTCCATCAGCCACACCAAGCAGCAGCAGGGTCGTCTGAACCGCCTGTCGGTGTCGGTCGTTGTGGATGATCAGGTCAAGATCAACGCCGCCAATGGCGAAACCACCCGTGCGCCGTGGAGCGCCGATGAATTGGCGCGCTTCACTCGTCTGGTGCAGGACGCCGTCGGTTTCGACGCCAGCCGTGGTGACAGCGTCAGCGTAATCAACATGCCGTTCTCCGCCGAGCGCGGTGAAGTGATTGCCGATATTCCGTTCTACTCCCAGCCGTGGTTCTGGGACATCGTCAAGCAAGTGCTGGGTGTGTTGTTCATCCTGGTGCTGGTGTTCGGCGTGCTGCGTCCGGTGCTCAACAACATCACCGGCGGCGGTAAAGGCAAGCAGTTGGCCGGCATTGGCAGCGACGTGGAACTCGGTGGCATGGGCGGCCTGGACGGCGAACTGGCCAACGACCGCGTCAGCCTCGGTGGCCCGCAAAGCATCCTGCTGCCGAGCCCGAGCGAAGGCTATGACGCACAGTTGAATGCAATCAAGAGTCTGGTGGCAGAAGATCCGGGTCGTGTGGCCCAGGTCGTGAAAGAGTGGATTAACGCAGATGAGTGATAACCGAGCCGTTGCCGCCAAACTGACCAAGGTCGACAAAGCCGCGATTCTGCTGCTGTCCCTGGGTTCGACCGATGCTGCCCAAGTGTTGCGCCACATGGGGCCCAAAGAGGTCCAGCGTGTGGGTGTGGCCATGGCCCAGATGGGTAACGTCCATCGCGAGCAGGTCGAGCAGGTCATGAGCGAGTTCGTCGACATCGTCGGCGACCAGACCAGCCTGGGCGTCGGCTCCGATGACTACGTGCGCAAAATGCTCACCCAGGCACTGGGCGAAGACAAGGCCAATGGCCTGATCGATCGCATCCTGCTGGGCGGCAACACCAGCGGCCTCGACAGCCTGAAGTGGATGGAGCCGCGCGCCGTCGCCGACGTGATCCGTTACGAGCACCCGCAGATCCAGGCGATCGTCGTGGCGTACCTCGACCCGGATCAGGCCGGTGAAGTGCTTGGCAACTTCGACCACAAGGTGCGTCTGGACATCATTCTGCGGGTTTCCTCGCTGAACACCGTACAGCCAGCGGCCCTGAAAGAACTCAACCAGATTCTCGAGAAGCAGTTCTCCGGCAACTCGAATGCCTCGCGCACCACCCTGGGTGGCATCAAGCGTGCGGCCGACATCATGAACTTCCTCGACAGCTCGATCGAAGGTCAGCTGATGGACTCGATCCGCGAAGTCGACGAAGACCTGTCCGGTCAGATCGAAGACCTCATGTTCGTGTTCAACAACCTGTCCGATGTCGACGACCGCGGCATTCAGGCGTTGCTGCGCGAAGTGTCCTCCGACGTGCTGGTGCTGGCCCTCAAGGGTTCGGACGAAGGCGTCAAGGAAAAGATCTTCAAGAACATGTCCAAACGAGCGGCCGAACTGTTGCGCGACGACCTCGAGGCCAAAGGCCCGGTGCGTGTCAGCGACGTGGAAACCGCACAGAAAGAAATCCTCACCATTGCCCGCCGTATGGCCGAAGCCGGAGAAATCGTTCTCGGCGGGAAGGGCGGCGAAGAGATGATCTAAGGTCACTATGTCGTCCAAACATGATGAGTCCCAGACCGACCTGATCCGAGGCAAGGACGTCGCCGGTTTCGACGTCTGGGCGTTGCCCAGCTTCGATCCTTTTGTGCCGGAGCCCGAGCCGGAACCCGAGCCTGAACCGCCGGAAATGGAAGAAGTGCCGCTGGATGAAGTCCAGCCACTGACCCTTGAAGAACTCGAAGCAATTCGCCAGGAAGCCTACAACGAAGGTTTTGCCGTGGGCGAGAAAGAGGGTTTTCACAGCACCACGCTCAAGGTTCGTCAGGAAGCTGAAGCGGCGCTGACGCCGAAGATTGCCGGCCTTGAACAGCTGATGGCCAACCTGTTCGAGCCTATCGCCGAGCAGGACACCCAGATCGAAAAGTCGTTGGTTGATCTCGTGCAACACATCACCAAACAGGTGATTCAGCGCGAACTGGCCATCGACTCGACGCAAATCGAACACGTCATGCGCGACGCCCTCAAGCTCTTGCCGTTGGGCGTGGGCAATGTGCGGCTGTACATCAATCCGCAGGATTTCGAACAGGTCAAAGCCCTGCGCGAGCGCCATGAAGAAACCTGGCGCATCGTCGAGGACGTGTCCCTGTTGCCCGGCGGTTGCCGGGTCGAGACCGAACACAGTCGCATCGACGCCACCGTTGAAACCCGCGTTGCCCAGGTCATGGCCAAGCTGTTCGATCAGTTGCACGACCAGGCCTTGCACCCGGCTGCGCCGGATTTGAGCCTGGAACTGCCGGTCGACGAGAAGCCCGCGGTCGAGCCGACCCTGGACGACCCCGATGCGCCTTGATCGCACCAGCTTCGCCAAGCGCCTGGGCAGCTATGCCGAGGTCACGACGCTGGCTGGGGCGCCGATTCTCGAAGGCCGTCTGCTGCGTATGGTCGGCCTGACCCTCGAAGCCGAAGGTTTGCGCGCCGCCATGGGCAGCCGCTGCATGGTCATCAACGACGACAGTTATCACCCGGTGCAGGTCGAAGCCGAAGTCATGGGCTTCTCCGGCAGCAAAGTATTCCTGATGCCGGTCGGCAGCGTCGCCGGCATTGCGCCCGGTGCCCGCGTGGTGCCGATGGCGGACACTGGCCGCTTGCCGATGGGCATGAGCATGCTCGGGCGGGTACTCGACGGCGCCGGTCGTGCGCTGGATGGCAAGGGCGGGATGAAGGCCGAAGACTGGGTGCCGATGGACGGCCCGACGATCAACCCGCTCAAGCGTCATCCAATCAGCGAGCCGCTGGATGTGGGCATTCGCACCATCAACGGTTTGTTGACGGTGGGTCGCGGCCAGCGTCTCGGTCTGTTCGCCGGCACCGGCGTCGGTAAATCCGTGCTGCTGGGCATGATGACCCGCTTTACCGAGGCCGACATTATTGTCGTCGGGCTGATCGGTGAGCGGGGTCGTGAGGTTAAGGAATTCATCGAGCACATCCTCGGTGAAGAAGGGCTCAAGCGTTCGGTGGTCGTTGCCTCGCCTGCGGACGATGCGCCGCTGATGCGTCTGCGCGCCGCCATGTATTGCACGCGCATTGCCGAGTATTTTCGCGACAAGGGCAAGAACGTCCTGTTGCTCATGGATTCGCTGACCCGTTTCGCCCAGGCCCAGCGGGAAATCGCCCTGGCCATCGGCGAACCGCCAGCGACCAAGGGTTATCCGCCATCGGTATTCGCCAAGTTGCCGAAACTGGTGGAGCGGGCTGGTAACGCCGAGAAGGGCGGTGGCTCGATCACCGCGTTCTACACCGTATTGTCCGAAGGCGATGACCAGCAGGACCCGATCGCCGACTCGGCACGAGGCGTGCTCGACGGGCACATCGTGCTGTCCCGGCGCCTGGCCGAAGAAGGTCATTACCCGGCCATCGATATCGAAGCTTCCATCAGCCGGGTCATGCCGTCGGTGGTCAGCCCCGAGCACATGGCGCGCGCGCAGATGTTCAAGCAGTACTGGTCGCGTTATCAGCAGAGTCGCGATTTGATCAGTGTCGGTGCCTATGTGCCGGGCGGTGATCGAGAAACCGACGTCGCGATTTCCCTGCAACCGGCCATGACCACTTATCTGCGTCAGGGCTTGAACGACAACATTGGCATGGGCGCCAGCGAACACCACCTCGCCACCATCTTCGCCCCGGCAGCGGGCGGCTAACCGGCCATGGCCCAGAGCCGCGCGGCACGCCTGGCACCCGTGGTGGAAATGGCTGAAAAGGCCGAAAAAACCGCGGTCATGCGCCTCGGGCACTTCCAGGGCCAGGTTCGTGTGGCGGAAAGCAAACTCGCCGACCTCGAAAACTTCCGCCTCGAATACCAGGAACAATGGATCGTGCGCGGCAGCACCGGCGTTTCCGGCCAGTGGTTGCTCGGCTATCAGGGCTTTCTTGCGCAACTGGGCACGGCCATCGATCAGCAGCGCCAAAGCCTGAACTGGCACCAGAACAACCTGAACAAGGCGCGCGAGTCTTGGCAGCAGGCGTTTGCCCGGGTTGAAGGCTTGCGCAAACTTGTACAACGCTACATGGACGAGGCGCGCAAGCTTGAAGACAAGCGCGAGCAGAAGCTGCTGGATGAGTTGTCCCAGCGGTTGCCGCGGCATGATCCGTATTGAGTCAGGCGGACCGCGTGATCGTTCTTCGCGAGCAGGCTCGTTCCCACAGGTTTTGTGTCGTTTGCAAGTAATGTGGACTTATAACCTGTAAGAGCGAGCCTGCTCGCGAAGGCGATTTCACAGGCTGTACAACTTTTCCCGCCTTGCTCCCATCTCCGCCAAGTGCTAAACCTTGTACACGTACGTTCACCCATGACAAGGAAGCCGATAAATGCCAGTCGTTACAAAATTCTCCCAGGATGGGAAAAAGTTGACGATCTCGATCAAGGGGAAATTCGATTTCGCCAAGCATCAGGAATTTCGTGAGTCCTACGAAAACCTTAAACCGACGCCCGAGTCATTCGAGGTGGATTTGAAAGACGCCACCTACCTCGACAGTTCCGCGCTCGGCATGCTTTTGCTATTGCGTGATCACGCTGGCGGCGACAATGCCAAAATCGATTTGACCAACGCCAACGCCGATGTGCGCAAGATTCTCGCCATCTCCAACTTCGAACAAATCTTCAAAGTTGCATGACCGCCATGCAGCCGGTCGAACCGCTGACAATCCTCATCGCCGAAGACAGTGCGGCCGATCGCATGCTGCTGTCGAGCATCGTCCGTCGCCAAGGCCACCAGGTGCTCACGGCCGCCAACGGTGCCGAAGCCGTCGAAGCATTTCGCGAGCAACGTCCGCACCTGGTGTTGATGGACGCGATGATGCCGGTGATGGACGGATTCGAAGCGGCGCGCCAGATCAAGGCGCTGGCCGGGGAAACCCTGGTGCCGATCATCTTCCTGACCTCGCTGACCGAAAGCGAGGCCCTGGCCCGGTGCCTGGAGGCCGGTGGCGACGACTTTCTGGCCAAGCCTTACAACCAGGTGATTCTCGCCGCCAAGATCAAGGCCATGGACCGCTTGCGCCGGTTGCAGGCCACAGTGCTGCAGCAGCGTGATCTGATCGCCAAACATCACGACTACTTGCTCAACGAGCAGCGAGTGGCCAAGGCCGTATTCGACAAGGTGGCGCATTCGGGCTGCCTGAGTGCGCCGAACATCCGCTACCTGCAATCCCCTTATGCACTGTTCAACGGCGATCTGCTGCTCGCGGCGTTCACCCCGGCCGGCGATATGCACGTACTGCTGGGTGATTTCACCGGTCACGGTTTGCCGGCCGCCGTGGGCGCCATGCCCCTGGCTGAAGTCTTCTACGGCATGACCGCCAAGGGTTACGGCCTGGCCGAAACCCTGCGCGAGATGAATGCCAAGCTCAAGCGCATCCTGCCGGTGGACATGTTCTGCTGTGCCACTTTGCTGTGCCTGAGCTTTCAGCGCCGTTCGGTGGAAGTCTGGAACGGCGGGATGCCGGACGGTTACTTGCACAACATCGCCAGCGGTGAGCGTACGCCGCTGCCGGCGCGACACTTGCCACTGGGTGTATTGAGCCCGCAGACCTTCAATGACCGCACTGAAGTGTTTCCGATGGCCGTGGGTGATCGGGTGTTCCTGCTGTCCGACGGGGTTATCGATACCTGCGATGCCAACGAGCAGTTGTTTGGTGTGGAGCGGTTGCAACGGGTGTTTGCGGCCAATCGTCAGCCAGACGCGCTGTTCGAGGAAATCGAGCAGGCGCTGCGGGACTTTCGTGGTGAGGCTCGCGATGACGTGAGCATGGTCGAGGTCAGTCTGCTGGAGGCGGCGCAACTGATCCCGCCGGCGCCGGTGTACTCCGACAGTGGCCAGTCCTGTCCGCTGGACTGGTCGGTGAGTTTCGAGTTTCGCGCCGCAACCCTCAAACGTTTCAATCCGCTGCCGTATCTTTTGCAGTTGCTGCTCGAGGTTCACGGCCTGCGCGCCCAGAGTGGCGCGCTCTACAGTGTGTTGGCCGAGCTTTATTCCAATGCCCTGGAGCACGGCGTGCTGGGTCTGGACTCAAGCCTCAAGCGCGATGCTTCGGGTTTTTCGCGTTATTATCAAGCGCGCAATGACCGGCTGGAGGCGTTGCACGACGGCTATGTGCGGGTGCATTTGCAGGTCATGCCGACGGGCGAGGGCGGAAGCCTGATTGTGCGGGTTGAAGACAGTGGCAAGGGTTTTGATGTGGCGCGGGTAATGGAGCGTCCCGTCGATGGTGGCCGTCTGTCGGGACGCGGCGTCAGTCTGATCCGTCAATTGAGCCGTAGCGCGAGCTGGTCCGACGATGGTCGTAGTGCTCGCGTGGAGTTTTTCTGGGAGGCTCTGGCATAATTCACCCATTCTTGATCAAGGAGTGAGCAAGTGGCTGACACACATCTGGACCGTGACGTGCTGAGCGCGTTGCAGGAAGTCATGGAGGGCGAGTATCCGACGTTGCTGGATACCTTCATCGCCGACTCCGAAGAACGTTTGCGCGTGTTGCGAAAGGCAGAAGATGCCGCGCAACTCATGAATGCCGCCCACAGTTTCAAGGGCAGCAGTAGCAATATGGGCGCTATCCGCTTGGCTGAGTTGTGCCACGAGCTGGAGCAGCGCGCCAAGCAGAAAAGCCTCGCGGGTATTGAAAAACTGGTGGGAGAAATCGACGGCGAATTCGCCATCGTCCGACCGCTGTATGAGGCGGAGCGACAGCGCTCTCTCACTGAATAAAGTAGCCGTCCGGCGCTTTTAATCTCTATCGAGCCAACCTGGCTCGACCTTTGCAGTCATCTCACTCAACTGTACCTACGATCCCAGTGCAGCGGAGACCGTTTTATGCCCGTTACCCCCAATTCGCTTCTGCAGGCCGCCGCGACGGCCAAGACTCAAGTCGCCTCCGCCAATACCCCGGCGCTGGCCGCTGAGCCAGGGGACAAGGCGTCCAGCTTCGCTGATGTTTACGCCAATCAGGCTCAGAACAAGCCTTCTGCGACAGCTGATAAACCCGCTAAACCTGCCACTGACAACGCCTCGCAAGGCGCCGGCAAACCGGATGTCAGCAGTGACAAGCCTGCCGCCCCGGAACCGGCGGTTGCCGATAGCGGCAATTCCTTGCCCGCCGATAAACCGGCGCCGACCGACGACGCAACGGCCACCGACGATCAGGCCGAGACCACCGAAACGCCAGTGGCCGAAACGACGCCTGCTGATCCGAGCCTCGATCCGGCCCTTGATCCGGCGTTGATGCAGGTTGTGCAGCCGTTGGTGACCGTGCCGGTCGTGCAAACCGCTGCGCCCGTTGTCACGACCGCACAACCACAGGCTGAAGCACCGGTTGCTGCCGCCGTCGTTGTCGCGACCGCACAAGCAACGCCTGCTGCCGATAGCGATTTCGATCCCGAAGCGGATCCGCTCGATGCGTTGCCGGCCGTGCGCATGGCCATGGAGCAGAGCGGTCACGTGTCCGCCAACAGCCAGGCCCAACCAAAAGCCGGTTCTGCTCAAGCCCAGGCTGACGGTGAGCTGACGGCGGCGCAGAACTTTGCCGCCGGCATGGCCAGCATGCTCGACGTGCAAGCCGACAAGGACAGCACCAGCCAGGGCGGCGAGAAAGCCTTCAGCGGTCTGATCGATGGCGGCCTCAAGGATTTGACGTCGGCCAGCAGCGATACCCGAGTCGATGACTTCGCCAACCGTCTGGCGGCACTGACCCAGGCGGCCACACCAAAAACCGCCAATGCCTTGCCGGTGAACCAGCCGATCGCCATGCATCAGAGTGGCTGGACCGAAGAAGTGGTCAACCGCGTCATGTACCTCTCCAGCGCCAACCTCAAGGCAGCCGATATCCAGTTGCAACCGGCGGAGCTGGGGCGCCTCGATATCCGGGTGAACATGGTTCCGGACCAGCAGACCCAAGTCACCTTCATGAGCGCCCATCCAAGCGTTCGCGAAGCACTCGACGGTCAGATGCATCGCCTGCGTGACATGTTCGCGCAACAAGGTATGGGCCAGGTCGACGTCAACGTGTCCGACCAGTCTCGCGGCTGGCAAGGGCAGGGCCAGGATCAGGCTCAGCAGGGGCATGGTGGTCGCACGAGTTCCAACGGCGGACGCCTCGATGGCATGGATGACGAGGTTGCACCGACCGTCGCCGAAGTGGCGGCCACTGCCACCAGCGTGATCGGCTCCAGCGCCGTCGACTACTACGCCTGACCCAACGCAATACCCCCTGTGGGAGCGAGCCTGCTCGCGATAGCGGTGTAACAGTCAATGCATATGTTGAATGTTATGGCCTCATCGCGAGCAGGCTCGCTCCCACAGGGGTTTGTGGTGTGCCGCAACTCCCCGCTCAACTCCCTCCCGACACTTCTGGCATAACACTTGCTCTTGCCTTGCCGTGCGACTGTGAAAACCCGAATAGTGACGGATTATTGGCATGGCGAAGAGCGACGCAGTAGTAAAAGACCCCGCAACCAAAGGCAAGATCAAGCTGATCATTGTGATCGTGGTGGCCCTGCTGCTGGCGATCGGCATGTCCGTGGGGGCGACCTGGTTCTTCATGCATAACGCCCAAAGCAAGCCTGCCGCCGCGGAAACCGCTGTGGTCGGCAAGCAGCCAGCGATTTTCGAGCCCATGGCTCCGGCTTTCGTAGCCAACTACAACGTGAGCGGCCGCCAGCGCTACATGCAGGTGAGCATCACCCTGCAAGGCCGCAACCAGACTGATCTGGAGGCGCTTAAAGTGCACATGCCGGTCATCCGCAATAACCTGGTCATGCTGTTCTCCGGCCAGGACTTTGCCACGCTGGCAACCCCGGTCGGCCAGGAGATGTTGCGTCAGAAGGCCACGGCCAGCGTCCAGGAAGTGGCGCAGAAAGAACTCGGCAAAGTGGTTATCGAACAGCTGCTTTTCACTAATTTCGTACTGCAGTAGGAACACGACATGGCCGTGCAGGACCTGCTGTCCCAGGATGAGATCGACGCGCTGTTGCATGGCGTCGACGATGGTCTGGTACAGACCGATAACGTTGCTGAACCCGGCAGCGTCAAAAGCTACGACCTGACCAGCCAGGATCGCATCGTCCGCGGACGCATGCCGACCCTGGAAATGATCAACGAGCGTTTCGCCCGCTACACCCGCATCAGCATGTTCAACATGCTGCGCCGCTCGGCGGACGTTGCCGTCGGTGGTGTGCAGGTGATGAAGTTCGGCGAATACGTGCACTCGCTGTACGTGCCGACCAGCCTCAACCTGGTCAAGATCAAGCCGTTGCGCGGCACCGCGCTGTTCATCCTCGACGCCAAACTGGTGTTCAAGCTGGTGGACAACTTCTTCGGCGGCGACGGCCGTCACGCCAAGATCGAGGGGCGTGAATTCACCCCTACCGAGCTGCGTGTCGTGCGCATGGTGCTGGAGCAGGCCTTCGTCGATTTGAAGGAAGCCTGGCAGGCGATCATGGAAGTGAACTTCGAGTACATCAACTCGGAAGTGAACCCGGCCATGGCCAACATCGTCGGCCCGAGCGAAGCGGTGGTGGTGTCGACGTTCCACATCGAACTCGATGGTGGTGGCGGCGACCTGCACGTGACCATGCCGTACTCGATGATCGAGCCAGTGCGCGAAATGCTCGACGCCGGCTTCCAGTCGGATCTGGACGATCAGGACGAGCGTTGGGTCAACGCCCTGCGCCAGGACGTGCTGGACGTCGACGTGCCGATCGGTGCCACGGTTGCCCGTCGCCAGTTGCGCTTGCGCGACATCCTGCACATGCAGCCGGGTGATGTGATCCCGGTCGAGATGCCGGAAGAAATGATCATGCGCGCCAACGGCGTGCCGGCCTTCAAGGTCAAGATGGGCTCGCACAAAGGCAACCTCGCGTTGCAGGTGATCGAGCCGATCGAGCGCCGCTGACCGGCGCTCCCAACCCCCTATTAATTGGCTGCTCTTGATTGAGCAGTAGCCCGCCGAGGACACATGATGAACGACGATATGAACGCCCAGGACGACCAGGCACTGGCTGACGAATGGGCCGCCGCCCTGGAAGAAACCGGTGACGGCCAAGCCGATATCGACGCTTTGCTGGCTGCCGACGCTGCCGGTTCGCCATCCAGCCGTTTGCCGATGGAAGAGTTCGGCAGCGTGCCGAAAAACAACGACCCGGTCACCCTGGACGGTCCGAACCTCGACGTGATCCTCGACATTCCGGTGTCGATTTCCATGGAAGTGGGCAGCACCGACATCAACATCCGCAACCTGCTGCAACTCAACCAGGGTTCGGTGATCGAGCTCGATCGCCTGGCCGGTGAGCCGCTGGACGTGCTGGTCAACGGTACCTTGATCGCCCACGGCGAAGTGGTCGTGGTCAACGAAAAGTTCGGCATCCGCCTGACCGACGTGATCAGCCCAAGCGAACGTATCAAGAAGCTGCGCTAAGTGAAAAAGGTTCTAGGGCTTCTGCTTGCGTTGCCGTTCAGTGTTCTGGCAGCCGAACCGGTGGCCACGGCGGCAACGGTCGCGGCTACGCCAGCGGCCGGTAGCGGTGTGGCCGGGCAACTGACGCAGTTGGTGTTCGGCTTGCTGCTGGTGCTGGGGTTGATCTTCTTCCTCGCCTGGCTGTTGCGCCGGGTCCAGCAAGCCGGGCCGGCCGGCAAAGGGCAGGTGATCGAGATTGTCGGTTCCCGTGCCTTGGGGCCCCGTGACCGCTTGATGCTGGTGCAAGTCGGCAACGAGCAGATTCTGCTTGGCCTCAGCCCTGGCACGATCACCGCGCTGCATGTGCTTAAAGAGCCGATTGAAGTGCCGACCACCACCGCGAGCGCGACTCCGGAGTTTGCCCAGCATCTGTTGAAGATACTCGGCAAGGATCAGAAGGATAAGAAGTAATGGGTGCGTTACGCATCGTCTTGACGCTGGCCCTGATGCTGGCTGCGCCGCTGGCGTTCGCCGCCGATCCGTTGTCGATCCCGGCGATCACCCTGGGCACCAACGCCGACGGCGCTCAGGAATACTCGGTCAGCCTGCAGATCCTGCTGATCATGACCGCGCTGAGTTTTATCCCTGCGTTCGTCATGCTGATGACCAGCTTCACCCGGATCATCATCGTCTTCTCGATCCTGCGCCAGGCCTTGGGCCTGCAGCAGACGCCGTCGAACCAGATCCTCACCGGCATGGCGCTGTTCCTGACGCTGTTCATCATGGCGCCGGTATTCGACCGGGTGAACCAGGACGCCTTGCAGCCGTACCTGGCGGAAAAACTCACCGCTCAGGATGCCGTGGCCAAGGCTCAGGTGCCGATCAAGGACTTCATGCTGGCGCAGACGCGCAGCAGCGATCTTGAGCTGTTCATGCGCCTGTCCAAACGTACCGACATCGCCTCGCCGGATCAGGCGCCGCTGACCATTCTGGTGCCGGCCTTCGTGACGTCGGAGCTGAAAACCGCGTTCCAGATCGGCTTCATGATCTTCATTCCGTTCCTGATCATCGACCTGGTCGTGGCCAGTGTGCTGATGGCCATGGGTATGATGATGCTCTCGCCGCTGATCATTTCCCTGCCGTTCAAAATCATGCTGTTCGTGCTGGTGGACGGCTGGGCGTTGATCATCGGCACTCTGGCAAGCAGCTTCGGCGGTGTGTCGCCATGACGCCGGAAGTAGCGGTCGACATCTTTCGCGAAGCGCTGTGGCTGACCACGATGATGGTTGCCGTGCTGGTGATTCCGAGCTTGCTCGTGGGCCTGCTGGTGGCGATGTTCCAGGCCGCCACGCAGATCAACGAACAGACGCTGAGCTTCCTGCCGCGCTTGTTGGTGATGCTGGTGACGCTGATCGTCGCCGGTCCGTGGATGGTGCAGACGTTCATGGAGTACATCCTGCAGCTGTACGGCAGTATTCCTCAGGTCATCGGCTAAACCATGCCGTCGCTGCTGCAACTGACCGATACCCAGATCAGTACCTGGGTGGCGACGTTCATGTTGCCGCTGTTTCGCATCGGCGCGTTGCTGATGGTCATGCCGATTTTCGGTACGAGCCTGGTGCCCACGCGGGTGCGCCTGTACTTCGCCCTGGCGATCACCGTGGTCATTGCGCCGGGCCTGCCGCCAATGCCGCCAATCAATGCACTGGATTTGAGTGCGCTGTTACTGATCGCCGAGCAGATCCTGATCGGTGCAGTGCTGGGCTTTTCCTTGCAGCTGTTCTTCCAGGCCTTCGTGGTGGCGGGGCAGATCGTCTCCATTCAGATGGGCATGGGCTTCGCGTCGATGGTCGACCCTACCAACGGCGTTTCAGTCGCGGTGATCGGGCAGTTCTTCACCATGCTCGTGACGCTATTGTTCCTGTCCATGAACGGCCATCTGGTGGTCTTCGAAGTCCTGACCGAAAGCTTCACTACGATGCCGGTGGGCAGTGGCTTGATGGTCAATCATTTCTGGGAGCTGGCCGGCAAGCTCGGTTGGGTCCTGGGTGCTGCGTTATTGCTGGTGTTGCCGGCGATCACGGCGTTGCTGGTGGTCAACATTGCGTTTGGCGTGATGACCCGGGCGGCGCCCCAGCTGAACATCTTTTCCATCGGTTTCCCGCTGACCCTGGTGCTCGGTCTGTTCATCGTCTGGGTCGGGCTGGCGGACATCATCAATCAGTATCAACCGCTGGCCTCTGAGGCCTTGCAGTTGTTACGCGAACTGGCACGGGCGCGCTGAGTCATGGCTGAGAGCGAAAGCGGTCAGGACAAAACAGAAGACCCCACGGAGAAACGCAAAAAGGACTCCCGGGACAAGGGCGAGGTGGCGCGCTCCAAGGAACTCAGCACCCTGGCGATCATGCTTGCCGGTGCCGGTGCGCTGCTGATTTTCGGCGGTGCCCTGGCGCAAGACCTGATGGAACTGATGCGGATGAACTTCACGCTGTCGCGGGAAGTGATTCTGGATCAGCGCAACATGGGCACCTTCCTGATGCACTCGGGGCTGATTGCCCTGTTGTCGGTTCAGCCGGTGATGATCACTTTAGTGCTGGCGGCGTTGATCGGCCCGATTTCTCTCGGCGGCTGGCTGTTCTCGGCGGGCTCGATGGCGCCGAAATTCAGCCGCATGAACCCTGGCGCAGGGCTGAAACGAATGTTCTCGGCCAAGGCCCTGATCGAGCTGCTCAAGGCCCTGGCGAAGTTTTTCATCGTGCTGTTCGTGGCGCTGGCGGTATTGTCTTCCGACATCGACGACCTCATGCGCATCGCGCACGAGCCGTTGGACATGGCGATCATTCACAGCCTGCAAGTGGTCGGCTGGAGCACCTTGTGGATGGCCTGCGGGCTGATCATCATCGCCGCTGTCGACGTGCCGGTGCAGCTGTGGGAAAGCCACAAGAAACTGCTGATGACCAAGCAGGAAGTGCGCGACGAGCACAAGGATCAGGAGGGGCGGCCGGAGGTCAAACAACGGATTCGCCAGTTGCAGCGCGAGATGTCGCAGCGCCGGATGATGGCGGCCATCCCCGAGGCTGACGTGGTCATCACCAACCCGACGCACTACGCCGTCGCCCTCAAGTACGACCCGGACAAGGGCAGTGCGCCGGTGTTGCTGGCCAAGGGCAGTGACTTCCTGGCGTTGAAGATTCGTGAAATCGCCGTGGCCAACAATGTGCTGCTGCTTGAGTCGCCAGCCTTGGCGCGTTCGATCTATTACTCCACTGAGCTGGAGCAGGAAATTCCCGGTGGGTTGTACCTGGCAGTCGCCCAAGTGCTGGCCTACGTCTACCAGATCCGCCAATACCGCGCGGGCAAGGGCAAGCGTCCGGATCCGCTCAAGGATAACTTGCCGATTCCGCCGGATCTGCGCCGCGATTCTTGATAGCTACGCTGACAAATATTGGCTTCTTTGTGGTCGATCGGCTGGAATGTCCGGGTCGGAGGGGGTAAAAAACCTCCCTTTTTTAGCCGATTATCCTCGGTTGGTAAATTCGAAATTATCGTAAAAGACAATGTCAGTGTGAGTGTTGTGAATTTCTATACGTGCAATACCAGGTGCTGAGAAATCAAGTTGCCAAGGACTGTTGTCGGGATGGTAAGGCTTTAGTGGCTGCTGTCCGAGTCGATTGCCACCTGTGTCATAAAAAACAGCGGTCACAACATTGTGTACATCTCGATACCAGAATCGAACACGTGAAAATGGAGAGTTTAAATCCAGTCGTAATATGGAAATGACTCCTTCGGTGACTAAAGCTTTGCGTTCTATTCTCCCCGGTACGGGGGATCGGCCCACGTCCATGATTCTGACGACTCCCTGTGCTCCTAGATTTGTCACTTTCATACTTGCGAGGGTGAAACTTTGACCCGGAGAGATCGAGCGGTCTGAGTAAGAATCAAAGTTTTCGAACAAATCAGGCTCAGGAACTACTTCGCCCAGTCTCTCCCTCAACACCTTCGAAAACATCAACCGCTGTCCACTTCCCGATTTGTAAACGCTGTAATTGATCAGAGTGTCGATGCCTCGATTTTCTGCGATCCAGTTCGAAGGGAGTGTGAAGGTCGGTGTAACGCCAGTCTGCACTTCGCGCTCGTCGCTTTCCCACGTTGTTTTGCCGGAGGCGCGTATGCGAACGGTGTAACCGTCCTCCATAGCCACGTACCTGACGCTCAGGGTTTTCTGATCTGTTGACAGGGTTGGTGCCAGTAAATCGAACTCGTAAGGGTCGATATGCAGCAGGAGGGTTCTGGAAGGAATCAGCGCGGTGCCTGGTGCGGTGCGCACGGTGTAGTAGACCTTGACCGTATGGCCGATGGCATCGATCACTTCAATGCGTGGGATCCGAATATCAATAGCCCCCGGTGTTCCGACGGTCACCACCTCTGAATGATAGGTGTGCCGAGGATTCTCCCAGGTCACACGAACGGTGTGACCCCGAGCCATGGCGGAGTAATGAGGGACTTGAGCGGTAATGAAATCACGGTAATAGACGCTGTCGAACTCAAGTCGATCCCCTGCGGAACCATGGGCTTCGAGAATTTTCGGATTCGCTGGGTCTGTAACGGCAGTGATCGAGTTCATGAGTTTTTCCCTGTGGGTATGTTGCTCGATTGGGCTGCTCTATCTGGCCTCCAGGGCGCTATTGGTGGCTACTGTCAGATCTGACAGTGGCGACGAGCGGTCGAGTGGTGGGCGGAGGTGGCTCCATCATCCAAAGGCACGCTTTACATGATTGGCAGCAAGCTTGCTGTTGGCGCGATTAGCAAAGAGCAAATCCTGAAAGCAGTTTGATCCTTGTTTCGGGGTCACTGCGCTTAGAGGAGCTGCCTGGTCGGCGAGGCTGCGTTTTAATCGCAGACCTTGCATGAATCCTGCGACTGCTGCGCAGCCGGACGCAACCTCGCAGGCTCGGCAGCTGCTACAAGTCCTTAACAAATCCCTCTATTTCCCACCTCCGCAAAAGTTGGAAGGCTTCTTGCAGTAGCCGCCCTGCGCCTGCTTTGGGCGTCAAAAGTTTGCTTTAAAGGAACGGGGAAAACCGGTGGATCGCTCTCAGTTATTCAACACTGCCCGCACAAACGTTGCCGACTTGAGTCGGGGCAACCTGGGCGTGCCGTTGTTGCTGCTGGTCATGCTGGCGATGATGATGTTGCCGGTGCCGCCGTTTCTGCTGGACGTGTTCTTCACGTTCAACATTGCGCTGTCCATTGTCGTGCTGCTGGTCTGCGTGTACGCCTTGCGGCCGTTGGATTTTGCGGTGTTCCCGACCATCCTGTTGGTGGCGACGCTGTTGCGACTGGCGCTGAACGTGGCCTCCACACGGGTGGTGATGCTCCACGGCCAGGACGGTCACGCCGCCGCCGGTAAGGTGATCCAGGCCTTCGGTGAGGTGGTGATCGGCGGTAACTACGTGGTCGGTATCGTCGTGTTCGCGATTTTGATGATCATCAACTTCGTCGTAGTGACCAAGGGTGCCGGACGGATTTCCGAGGTGAGCGCGCGTTTCACCCTCGATGCGATGCCAGGCAAACAAATGGCGATCGACGCCGATTTGAACGCCGGCCTGATCGATCAGAACCAGGCCAAGCTGCGCCGGATGGAAGTCGCTCAGGAAGCCGAGTTCTATGGCTCCATGGACGGTGCCAGCAAATTCGTGCGCGGTGACGCCATCGCCGGTCTGCTGATTCTGTTCATCAACCTGATCGGCGGCATGGCGGTCGGTATCTTCCAGCACGGCATGACCTTCGGCGACGCCGGCCGGGTGTATGCCTTGCTGACCATCGGTGACGGTTTGGTGGCGCAATTGCCATCACTGCTGTTGTCGACCGCTGCCGCGATCATGGTGACCCGTGCTTCCGGTTCGGAAGACATGGGCAAACAGATCAACCGCCAGATGTTCGCCTCGCCGAAAGCGCTGGCTGTGGCGGCAGGTTTGATGGCGGTGATGGGCCTGGTGCCCGGCATGCCACACTTCTCCTTTCTGACCATGGCAGCCCTGGCCGCCGGTGGCGCATACCTGTTCTGGAAGAAGCAGAACGTGGTCAAGGTCCAGGCCCTGCAAGAGGTCAAGCGTCAGCAGGAACTGCTGCCTTCCCCGGCTCGCGCCATGGAAACCAAGGAGCTGGGCTGGGACGACGTGACACCGATCGACATGATCGGCCTGGAAGTCGGCTATCGCCTGATTCCGCTGGTGGATCGCAACCAGGGTGGTCAATTGCTGGCGCGGATCAAGGGTGTGCGCAAGAAGCTCTCCCAGGACCTCGGCTTCCTGATGCCGACTGTGCACATTCGTGACAACCTCGACCTGGCGCCCAGTGCTTACCGTCTAACGTTAATGGGCGTGATTCTGGCTGAAGCCGAGATTTACCCGGATCGCGAACTGGCGATCAACCCGGGGCAGGTCTACGGCACGCTAAACGGCATAACCGCCAAAGATCCGGCTTTTGGCCTTGAGGCGGTATGGATCGAAATCAGCCAGCGCGCCCAGGCACAATCACTCGGTTACACCGTGGTCGACGCCAGTACGGTCGTGGCGACGCACTTGAACCAGATTCTGTACAAGCACTCCAGCGAACTGATCGGTCACGAAGAAGTCCAGCAACTCATGCAATTGCTGGCCAAAAGCTCACCGAAGCTGGCTGAAGAGCTGGTGCCGGGCGTGGTGTCGCTGTCGCAACTGCTCAAGGTTCTTCAAGCGTTGTTGGCCGAACAGGTGCCAGTGCGCGACATTCGCAGCATCGCCGAAGCCATCGCAAACAATGCTGCCAAGAGTCAAGATACTGCCGCTCTGGTGGCCGCGGTGCGCGTTGGCGTTTCCCGCGCAATCGTCCAAAGCATTGTAGGGACTGACTCCGAGCTACCAGTTATCACGCTGGAGCCAAGGTTGGAACAGATATTGCTCAATAGTCTTCAGAAGGCAGGACAAGGCTCGGAAGAGGGCGTTCTGCTGGAGCCAAGCATGGCAGAGAAACTGCAACGTTCGTTGATCGATGCGGCGCAGCGTCAGGAAATGCAAGGTCAGCCGGTGATTCTGCTGGTGGCCGGCCCGGTTCGCGCGATGCTGTCGCGATTCGGCCGACTGGCAGTCCCGGGTTTGCATGTGTTGGCTTACCAGGAAATTCCTGACAACAAGCAAGTGACCATCGTTGCGACAGTAGGGCCCAACGGCTGAGGTAGTGGTTTATGCAAGTTAAGCGTTTTTTCGCCGCCGATATGCGTCAGGCCATGAAACTGGTTCGTGATGAGCTGGGCGCTGATGCCGCCATTATTGGCAACCGCCGGATCGCCGGTGGTGTCGAGCTGACGGCTGCCCTGGATTACAAATTGTCGGCGCTGGCCCCGCGTGTTCCGAACATGGAACTCGAGGACGAGCTGCGCAAGACCCAGTCGCGGATCGTCACCGCCCAGGCCGAATTGAGCCTGCGTGGCGAAGGCGAGACCGAAGGCGACAAGACCACCAATCGCCAGTTGTTCGCCGGCCTGCCGTTGACCGCCGCCGAGCCGCTGATCGAACCGACCTATGCCGAGCCTCGTCGCGCCGCTCCAGCCCCGGCACCCGCTGCTGGCGGCGTGGACCCACGGGCGTTCGACTCGATGCGTTTCGAGCTCAACAGCCTGCGCGAGCTGATGGAAGTGCAACTCGGCTCCCTGGCCTGGAATCAGCTGCAAGGCAGCCGTCCGGCCCAGGCCAATCTCTGGCGTCGCCTGCAACGCATCGGCCTGTCCGGCCCGTTGTCCCGCGACTTGCTGGCGATGATTACCGACATTGACGAACCCCGTCAGGCCTGGCGCATGTTGCTGGCGCACCTGGCGCGGATGATTGCCACACCGGAAGTCGAGCCACTGGAAGAGGGCGGCGTGATTGCCATGGTCGGCCCTGCCGGCATGGGCAAGACCACCACCCTGGCCAAGCTCGCGGCCCGCTACGTGCTCAAATATGGCGCGCAAAACATCGCGCTAGTGAGCATGGACAGCTACCGTATCGGTGCTCAGGAGCAATTGAAGACCCTGGGCCGGATCCTCAACGTGTCGGTAACTCACGTGGATCCGGGGCAATCGCTGGTGCAGGCGCTGGATCCGTTGCTGCGCAAACGCGTGGTGCTGATCGATACCGCGGGCCTTCAGGCCAGCGATCCGGCACTGCGCATGCAGCTCGAAAGCCTGGCCGGACGTGGCATCAAGTCAAAAAATTATCTGGTATTGGCAACCACCAGCCAGAAACAGGTTCTAACCGCCGCTTATCACAGTTACAAGCGCTGCGGGCTCGCTGGCTGCATCCTGACTAAACTGGATGAAACGGCAAGTCTGGGCGAGGTGTTGAGCCTGGCGATCAGTCATGAATTGCCGGTGGCTTACCTGACCGATGGCCCGCGTATTCCGGATGATTTGCATCTGCCGCGTCGTCATCAGTTGGTCAGTCGCGCCGTAAGCGTGCAAATGCAGGAAGAACCCAGCGAAGAAGCCATGGCTGACATGTTCGCTGATATTTACCACAGCCCGACCAAGCAGGTTGGCTGAGGTACTAATGAACAGTTTTTGTACCTACATCGATGGTCTGCCATGCATTGTTCAGTTGATGAACGCGCAGCCAGTAATGTGGCCTCCGTCTATGCAAGACAAGGTAAAGAAATAACATGGGCAGCATGCATCCCGTACAGGTGATCGCGGTGACCGGCGGCAAAGGTGGCGTCGGGAAGACTAACGTGTCAGTGAACTTGTCCCTGGCTCTAGCTGAGCTTGGCCGTCGCGTCATGCTGCTGGACGCCGACCTGGGGCTGGCGAACGTCGACGTCCTGCTTGGACTGACACCCAAACGTACCCTGGCCGACGTGATCGAAGGCCGCTGTGAGCTGCGCGACGTTCTGTTGCAGGGCCCCGGCGGTATTCGCATCGTCCCGGCCGCGTCCGGCACACAGAGCATGGTTCACCTGAGCCCGGCTCAACACGCCGGCCTGATCCAGGCCTTCAGTGACATCGGCGACAACCTTGACGTATTGGTGATCGACACCGCTGCGGGTATTGGTGACTCGGTAGTCAGTTTCGTTCGCGCAGCGCAAGAAGTCTTGCTGGTGGTGTGCGACGAGCCGACCTCGATCACGGATGCCTACGCGCTGATCAAATTGCTGAACCGCGATTACGGCATGAACCGCTTCCGCGTCCTGGCCAACATGGCCCAGAGCCCGCAGGAAGGTCGCAACCTGTTTGCCAAGTTGACCAAGGTCACGGATCGCTTCCTCGACGTCGCCCTGCAATACGTAGGCGCGGTGCCTTACGACGAAAGCGTGCGCAAGGCTGTGCAGAAGCAGCGTGCGGTCTATGAAGCGTTCCCGCGTTCCAAGTGCGCCCTGGCGTTCAAGGCGATTGCGCAGAAGGTCGACACCTGGCCGCTGCCTGCCAACCCGCGTGGGCACCTTGAGTTTTTCGTCGAGCGCCTCGTGCAACAGACCGCAGGACCCGTCCTATGACAGCCAGTGGCTACAACCTCTACAAGAAGTCGGCACGTGACGCGCAGTACGAGCTGATCGAGCGTTACGCGCCACTGGTCAAACGCATTGCTTACCACTTGCTGGCCCGTCTGCCGGCCAGTGTTCAGGTTGAAGACCTGATCCAGGCCGGGATGATCGGCCTGCTTGAAGTATCAACCAAATATGACGCCAGCAAAGGCGCGAGTTTCGAGACGTACGCGGGCATTCGAATCCGCGGCGCGATGCTCGATGAAGTTCGCAAGGGGGACTGGGCGCCACGTTCGGTCCACCGCAATACCCGCATGGTCAGCGACGCAATTCGCTCGATTGAAGCTAAAACCGGTCGTGACGCTAAAGATCATGAGGTTGCGGCCGAACTCCAATTGAGTCTCGACGATTATTACGGGATTTTGAACGACACCCTGGGCAGCCGGTTATTCAGTTTCGACGATCTGTTGCAGGACGGCGAACACGAAGGGCTGCACGAGGATGGCGCGAGTGCACATCTGGAGCCGTCACGCGATCTGGAAGATGAACGCTTCCAGGCAGCGCTGGCGGACGCGATTGCCAATTTGCCGGAGCGTGAGCGACTGGTGTTGGCGCTGTACTACGACGAAGAGCTGAACCTCAAGGAAATCGGTGAGGTCCTGGGGGTCAGCGAATCTCGGGTCAGCCAGTTACATAGCCAGTGCGCGGCCCGTTTGCGGGGGCGTTTGGGGGAGTGGCGAGCGCGCTGAAGGCAGTGTGGGGACACTGCGAACGAGACCGGTGTGGTTATTGACCCGCACCGGTCGCGATCTGTTGTGCTCCAGACAGTCATCGAGTGCATTGCCGGATTGATTGAAATGGCGCGTCCAGGTGCTGGGCGCGTTTAAGACTGCTTGGAGGTCGAATTGGACAAGAACATGAAAATCCTCATCGTTGATGACTTCTCAACGATGCGGCGGATCATAAAAAACCTGTTGCGTGACCTTGGGTTCACCAACACGGTCGAGGCCGACGATGGCACTACTGCCATTCCGGTTCTCAACAGCGGGAGCATCGACTTTCTGGTAACGGACTGGAACATGCCTGGCATGACCGGTATCGATCTGCTGCGCCACGTACGCGCCGATGAAAAGCTCAAGCACCTGCCGGTGCTGATGGTGACTGCCGAAGCCAAGCGCGAGCAGATTATCGAAGCGGCCCAGGCCGGTGTTAACGGCTATGTGGTCAAACCCTTCACGGCCCAGGCGTTGAAAGAAAAAATCGAGAAGATTTTCGAACGCATCGGTTGATCCACTGCGCCACGGGGGAGCTATGGAGCATAAAGAATCTTCACTGGGCGATTTTGAATCGACCCTGAAAAAACACGCGGTCGAACTGGTCGAAAGCCTTGAAAAAGGCAGGTTCGGCGACGCTGTGCAACTGATCCATGAGCTCAATCAGACCCGTGACCGCGGCCTGTATCAGGAAGTGGGCAAGCTCACTCGCGAGCTGCATAGCGCGATCGTCAATTTCCAGATTGACCCGAACATGCCGCAAGCCGAGGAAGTCTCGCAGATCACGGACGCCACCGAGCGTCTGGGGTATGTGGTCAAGCTGACCGAGGCCGCCGCCAACCGCACCATGGATCTGGTGGAAAACTCCACGCCGCTGGTCAACAGCCTGAGCGACGAAGCCCAGGCGTTGAGCACGGATTGGGGGCGGTTCATGCGTCGCGAAGTCGGGGCTGAAGAGTTCCGCGAGCTGGCCCGGCGGGTCGACGGTTTCCTGACGCGCAGCAGCGAAGACAATCGCACGGTGTCGAGCAACCTCAACGACATCCTGCTCGCCCAGGATTACCAGGACCTCACCGGTCAGGTGATCAAGCGCGTGACCCAATTGGTCACCGAAGTTGAAAGCAACCTGCTCAAGCTCGTGCTCATGGCCAGTCAGGTAGACCGCTTTGCGGGTATCGAACATGACCGTGATGCGATGCTCGCTGAAAAAGATCCGCAAAAACATCTCTCTCAGGGTGAAGGTCCGCAGATTCATGCCGATAAAAGAGAAGACGTTGTGTCCGGTCAGGACGATGTGGACGATTTGCTATCCAGCCTAGGGTTTTAGAATTTTAGGTTTTTTAGGTTTTTAGACCTGTAGGAGCACCCCCTTAATGAGCTTCGGCGCCGATGAAGAGATCCTTCAGGATTTCCTGGTTGAGGCCGGCGAGATTCTAGAGCAACTGTCCGAACAGCTGGTCGAGCTGGAAAGCCGACCGGATGATGCGGATTTGCTCAATGCAATTTTTCGCGGTTTTCACACTGTAAAAGGGGGCGCCGGCTTCCTCCAGCTCAACGAGCTGGTGGAGTGCTGTCACATCGCCGAGAACGTGTTCGACATCCTGCGCAAGGGTGAACGTCGCGTCGACTCGGAACTGATGGACGTAGTTCTCGAAGCGCTGGACGCGGTGAACAGCATGTTTACCGAAGTGCGCGAACGCAGCCCGATTACGGCTGCCACGCCTGAATTGCTCGCGGCACTGGCCCGTCTGGCCGAGCCGCAAACGGCTGATGAATCGGCACCGGTTGCCGAAGTGGTCGAAGCACCGGCCGCTGAAGAATCGGGCGACATCACCGATAACGAATTTGAACAACTGCTGGACTCGCTGAACGCCGTCAAGGCTCAGGCTGAAGCGCCGGCGGCTGCGCCTGTGCAATCCGCTGAAGCGGCAGCCAGCGACGAAATCACCGATGCCGAGTTCGAGTCGTTGCTCGATCAACTGCACGGCAAAGGCCAATTCGCCGTCGATGCGGTGGCGGCACCTGCTGCACCGGCTGCTCCGAAAGCGGCAGGCGATAGCTCCGACATTACCGACGATGAATTCGAAGCACTGCTCGACCAGCTGCACGGCAAAGGCAACTTTGCGGTGGATGCGCTGGAATCGGCCATTGCCTCCGTACCCGCTCCCGCTGCGCCAACCGCTAAAGCGGCCGGCGGCGATCTGATCTCCGATCACGAGTTCGAATCGCTGCTCGACGAATTACACGGCAAAGGCAAGTTCACCGAAGTCGGCACAGGGACTGCGGTGGCTGCTCCAGCCGCCAAGGCTGCTGCGCCGAAACCGGTTGCCAAAGCGCCTGAGCCGAAAGCTGAAGCGCCGAAGCCAGCGGCTCCAGCTCCAGCTCCAGCTCGCGCACCGTCCGCTCCGCCACCGGAAAAACCGGCCAGTGAAGCCGAGACCACCGTGCGGGTTGATACCGCGCGTCTCGACGAAATCATGAACATGGTCGGCGAGTTGGTATTGGTGCGTAACCGCTTGGTCCGTCTGGGCCTCAACAGCGGCGACGAAGCCATGTCCAAGGCCGTGTCGAACCTCGACGTGGTCACGGCCGACCTGCAGACCGCGGTCATGAAGACGCGGATGCAACCGATCAAGAAAGTCTTCGGGCGCTTCCCGCGTCTGGTTCGCGACCTGGCTCGCCAGCTCAAGAAAGAGATCAACCTGGAGCTGGTCGGCGAAGAAACCGACCTCGACAAGAACCTCGTCGAGGCCCTGGCCGACCCGCTGGTCCACTTGGTGCGCAACTCGGTCGACCACGGCATCGAAGAGCCGGCCGATCGCGAAGCGATGGGCAAGCCGCGCAGCGGCAAAGTGATTTTGTCCGCCGAACAGGAAGGCGATCACATCCTGCTGTCCATCTCCGATGACGGCAAGGGCATGGACGCTGACGTTCTGCGCGGCATCGCCGTGAAGAAAGGGTTGATGGACAAGGATGCCGCGGATCGCCTCAGCGAGTCCGATTGCTTCAACCTGATTTTCGCCCCGGGGTTCTCGACCAAGACCGAGATCTCCGACGTGTCGGGTCGTGGCGTGGGCATGGACGTGGTGAAAACCAAGATCGCCCAGCTCAACGGCACCATCAATATCTACTCGACCAAGGGCAAGGGCTCGAAGATCGTCATCAAGGTCCCGTTGACCCTGGCGATAATGCCGACGCTGATGGTCATGCTCGGCAACCAGGCGTTCGCGTTCCCGCTGGTGAACGTCAACGAGATCTTCCACCTCGACCTGTCGCGCACCAACGTGGTGGACGGCCAGGAAGTGGTGATCGTGCGGGACAAGGCACTGCCATTGTTCTACCTCAAGCGCTGGCTGGTCAGCTCCGCCGCTCACGAAGAGCAGCGCGAGGGCCATGTGGTGATCCTTTCGGTGGGCACTCAGCGGATCGGCTTCGTCGTCGACCAGCTGGTGGGTCAGGAAGAAGTGGTCATCAAGCCATTGGGCAAAATGCTCCAGGGAACCCCGGGCATGTCGGGCGCCACCATCACCGGTGACGGTCGCATTGCGCTGATCCTCGATGTTCCGAGCATGCTCAAGCGTTACGCCGCACGGCGTATTTGATTCTGGTGGAGCGGGGCGACTGAGCCTCGCTCCGTCCTAACGGAGTGTTTATGGCAGTCAAAGTCCTGGTGGTGGACGATTCGGGGTTTTTCCGCCGCCGCGTCTCGGAAATTCTTTCAGCGGATCCGAATATCCAGGTCGTCGGTACGGCGACCAACGGAAAAGAGGCGATCGATCAGGCGCTGGCCCTCAAGCCAGACGTGATCACCATGGACTACGAGATGCCGATGATGGACGGCATCACGGCGGTGCGGCACATCATGCAGCGCTGCCCGACCCCGGTGTTGATGTTCTCCTCGCTGACCCACGAAGGTGCCCGGGTAACCCTCGATGCGCTGGACGCCGGCGCAGTGGATTTCCTGCCGAAGAATTTCGAAGACATCTCCCGTAACCCGGAGAAGGTCAAACAACTGCTGTGCGAGAAGATTCTCAGCATTTCGCGCAGTAACCGTCGTGCCAACACCTACAGCGCACCGGCCCCGGTCGCCGCGCCAGCCCCGACGCCTGCGCCTTCGAGCGTCAGCAGCTACGGCAGCAGTGCGCCTGCGCGTCCGGCGCCGGCATCGATTCCGGCGCGTAGCCACGCAGCGGCATCTTCCGGCCCGTCGTCGCCAGCGCCAAAACGCAAAGCCTACAAACTGGTGGCCATCGGCACGTCCACGGGCGGTCCGGTTGCCCTGCAGCGGGTGTTGACCCAGCTGCCGGCCAACTTCCCGGCCCCGATCGTGCTGATCCAGCACATGCCGGCCGCGTTCACCAAGGCGTTCGCCGAACGTCTGGACAAGCTCTGCCGCATCAGCGTCAAGGAAGCCGAGGATGGCGACATCCTGCGTCCGGGCCTGGCGCTGCTGGCACCGGGTGGCAAGCAAATGATGATCGACGGCCGTGGCGCGGTGAAAATCCTCCCGGGTGACGAGCGTCTGAACTACAAACCGTGCGTGGACATCACCTTCGGTTCTGCAGCCAAGTCCTACGGTGACAAAGTTCTGGCGGTCGTATTGACCGGTATGGGCGCCGACGGTCGTGAAGGCGCGCGCCTGCTCAAGCAGGGCGGCAGTGCGATCTGGGCTCAGGATGAAGCGAGCTGCGTGATTTACGGCATGCCGATGGCCATCGTCAAAGCCGACCTGGCCGATGCGATCTACGGTCTGGACGATATTGGCAGGCACTTGGTCGAGGCGTGTATCTGATGGATGTTTTAAGCCTTATCGGGATCATCATGGCGTTTGTCGCCATCATTGGCGGCAACTACCTTGAAGGTGGTCACCTCGGCGCATTGGCCAACGGCCCGGCGGCGCTGATCGTACTCGGTGGGACCATCGGCGCAGCGTTGCTGCAATCGCCGATGAGCGCTTTCAAGCGCGCCATGCAAATCATCGGCTGGATCCTGTTCCCGCCGCGCGTTGACCTGGCCGGCGGCATCGACCGCGTCGTCAACTGGAGCCTGACCGCACGCAAGGAAGGCCTGCTCGGTCTGGAAGGGGTGGCCGATGCCGAACCTGACAGCTACTCGCGCAAAGGCCTGCAACTGCTGGTGGACGGCGCCGAGCCGGAAGCGATTCGCAGCATTCTGGAAGTGGATTTCTACACCCAGGAAGCCCGCGACATCGAAGCGGCCAAAGTCTTTGAAAGCATGGGCGGCTACGCGCCGACCATCGGCATCATCGGTGCGGTGATGGGCCTGATCCATGTCATGGGCAACCTGGCCGATCCGACGCAACTGGGCAGCGGCATCGCCGTCGCGTTCGTCGCGACCATCTACGGCGTGGCCAGTGCCAACCTGGTGTTGCTGCCGATTGCCGCCAAGCTCAAGTCCGTTGCCTTGCGCCAGTCGCGTTACCGCGAAATGTTGCTCGAAGGGATCCTGTCGATCGCCGAAGGTGAAAACCCTCGCTCTATTGAGTTGAAGCTTCAGGGCTTCATGGATTGATGGGAGAGATGGAAGATGGCACGTCGTCGGCAACCTGAAGAACACGTCAATCACGAACGCTGGCTCGTTTCCTACGCCGACTTCATCACGTTGCTGTTCGCATTCTTCGTGGTCATGTACTCGATTTCTTCGATCAACGAGGGCAAGTACAAGGTCATCTCGCAAGCGTTGATCGGAGTCTTTACGGATGCCGATCGCTCGCTCAAGCCGATTCCGATCGGTGAAGAACGACCGCAGACCGTGACCCCGGCCAAGCCGCTGGTCAAGGACAGCGAACAGGTCGACGCCGGTGTTTCCGGTGCCAGCGACCCGCTCAAGAGCATCGCCGATGACATCAGCGCCGCGTTTGGCGACTTGATCAAGTCCAACCAGATGACCGTGCGCGGCAACGAGTTGTGGGTCGAGATCGAGCTCAATTCCAGCCTGTTGTTCGGCAGCGGCGACGCCATGCCCAGCGACATGGCGTTCAGCATCATCGACAAGGTTGCCGGCATTCTGAAACCGTTCGACAACCCGATCCACGTCGAAGGTTTTACCGACGATCAGCCGATCCGCACCGCGCAATACCCGACCAACTGGGAGCTGTCCTCGGCCCGTTCGTCGAGCATCGTGCGCATGCTGGCGATGCAGGGTGTGAACCCTGGCCGTCTGGCGTCGGTGGGTTACGGTGAATTCCAGCCAGTGGCCAATAACGCCACTGCCGAGGGCCGCGCACGCAACCGTCGCGTCGTGCTGGTCGTGTCTCGCAATCTCGATGTACGCCGTAGCCTCACAGGCACCGGAACCGCTCATGCGCAACCGGATGCCGCGTTGAAGCGTGCTGGCACACAAACTGCACCGACCCCGGTCAAGTCGCCGGTACGAGAGAGCGCCGTCAATTCTCCGTCGCCTGCATTAACACGTTGAGCTATTTCCCGGTCGACCCGACCTGGGTGGAACAATCCGAATGAGAGTCTGGGCCGTTGCCAATCAAAAGGGTGGTGTTGGTAAAACCACTTCCTCTATCGCTTTAGCCGGGTTACTGGCCGAGGCGGGCAAGCGCGTGGTCGTGGTCGATCTCGATCCGCACGGCTCCATGACCAGTTACTTCGGCTACGACCCCGACAGCCTGGAACACAGCAGTTACGATCTGTTCCTGCACAAGGGCAGCGTGCCGCAAGGCTTGCCCGGTCAATTGCTTTTGCCCACCAGCGACGAACGCATTTCACTGTTGCCGTCGAGCACCGCTCTGGCCACGCTTGAACGCCAGTCACCGGGCCAGAGTGGTTTGGGCCTGGTGATCGCCAAGAGCCTGGCGCAGCTGTGGCAGGACTTCGATTACGCAGTGATCGACAGCCCGCCGCTGCTCGGCGTGTTGATGGTCAATGCCTTGGCGGCGAGCCAGCAATTGGTGATCCCGGTGCAGACCGAACACTTGGCCGTCAAAGGCCTGGAACGTATGGTCAACACCCTGGCGATGATCAACCGTTCACGCAAAGTGGCGCTGCCGTTCACCATCATTCCGACCCTGTTCGACCGCCGCACCCAGGCGTCCCTCGGCACCCTTCGCGTGTTGCGCGACAAATACCCGGAAGAAATCTGGCAAGGCTACATCCCGATCGACACGCGCCTGCGGGATGCGAGCCGGGCGGGGCTGACGCCTTCGCAATTCGACGGCAAGAGCCGTGGCGTTCTGGCATATCGCGCCTTGCTCAAGCATTTGCTGGCGGCACAACTTGTCCCGCAGGTGGCCTGAAATGAATCGGCCGGTAAAAATCACCTCGCGTCCGCAACTGGCGCTCCAGTCTTACCTGGACAGCCTGCTGATGGAGGCGACTGAAGAGTTGCCGCTGGAAGTCGAAGCGGTAGTTGAAGTCATAGAGGTCGTCGAAGCGGTCGAGGCTGAAGCCGCGCTGGATGAGTTCCAGGCGGCAGTGCTTGAAGAGCAGGCGCGTGATGCGCAGAAGCCGGTTGTCGCTGCCGCGCCTGTCGTAGCGCCAGTAGCTGCTCCGGTTGCAAAAGCCCCGGTGGTGATCGAAGAAGTACCGGCACCGATTCTGGCGCCGGTCTCAACCCTCGCACCGCTGTTGCAAACCCTGGTGCCGCCGGTGGTTGAAGTCCATCTGCCGCCGAGCAACACGCCGCCGCCGGTGGAAGCCGACGGCCGGCCGGCGTGGGCCGCCGAGCCGTTCGAATGCCTGCTGTTTGATGTCGCCGGGTTGACCCTGGCGGTGCCGCTGGTGTGCCTGGGCTCGATTTACTCCCTGGCCGGTCACGAGCTGACGCCGTTGTTCGGTCAGCCGGAATGGTTTCTCGGGATCCTGCCAAGCCAGGCCGGCAACCTGAAAGTCCTGGATACCGCGCGCTGGGTCATGCCCGACCGCTACCGCGACGATTTCCGTCAGGGCCTGCAATACGTTATTTCGGTTCAGGGCTACGAGTGGGGGCTGGCGGTGCATCAGGTCAGCCGCTCATTGCGCCTGGACCCGAACGAAATCAAATGGAGAAGTCATCGAGGTCAGCGGCCATGGCTCGCCGGCACGGTGATTGAGCACATGTGTGCATTGCTGGACGTCTCTGCCCTGGCCGAGTTGATCGCCAGTGGCGGGGCAAAGCACATGAGCGGCAGCAAGCCGCTACACAAACCGACATAGCTGCCGACATAACAAGTATGCGACGGCATTGTTGAATGCCGCCAACAGAGCACACACCGCCAGAAGCGGTTTTTCGAGGGGTCAGGGTATGAGTAATCAAGCGACGAATGCAAAAGGTTCTGAAGATCCGATCCTGCAATGGGTAACCTTCAAACTGGACAATGAAACCTACGGCATCAACGTGATGCGCGTTCAGGAAGTCCTGCGTTACACCGAAATCGCCCCGGTCCCGGGTGCTCCGAGCTACGTGCTGGGCATCATCAACTTGCGCGGCAACGTGGTCACCGTGATCGACACCCGTCAGCGCTTCGGCCTGATGAACGCCGAGATCAGCGACAACACCCGTATCGTCATCATTGAAGCCGACAAGCAAGTAGTCGGGATCATGGTCGACAGCGTGGCCGAGGTGGTTTACCTGCGTCAGTCGGAAATCGAAACCGCGCCAAACGTCGGTAACGAAGAGTCCGCCAAGTTCATTCAAGGCGTGTGCAACAAGAACAACGAACTGCTGATCCTGGTCGAACTGGACAAGATGATGAGCGAAGAAGAATGGTCGGACCTGGAGAACATCTGATTGATTCTTGAGGTAGCGGTCATTGTCCTGTTCCTTTTCTGGGCAGGCACGCTGGCAATGTTCCTGGCGTATATTCGCGCTCAACGGCAAATCGCCGCGCAACAGGCCCAGGGTGATGCGCTGCGCGATCAGCGCATCAAGGACCTGGCCAAGCGCGTCGACGACTATCAAAGCGGCAACGTGCGCATGGGTGAAGACCTGCACGAACTGCGCGCCGTCGTCGGGCCGCTGCCGGACAAACTGGCGCAGCTGGAACAGCGCGATCCGTCGAGCCTGTCGTTTGCCCAGGCTGCGCGCCTGGTGGGGATGGGGGCTACGGTTGATGAACTGACTCAGTCTTGCGGGTTGACCCAGGCTGAGGCGGAGTTGATGCGTAAGCTGCACCGGAACTGATTTTTGCGACTTGGCTGAGATTGCTATCGCGAGCAGGCTCGCTCCTACAGGTGATTGGGTCGAACACAAAATATGTGAACGCCGGCAATCCCTGTGGGAGCGAGCTTGCTCGCGATGGCGGTGTGTAGGTCACCAAAGATGCTGAATGTGCCGTCCCCTTCGCGGGCAAGCCTCGCTCCTACAGGTGATGGGCTCGAACACAAAATAAGTGAACGCCGCCAAAACCCTGTGGAAGTGAGCCTGCTCGCGATGGCGTCTTCGAAGTCTCAGTAATCATCCCCGCGATCGGTAACATCCTTCTCGACCATCCCCGCATCCGGATCATGCCCCGCCGGAAACTTGCCCTTCAAATTCCACGCAAACGCAATAATCTCGGCAATCGTGCGGTACAGCTCTTCCGGAATACTTTCGCCCAGCTCCATGCGCGCCAGCAGCTTCACCAGCTCGGCGTTTTCATAGATGGGCACTTCATAATCGCGGGCAATCTTCAGAATGGCTTCGGCCAGCGCTTCGTCGCCTTTGGCCGTGAGGGTTGGGGCGTGGCTGCCGTCGTACTTGAGGGCGATGGCCTGACGTGGGGCGTTGGGGTTTCTCATGCGGTTTCGTCGACCCAGCGTTGTTCGAGGCGGGTTTGCGGGCCTTGCGGTGGCGTGCCGAGGTGGCAATCGAGATCGCCGACGTTCAGTCCGGAATCCAGCAGGCGCTGGCGCAACGCGGCCAGATTGCTTTCGATCAGGCTGGCGGTGTACGGCCGTTCGGCCCAGAGCTGGCTGGACAGGCTGCCCTTGATCAACTGCGCCTGAATTTGCAACGGGCCCAGCGGCTCCATGTCGAACGCCAGGTCGACGCGCCACAGTTGCTGCTTCGGCTCGCGTTCATCGCGGCGTTCGTGCGGTTGTTCTTTCTCCGGCGCTTCTTCGCGCTGGAACTTGACCTGCAACGGCACGATGTCCTGCAAATTGCGCATCGGGATTTCCAGCTGCCAGGTGCTGAGCAGGCGTCCATCGTCCGTTACGCCGGTTTGCTCAAGGCTCGACAATTGATGGCTTTGCAAGCGCGAAACGGCCGCTGCGGCCAGACGCAGCAAGTGCTCAAGATCGTCTTCACCGTCCTGGCTTTGCAGCAGGCGTTCGGGCAGCGGGAAACTGGTGGGCAACGGTTTGGCGCTGACCTGGCCGAGCATGCCCAACGCGCTGCGCACGAAACTTGGCATCGTCTGCACCAACGTATTGGCGGCAATGATCGCGTTGAGATTGGTGTTGGCCGGCAATCCCGGTGTCAGTTGCGCGATCAGCTTGAGCAAGTCGCCTTTCATGTCCGGCGCCAGTGTCGGGTTTTGCCCGGTCAGCAATTTCGCTTCCAGGAACAGGCCGCTATTGGCCAGTGCCTGAGCCAAACCTTTGGGCGTGCTCAGTTGTTGAACGTCCGGCAAACCGGCCAGCAGTTTCTCCACGGCAACCCGCAGGTCGCTGGACGTCTGATCCGTCGGGGGAGGCAGGTTTTGCAGGACTTTGATCAAGCCATCCAGCGAACCCTGGCGGCTCTGTTGACTGACCAATTGCTGGGTGACCGCCAGTTGCTCCTGACGATTGCTCAGCGGCACGAATTTCAGTGTTTGCGTGTCCTGCACCATGGCGCTCAACAGCGTGCCGATGCGCAGCGGCGTCGGGCTCTCGATACTCAGGGTGCTGCCGCTCAACGCGGTGTTGAGCAGGCTCACCATCGAGCGAAACACCGTTGGTTGTCCCGGCACCTGCGGCAGCACTTGCGAGGTCAACACCTTGCCCTGCAACAACGTCCCGACCGGCAATTGCGCGGTGTCGATGCGAGTGAGCGTGGCGACGCTGGAAGCGATGGCCTGTTGCACCGTGATCGCCAGGTTGCTGGCTGACGGCTGGGTGATCGCCAGACTCGTGCCTTGGGGCAACGGCTGGGTGCTGGTGGCCTGGACCGTGGTCTGGCGGCCGCTGTCGAGGGTGACCTTGAGCAACAGTTGAAAGCTCTGATCCGCCTGCTTGAGCGACAGCACTTCGGCTTTGGCGGTCTGGCCGGGTGTGATCAGGCCCTCCATCGGCTTCAGCAGCTGGAGCAGATCGCCACTCACCACCAACGGCCGCGAAGTCGCGGGGGTGGTCTGCGGTAGCGGGAGGATGTTCATTTCGCCTGTCATACGCGGTCACAACCTGAGGAAAATGCACTCTTTAGAGTAGGGCATGGCATGTATAATGCCGCCCGTCTTCGGGGAGTGGCGAAAACATTGCATTTGTTTGACGCAGCTCTCTAGAACCAGCCGCCAATGCATCTATGCTGCATCTCTTTAGCGGCCGCTGTGCCGCCGACTTGAACCGCAAAAGGCCCGTGATCTCTTGACCAGTCCTGTCCTGCAAACCGTTGCCCTCGCTTGTGAGCGAGACCTTCGGCTGCTCTTCGAAAATCTCGAATTGAGACTGGGCAGTGGCGAAATGTTGCAAATCAGCGGTCCCAACGGCAGTGGCAAAACCAGTCTGCTACGTCTGTTATCCGGTTTGATGCAGCCGACCGCCGGCCAAGTGCTGCTCAACGGCCAGCCGCTGAACGATCAGCGCCTGGAACTGGCGCGCAACCTGTTGTGGATCGGCCATGCCGCCGGGATCAAGGATCTGCTGACGCCGGAAGAGAACCTGACCTGGCTCTGCGCCCTGCATCAACCGGCCTCCCACGAGGCGATCTGGCAAGCGCTGGCGGATGTCGGACTGCGCGGTTTCGAGGACGTTCCCTGCCACACGTTGTCCGCCGGCCAGAAGCGCCGCGTGGCATTGGCGCGCTTGTACCTCGACAGCCCGCCGCTGTGGATCCTCGACGAGCCGTTCACCGCGCTCGATAAACAAGGCGTGGCGCAACTCGAAGAACACTTGGCCGTCCACTGCGAGCGCGGCGGCATGGTGGTGCTGACCACTCACCACACGCTGAGCCGGATGCCGGCCAGCTATCGCGACATCGATCTGGGGAAGTGGGCCGTATGAGTGTTTTCGGCCTGTTGGTCGCCCGTGAGGCCCGTCTGTTGTTCCGCCGTCCTGCTGAACTGGCCAATCCGCTGGTATTTTTCGCCATTGTCGTTTCGCTGTTCCCGTTGGCGGTCGGCCCCGAGTCTCAATTGTTGCAAACCTTGTCTCCGGGACTCGTCTGGGTCGCGGCCCTTTTATCGGTTCTGCTCTCGCTGGACGGGCTTTTCCGCAGTGATTTCGAGGACGGATCGCTTGAACAGTGGGTCCTTTCGTCGCACCCCCTGCCTCTTCTGGTTTTGGCCAAGGTACTGGCACACTGGGCCTTCTCTGGCCTGGCACTGGTTTTGCTCGCGCCACTGCTGGCGTTGATGCTCGGTTTGCCAACCGCCTGTCTGCCGGTGTTGCTGCTTTCTTTATTGCTGGGTACACCGGTGCTGAGCCTGCTCGGTGCAGTGGGCGCAGCCCTGACGGTGGGATTGAAGCGCGGCGGCCTGTTGCTGGCGCTGCTGATTCTGCCGCTGTACATCCCGGTGTTGATTCTCGGCAGTGGCGCCTTGCAGGCGGCGTTGCAGGGCATGCCGGCGACCGGTTATCTCTTGTGGCTTGGCAGCCTGACCGCCCTGGCGATAACCCTGACACCGTTTGCAATAGCTGCTGGCCTGAAGATCAGCGTCGGCGAATAATGAGGTCTGGTCAAAATTTGATCAGTAAAGACCCTTTGGCTCTTCAAGCGAAGAGCAACCGTGATGGAAACAGTAATGAACTGGACCTGGTTTCATAAGCTCGGCTCGCCCAAATGGTTTTATGGCATCAGCGGTAAACTGCTGCCATGGCTGAGCATCGCAGCCTTGCTGCTGATCGGCATCGGTGTTGTCTGGGGCCTGGCCTTCGCGCCGCCTGACTACCAGCAAGGCAACAGCTTTCGCATCATCTATATCCACGTTCCCGCGGCCATGCTGGCGCAGTCCGTCTACGTCATGCTCGCGGTGTGCGGCATCGTCGGGCTCGTCTGGAAGATGAAACTGGCCGACGTCGCCCTGCAATGCGCGGCACCCATCGGTGCGTGGATGACGGCTGTTGCGCTGGTCACCGGCGCGATCTGGGGCAAACCGACCTGGGGCTCGTGGTGGGTCTGGGATGCGCGACTTACGTCCATGCTTATCCTGCTGTTTCTGTACTTCGGTCTCATTGCGCTGGGCAACGCGATCAGCAATCGTGACAGTGCGGCCAAGGCCTGCGCGGTCCTGGCGATTGTCGGCGTGATCAATATCCCGATCATCAAATACTCGGTGGAGTGGTGGAACACCCTGCACCAGGGCGCGACTTTCACCCTCACCGAAAAACCGGCAATGCCGGCCGAAATGTGGCTGCCGCTGCTGCTGACGGTGCTGGGTTTCTACTGTTTCTTCGGCGCGGTGCTGTTGCTGCGCATGCGCCTTGAAGTGCTCAAGCGCGAAGCCCGAGCCAGTTGGGTCAAGGCTGAAGTGCAGAACAGTCTGGAGGCCGCTCGATGAGTTTTGCTTCATTCGGCGACTTCCTCGCCATGGGCCATCACGCCCTGTATGTCTGGTCGGCCTATGGCATCTGCCTGGCGGTACTGGTTCTTAACGTGGCGGCGCCGGTCCTGGCCCGCAAGCGGTATCTGCAACAAGAGGCGCGTCGTTTGCGCCGGGAGAACGGCAAGTGAATCCGCTGCGCAAAAAGCGTCTTATCATCATTCTCGCGATCCTGGTGGGTGTCGGCGCGGCCGTCGGCCTGGCCCTGAGCGCCTTGCAGCAGAACATCAATCTGTTTTACACCCCGACCCAGATCGCCAACGGCGAAGCCCCGCAAGACACACGCATTCGGGCGGGCGGCATGGTCGAGAAAGGTTCGCTGCAACGTTCCGGCGATTCCCTGGACGTGAAATTCATCGTCACCGACTTCAACAAATCCGTGACCATCAGCTATCGCGGCATCCTGCCGGACCTGTTCCGCGAAGGGCAGGGCATCGTGGCGCTGGGCAAACTGAACGCCGACGGCGTGGTAGTAGCCGACGAAGTGCTGGCCAAGCACGATGAAAAGTACATGCCGCCGGAAGTGACCAAGGCTTTGAAAGACAGCGGTCAATCTGCTCCAACGCCCGCGAAGGAGGGTTGATCGATGACATCCGGACTGTTTATTCCCGAACTCGGCCACCTGGCCATGATCCTGGCGCTGTGTTTCGCGCTGGTTCAGGCCAGCGTGCCGTTGCTCGGCGCCTGGCGCGGTGACCGTTTGTGGATGAGCCTGGCTCAACCGGCCGCCTGGGGCCAGTTCGCTTTCCTGCTGTTCGCCTTCGGTTGCCTGACCTACGCATTCATGGCCGACGACTTCTCCGTCGCCTATGTAGCCAGCAACTCCAACAGCGCCTTGCCGTGGTACTACAAGTTCAGCGCGGTGTGGGGCGCTCACGAAGGCTCGTTGCTGCTGTGGGCCTTGATCCTCGGCGGCTGGACCTTTGCCGTGTCGGTGTTCTCCCGGCAGTTGCCGCAAGTGATGCTGGCCCGCGTGCTGGCCGTGATGGGCATGATCAGCACCGGTTTCCTGCTGTTCCTGATCCTCACCTCGAACCCGTTCAAGCGCATCCTGCCGCAAGTGCCCGGCGACGGCGCGGACCTCAATCCGCTCCTGCAGGACATCGGCCTTATCGTTCACCCGCCGATGCTGTACATGGGTTATGTCGGTTTCTCGGTGGCCTTCGCCTTCGCCATTGCGGCGCTGATGGGCGGTCGTCTTGATGCGGCGTGGGCGCGCTGGTCGCGTCCGTGGACCATCGTCGCCTGGGCCTTCCTCGGGATCGGCATCACGCTCGGTTCGTGGTGGGCTTACTACGAACTCGGCTGGGGCGGCTGGTGGTTTTGGGACCCGGTGGAAAACGCCTCGTTCATGCCTTGGCTGGTTGGCACGGCGCTGATTCACTCGTTGGCGGTCACGGAAAAACGTGGCGTGTTCAAGAGCTGGACCGTGTTGCTGGCCATCGCTGCGTTTTCGCTGAGCTTGCTCGGGACGTTCCTGGTGCGTTCCGGCGTGCTGACCTCGGTTCACGCCTTCGCGTCCGATCCGGAACGCGGCGTGTTCATCCTGATTTTCCTGCTGTTCGTGGTCGGCGGCTCGCTGACGCTGTTTGCGTTGCGCGCTCCGGTGGTGAAGAGCCACGTCGGCTTCAACCTGTGGTCCCGGGAAACCCTGCTGCTGGGCAACAACCTGGTGCTGGTGGTGGCCGCGTCGATGATCCTGCTCGGCACCTTGTACCCGTTGATCCTCGATGCGATGACCGGCGCCAAGCTGTCGGTCGGCCCGCCGTACTTCAACGCACTGTTCATTCCGTTGATGGCGTTGCTGATGGCGGTGATGGCCGTCGGCATGCTGGTGCGCTGGAAAGATACCCCGGTCAAATGGCTGTTCAACATGCTGACCCCGGTGTTGCTCGGCAGCGCCGCATTGGCCGTGGTGGCCGGCGTCGCGTACGGCGATTTCAACTGGGCGGTGATCGCCACGTTCATGCTCGCGGCCTGGGTGCTGTTGGCTGGCGTGCGTGACATCTTCGACAAGACCCGCCACAAAGGCCTGATCAAAGGCTTGCCGACCCTGACCCGCAGCTACTGGGGCATGCAGATCGCGCACTTGGGCATCGCCGTGTGCGCCCTCGGCGTCGTGCTGTCGAGCCAGAACAGTGCCGAGCGCGACCTGCGCCTGGCGCCGGGCGAGTCCATGGACCTGGGCGGTTACCAGTTCGTGTTCGAAGGCGCCAAGCATTATGAAGGCCCGAACTTCACTTCCGACAAGGGCACCGTCCGAGTGATCCGTGACGGCAAGGAAGTCAGCGTGCTGCACCCGGAAAAACGCCTCTACACCGTGCAGAACTCGGTGATGACCGAAGCCGGGATCGACGCCGGTTTCACCCGTGACATTTACGTCGCACTTGGCGAACCGCTGGGCGATGGCGCCTGGGCCGTGCGGGTTCACGTCAAACCGTTCGTGCGCTGGATCTGGTTCGGCGGGCTGCTCACAGGTTTCGGCGGGTTGCTGGCGGCGCTGGATCGCCGTTATCGGGTCAAGGTGAAAAGTCGTGTGCGTGAAGCACTGGGCATGACGGGAGCCACGGCATGAGACGTTGGATAATGCTGTTGCCACTGGCGATTTTTCTGGTGGTGGCTGTGTTTCTGTATCGCGGGTTGTACCTGGACCCGGCCGAGTTGCCTTCGGCGATGATCGGCAAACCGTTCCCGACGTTTTCCCTGCCGACCGTGGAGGGCGACAAGACCCTGACCAAGGCCGACATTCTTGGTAAACCGGCACTGGTCAACGTCTGGGCCACCTGGTGCATCGCCTGCAAGGTCGAGCATCCGGTGCTGAACAAACTGGCCCGGCAGGGCGTGACGATTTATGGCATCAACTACAAGGACGTCAACGCCGACGCGAAGAAGTGGCTGGTGGAATTCCACAACCCTTACCAGTTGGGGATCAGTGACTCGGAAGGCTCGCTGGGCCTGAACCTCGGTGTGTATGGCGCGCCGGAAACCTTCTTCATCGACGCCAAGGGCATCATCCGCGACAAGTTTGTCGGGGTGATCGACGAGCAGGTCTGGCGTGAAAAACTGGCGGCCAGGTATCAGGCGCTGGTCGACGAGGCCAAGCCATGAAACGCTGGATAGCCGCTGTTGTACTGGGTTTGAGCATGGCGGGCGTCGCGCACGCGGCCATCGACACCTACGAATTCGCCAAAGAAGGTGATCGCGAGCGTTTTCGCGAGCTGACCAAAGAGCTGCGTTGCCCCAAGTGCCAGAATCAGGACATCGCCGATTCCAACGCACCGATCGCCGCCGACCTGCGCAAAGAGATTTTCCGCATGTTGGGCGAGGGCAAGGACAACCAGCAGATCATCGACTTCATGGTTGATCGCTACGGTGATTTCGTCCGCTACAAACCCGCCCTGAACGCCAAGACTGCCTTGCTCTGGTTCGGCCCCGCCGGCCTGCTGCTGGGCGGTTTTGTGATCATCGCCGTGATCGTCCGCCGTCGTCGCGTGCAACGCACGGACACCAGGGACGAGCTTTCTGCCGAGGAGCGCGAGCGCCTCGACCATCTGCTGGATAAAACCAAGAATGATTGATTTCTGGCTCGCTGCAGGTCTGCTGCTTCTGGTTGCCCTGAGTTTTCTGCTGATCCCCGTTTTGCGTGGCCGTCGCGCGCAGCTCGAAGAGGATCGTACTGCCCTGAACGTCGCGCTGTATCAGGAACGCGTGGCTGAGTTGCAAACCGAGCAGGAAGAGGGCGTGCTCAACGCTGCGCAACTGGAAACCGGTCGCGCCGAAGCGGCCCGTGAGTTGCTCGCCGACACCGAAGGTGTCGAGTCACCGCGGGTGGCGCGCCTGGGCAAACCGTTGCCCTTGCTGGCGGCGATTCTGGTGCCTGTCCTGGGACTTGGCTTGTACCTGCATTTCGGGGCCAGTGACAAAGTCGAGCTGACCCGCGAATTCTCCCAGGCACCGCAGTCGATGGAAGAGATGACCCGGCGTCTGGAACGCGCGGTCGAGGCTCAGCCGGATTCCGCTGAGGGCTTGTACTTCCTCGGTCGCACCTATATGGCTCAGGATCGTCCCGCTGATGCGGCGAAGATCTTTGAACGCACGGTGACCCTGGCCGGTCGTCAGCCGGAACTGCTCGGCCAATGGGCCCAGGCCCAGTATTTCGCTGATGGTAAAAAGTGGTCGGACAAGATCCAGGCGTTGACAGATGAAGCGCTGAAAGCCGACCCGAAAGAAGTCACCAGCCTTGGTCTGCTCGGTATCGCGGCGTTTGAAGCCCAGCGTTATCAAGACGCCATCGACTACTGGAATCGTCTGCTGGCGCAACTGCCACCGGAAGACAGCTCCCGTGCCGCGTTGCAAGGCGGGATCACCCGGGCCACCGAGAAGCTTGAAGCCAGCGGCGGCAAAGTCGCCCAGGCCCCAGCGGCCAAAGCGGCGGCGAAGCTTAAAGTCACTGTCGATCTGGCGCCTGAGCTCAAAGCCAAGGTCCAGCCCGGCGACAGCGTGTTCATTTTCGCCCGCGCCACCTCGGGTCCACCGGCACCGCTGGCTGCCAAGCGTCTGACCGTGGCCGACCTGCCAGCCACCGTCGAACTGGGCGATGCCGACGCAATGATGCCGCAGTTGAAACTGTCGAACTTCCCTGAAGTCCAACTGGTTGCGCGCATCTCCCGCGCCGGCCAACCGACTGCCGGCGAATGGATCGGTCGCAGCCAGCCTCTGGCCAGCAGCACCACCGCAGCGCAAAAACTGACCATCGACACCCCGGACAAATAACAGGAAATCGCCCATGACCGCCATCGCTCGTATCACCCTGCTCAGTCTGGTTTTGGGGTTAAGCGCTTGTGCGGTCCAACGGCCTCCTGAGCAGCCGACCCCGCCACCGATCCCGCCGTCGCAGCCCAGCACCAAACCGGCGCCTTCGTCGGTTCCGAGCAAACCGACCACGCCGGCCAAACCTGCCAAGCCGCTGCCACGCACCTCCGCGAGCTTTGCGCCACCACCGGGCGGTAATAGCCATTGGGACGCGAAGCTCGGCGTTTACGTGCTGGATGATCAGCCCAACACCTTCTACCGCCAGCGCACCTACTACCGCTGGAACAACGGCTGGAGCCGGTCGATCAGCCCGAACGGTCCGTGGGAAGAGACCAATATCCATGGCGTGCCGGGTGGGTTGGGGCGGCAGTTCGGGGAGTAATGCAAAAGGCGACTTTCGAGGTCGCCTTTTTTGTGGGCGCAGGAAAAGAGATGGACCCACCATGAAACCTTGTGGGAGCGAGCCTGCTCGCGATGGCTGTGTGTCAGGTGACGCGTTTTTTGATGGTGTACATATCCATTTCTGCGGTAACGGCGGCTAATGGTTCCGCCCTTACGGCGGGTCACTTGGAAAAGCGCCAAGTAACCAAACGCTTTCGCCCCTGACGTTCGGTGCCTCGCTAAGGCTCGGCATGCCCTCGCTCCGGCCCTGCTCCGTGGGCCCGCCGCCATCGGCCATCCATGGCCGGGGGCGGCTACCGCGGCATCCTTGCCGCGGTGCCCACTGCGCAGAACCTCCGCTCGGCCTCCCGACGGGGCAGATCAAGATCAAAAGCTGCAGGCGAGCTAACGCTCGGCCTGATGAGTGGTGAACAGCGCGCGTACACCCCTTTCCTGTAGGAGCTGTCGAGTGAAACGAGGCTGCGATCTTTTGATCTTGCCTTTGCCTTCGATCGTTCCCAGCTCCGCGTTACCAATGAGCAAGGCTTTAAACTCGTGTCGATAGCTCCCTGATAGCGCGAGCCACATCAGAAAATCCCTCAAGGGCGCGGGGTAAAGCACACACGCGTCATATACAGCGGTAAAAGAAGAGTGCCTCACTCGTATCCTGTCCTTAACGCTTGTGCCTGCTCGGCGAGAAGCGTCATTGCTTGCTCGCTGGCAGTGTCGCGCCGGTTTTTATAGTCCATCAAATCGGCAAAGCGCACACGTCGGTGCTTGCCGGTTTTGTGGTAGGACAAGTCGCCGGATTCGAGCAGTTTGATCAGGTGCGGACGTGAGACGTTGAGCAGGTCCGCCGCTTCCTGGGTGGTGAGTTCAGCGTGAACCGGGACCACTTTGACAGCGTTGCCTGCGGCGAGCTCAGCCAGAATGTCGACAAGCAACCGGAGGGCCGAGGTAGGGAGTTCGACACGGTGAGCTTCGTTCTGCTCGTCAAAAATCTGGATGTGCTGAGTGTCGAATTGGGTGGCGAGATAGGCCGCCAAGGCGCGCTGTCCTTCGATGGCAGCTTGTACTTCGCGCTCCAGAGGCAAGGTGATCGGCGGGTGGATAACGGGCGACATGGCGGTTTTCAATATTCTGAATAATCGAAGCTGGCAGGCTATCGAAATAATCGAAAATCGCAATAAACGAAATAATCGAAACGTCAGGCTTTGTTCGCCAACAACCCCTGCACATACTCCACAAACGCCCGAGCCTTGGCGCTGGCCAATCTGCCTGTAGGAAACACCGCCCACAGGTCCTGATTCGGCAGCGTCCAATCCTTCATCACTTCCCTGACCGCGCCGCTGGCCAACTCCGGCGCAAACATCCATTGCGATGCCAGGGTCAGCCCTTGATGAGCGAGCACGGCTGCACGCAGACCTTCGGCGGCGTTGACGCGGATTCGGCCGCTGATGGTGACTGACTGCTCATCTGTCCCGTTGCGGAACTGCCAATGGGCACCGCCGCCCAAGCTGTAGGCGACTGCCTGGTGTTTGCTCAGATCAGCCGGGCAGTCGGGTTGGCCGTGCTTTTCGAAATAGGCGGGCGTGCCCAGGACGACGCGTCGGCATTCGGCGATTTTGCGGGCGGTGAGGCCGGAGTCGCTCTGGGCGCCCAGGCGCAGGGCGATGTCGACGCCTTCTTCGACCAGATTGATGTTGCGGTCGTCGAGCATCAGGTCGACGTTCAGGTCCGGGTTTTGATCGAGAAACGGTCCGAGGTGCGGAACGATGTGCAGTCGGCCGAAGGTCACGGCGGCACAGATCCGCAGGTTTCCGGTAAGCCCGCTGGCGGCACCGCGCGCGGCGTTGTCGGCCTCATCAGCTTCTTCGATGGCGCGCTTGGCGCGTTCGAAGAAGACCAGCCCGGCTTCGGTGGGCGTCAGGCCGCGCGTCGAGCGCAGCAGGAGTCGAACCGCGAGACGTGCCTCCAGGTGCGCAATGGTTTTCGACACGGCGGGCTGGCCGATATTCAGGCGCCTCGCAGCGGCGGAAAACGAGCCGGTCTCCACCACGTAGACGAAGGTTTCCATTGCGCCGAGGCGGTCCATCTGGGGTCCTTGCGGAGTCTGAAATTGTTGGAGATCCAGTGTGGGAGCGAGCCTGCTCGCGATGGCGGACTTTCAGTCACATTTATGTTGGATGTGCCGACGCCATCGCTAGCAGGCTAGCTGTGTAAACCCACCACGTTGTTCACGGATGCTATTCGGCTAATCGGTGGCAAATAACTCAGGCTGGCATGCGGGCGATGCCAGTTGTACTCGTGCAACCACGACGTCAGGTAGGTCGC
>NZ_JBOFQE010000099.1:0-24543 GCF_051660785.1 Pseudomonas sp.
CCAGAAACGGTTAATCGGGCATTTTTATGAGTGTTCACTCGGGGCCTCCAGGTACTTGGTTTGGTTCGCACCTCCAATTTCCCGGAAAAGCCCCGAGTGAACAACCTACAGAGAGATCACAGCTAGCTCCCACATTGGATTGAGGGTTACGCCAGCATCAGCGTTCCACTCGCAACCAACGTCGCCCTCCCGCCAATCTTCACCCGATCCCCTTCCAGCCGGCAGAACAACCCCCGCCTGGCAGTTTGGCCAGGCGACCCTGTCGGGCTGACAATCGAGCACCGCCTGCTCGGACTCTCCCTGATTCAGACGCGGCTGATATCGGCGAACTTGGCCTGGGTATGTTCGGCCAATACGCCCGGCGCCAGTTCAACTTCCAGACCGCGCCGACCCGCGCTGACAAAAATGCTGGCAAAGGGTTGAGCTGAATTGTCGATGAAGGTGCGCAAACGCTTTTTCTGCCCCAACGGACTGATCCCACCCAACAAATAACCCGTCGCTCGTTGCGCAGCGGCAGGATCGGCCATTTCGGCTTTTTTTACGCCTGCAGCGTGCGCCAGATGCTTCAAGTCCAGACTTCCGACGACCGGCACCACTGCCACCAGCAATTCGCCTTTCTCACTGGCCGCCAGCAAGGTCTTGAACACTTGCGCGGGGTCCAATCCCAGTTTCTCTGCGGCTTCCAATCCATAGGATGCTGCTTTCGGGTCATGTTCATAACTGTGCACGCGATGTTCGGCTCGAACTTTTTTCAACAAATCCAATGCGGGGGTCATGGCAGCTCCAGACTGGGCGGCAGTAGAAAAATCCTGCGCTGGATTCTAGGTCATTGCTTGGCAAAAGGCTCTATTGCGCCACTGTTTCAAAGGCTTGGAAGCGCCTTGCGCCGTTCGTCCAGGTTGAGGCCGTCGCGTGAACGATACGATCATTCACGTGACTAATAGTTGAATTGTGACTGACGGTTCACTTTCGACCTTTGACAGCGGCGTTTCTTGTCTATATTTTTTCGAATCTGAATACCGTACGAAATGTCCTACCGCAGCACCCAGCAGCAGGCCGAGAACAGGATGGGGATTCTGCCTCGGTGGAAAACGCGCTTTGGCCATGACGAAAGAAGCGCCAGACAACAACAAAAACGAGGTTTTCAATGACAACTGCTTTACAACAACCGTCGCTCTCAAGCCAATGCATGGCCGAGTTTCTGGGCACTGCACTGCTTATCTTTTTCGGCACCGGTTGCGTTGCTGCGCTCAAGGTCGCGGGTGCCAGCTTTGGGCTGTGGGAAATCAGCATCATCTGGGGCGTCGGCGTGAGCATGGCGATCTACCTGACTGCCGGAGTTTCCGGAGCTCACCTCAATCCCGCCGTAAGCATTGCCTTAAGCATTTTCGCCGACTTCGAAAAGCGCAAACTGCCGTTTTATATCCTCGCTCAAGTGGCCGGCGCGTTCTGCGGCGCGTTTTTGGTTTACACGCTTTATAGCAACCTATTCTTCGATTTCGAACAAACTCACCATATGGTTCGTGGCACCCAGGCCAGCCTTGAATTGGCGTCGGTGTTCTCCACCTTCCCCAACCCGGCCCTGTCCACCGCCCAGGCTTTCCTGGTTGAAGTGATCATCACCGCCATCCTGATGGGCGTGATCATGTCCCTGACCGACGACAACAATGGTCTGCCAAAAGGCCCTCTGGCACCGCTGCTTATCGGCTTGCTGATCGCAGTGATTGGCAGCTCGATGGGTCCACTGACCGGTTTTGCGATGAACCCGGCACGTGATTTCGGCCCCAAGCTGATGACTTTCTTCACAGGCTGGGGTGAAATTTCCCTCACTGGCGGCCGCGACATCCCGTATTTCCTGATTCCGATTTTTGCACCGATTGTCGGTGCCTGCCTCGGCGCTGCAGCCTATCGCGGGCTGATTGCCCGTCATCTGCCCAACGCCATACCTGCTACAAAGGACGCAACACCGGCCATTGACGGCAAACCAAGAACTTCTTGATACCGTAGGCGCGTGATCCTGCCCATTTGATCGCGCGCCGGACCTTTTCTCCCTTTTTTCGTCCAAGGCAATCGACATGACCGACATTCAGAATAAGAACTACATCATTGCCCTCGATCAGGGTACGACCAGCTCCCGCGCGATCATTTTCGATCGTGACGCGAATGTGGTCTGCACCGCCCAGCGCGAATTCGTCCAGCACTACCCGCAAGCCGGTTGGGTCGAACATGACCCGATGGAAATCTTCGCCACCCAAAGCGCCGTGATGGTCGAGGCCCTGGCGCAAGCCGGCCTGCATCACGACCAGGTTGCGGCCATTGGCATCACCAACCAGCGCGAAACCACCGTGGTCTGGGACAAGACCACCGGCCGCCCGATCTATAACGCGATCGTCTGGCAGTGCCGCCGCAGCACCGAGATCTGCCAGCAGCTCAAGCGCGATGGCCACGAGCAATACATCAGCGACACCACCGGCCTGGTCACCGACCCGTACTTCTCCGGCACCAAACTCAAGTGGATCCTCGACAACGTCGAAGGCAGCCGCGAGCGTGCGCGCAAGGGCGAACTGCTCTTCGGTACCGTCGACAGCTGGCTGATCTGGAAATTTACCGGCGGCAAAGTTCACGTCACCGACTACACCAACGCCTCGCGCACCATGCTCTTCAACATCCACACTCTGGAGTGGGACGCGAAGATGCTGGAGGTGCTGGATATTCCGCGCGAGATGCTGCCGGAAGTTAAATCTTCGTCGGAAATCTACGGCCACACTAAAAGCGGCATCGCCATCGGCGGTATCGCCGGCGACCAGCAAGCGGCCCTCTTCGGCCAGATGTGCGTCGAGCCAGGCCAGGCGAAAAACACCTACGGCACCGGCTGCTTCCTGCTGATGAATACCGGCGACAAAGCCGTGAAGTCCAAGCACGGCATGCTCACCACCATCGCCTGCGGCCCGCGTGGTGAAGTGGCTTACGCGCTGGAAGGCGCGGTGTTCAACGGTGGCTCCACCGTGCAGTGGCTGCGCGATGAGCTGAAGATCATCAACGACGCCCACGACACCGAATACTTCGCCAACAAGGTCAAGGACAGCAACGGCGTGTACCTGGTGCCGGCCTTTACCGGTCTCGGCGCACCGTACTGGGACCCGTATGCCCGTGGCGCGCTGTTCGGCCTGACTCGCGGTGTACGCGTGGATCACATCATTCGTGCAGCGCTGGAGTCGATTGCCTACCAGACCCGCGACGTTCTCGACGCCATGCAACAGGATTCCGGCGAACGCTTGAAATCCCTGCGCGTGGACGGCGGTGCGGTGGCGAACAACTTCCTGATGCAGTTCCAGGCCGACATCCTTGGCACTCAGGTCGAGCGTCCGCAAATGCGCGAAACCACCGCACTGGGCGCGGCTTACCTGGCCGGTCTGGCGTGCGGCTTCTGGGGCAGCCTGGACGAGTTGCGCGGCAAGGCAGTGATCGAGCGCGAATTCGAACCGACCCTGGACGAAACCGCCAAGGAAAAACTCTACGCCGGCTGGAAAAAAGCCGTCAGCCGCACACGTGATTGGGAACCTCATGAAGGCGCTGAATAAGCCGACGTAAGTACTCGTATCTGCATGTAACTGGTAGGGAGCGGATTCCTGCGGCATCATGGGCAAATTTTGCACGGCAGCCCAAAGGAAGCCCCATGAATCTGCCTCCCCGTCAGCAGCAAATCCTCGAACTGGTCCGCGAACGCGGCTATGTCAGCATCGAGGAAATGGCCACGCTGTTCGTCGTTACACCGCAAACCATCCGCCGCGATATCAATCAGCTCGCGGAAGCCAATTTGTTGCGTCGCTACCACGGCGGCGCCGCCTACGATTCGAGTGTCGAAAACACCGCCTACGCCATGCGCGCCGATCAGATGCGTGATGAAAAACAGCGTATCGGTGAAGCCATTGCGGCGCAGATCCCGGATCACGCCTCGCTGTTCATCAATATCGGTACCACCACCGAATCGATTGCCCGGGCGCTGCTCAATCACAATCACCTGAAGATCATCACCAACAACCTGCACGTGGCCTCGATGCTCAGCGCCAAGGACGACTTCGACGTTCTGCTGACGGGTGGCAATGTGCGGCGCGATGGTGGTGTGGTCGGTCAGGCGAGTGTCGACTTCATTAACCAGTTCAAGGTCGACTTCGCCTTGGTCGGCATCAGCGGTATCGATGAGGACGGCAGCCTGCTGGACTTCGATTACCAGGAAGTGCGAGTGTCGCAGGCGATCATCGCCAATGCGCGGCAGGTGATTCTGGCGGCGGACTCCAGCAAATTCGGGCGCAACGCCATGATTCGCCTGGGGCCAATCAGCCTGATTGATTGCCTGGTGACCGATCAGCAGCCAGTGCCGGCGTTGGCGCAGTTGTTGAGTCAGCACAAGATTCGGCTGGAAGTCGTTTAACCCTTTCCAAACAGCACGCTCCCTTGTGGCGAGGGAGCTTGCTCCCGCTGGCCTGCGAAGCAGCCCTTAAACCGGTAATCGTGGTACTTCAGGATGAACGAGTCATCTGATTTGCGTCTGCTGCGCAGCCGAGCGGGAGCAAGCTCCCTCGCCACAAAAGTCTCCATCACCATCATTTAATGTTCGTAAATTTTCCTTTAATGGCCCTTCGATCAGTATTTTCAATCGAAGTTGACTGGCTGTGGGCGGTTTAATGGGCTACTATTTTCGCAAATGAACATTAATGTTCGTATTCCAATACAGAAAATCAAAAGAGCCCGAGGCCAGCCGATGCCCACTTCTACCTTGCCTACGCCCCCTCTCGCTGAGGTCTACGACATCGCCGTCATCGGTGGCGGGATCAATGGCGTGGGGATCGCAGCGGATGCCGCCGGTCGCGGTCTTTCGGTGTTCCTTTGTGAAAAGGATGACCTGGCCAGCCACACGTCGTCGGCCAGCAGCAAGCTAATCCACGGCGGTCTGCGCTACCTCGAACATTACGAATTCCGCCTGGTGCGCGAAGCCCTCGCCGAACGTGAAGTGTTGCTGGCCAAGGCGCCGCACATCGTCAAGCAAATGCGCTTCGTGTTGCCCCACCGCCCGCACCTGCGTCCGGCCTGGATGATTCGCGCCGGCCTGTTCCTGTATGACAACCTCGGCAAGCGAGAAAAACTCGAAGGCTCGAAGAGCCTGAAGTTCGGCCCGGACAGCCCGCTGAAAAGCGAAATCACCAAAGGCTTCGAATATTCCGATTGCTGGGTCGACGATGCGCGCCTGGTGGTGCTGAACGCCATGGCCGCCCGCGAGAAAGGCGCCCACGTTCACACCCAGACCCGTTGTGTCAGCGCCCGTCGCACTAAAGGGTTGTGGCACCTGCACCTGGAACGCGCCGATGGCAGCCTGTTTTCGATCCGCGCCAAGGCCTTGGTGAATGCGGCCGGCCCATGGGTCGCCAAGTTCATTCGTGATGACCTGAAGATGGAATCGCCGTACGGCATTCGCCTGATTCAGGGCAGCCACCTGATCGTGCCGAAACTGTACGAAGGCGAACACGCGCACATTCTGCAAAACGAAGATCAGCGCATCGTCTTCACCATTCCGTACCTCAATCACTTCACCCTGATCGGCACCACCGACCGCGAGTACACTGGCGACCCGGCTGCGGTGGCGATCACCGAAGGCGAAACCGATTACCTGTTGAAAGTGGTCAACGGCCACTTCAAGAAGCGGATCAGCCGCGACGACATCCTGCACAGCTATTCCGGCGTTCGTCCGCTGTGCAACGACGAATCCGACAACCCGTCGGCCGTCACCCGCGACTACACCCTGGCGCTTTCGGGCACAGGCGAAGAAGCGCCGTTGCTGTCGGTGTTCGGCGGCAAGCTGACCACCTACCGCAAACTGGCCGAGTCGGCACTGGCACAACTGGCGCCGTACTTCACGCACATCAAGCCAAGCTGGACCGTCAGCGCGACACTGCCGGGCGGCGAAGACATGACCACCCCGCAAGCGCTGAGCTCGCTGATTCGCGACAAGTTCGACTGGGTGCCAACCGAGATTTCCCGCCGCTGGGCCACCACTTATGGCAGCCGCACCTGGCGCATGATGGAAGGCGTGCAGAATCTCAGCGATCTGGGCGAACACATCGGCGGCGGTCTCTACACCCGCGAAGTCGATTACCTGTGCAGCGAAGAATGGGCGACCACCGCGCATGACATCCTGTGGCGCCGCAGCAAGCTGGGCTTGTTCACCACCCCTGCCGAACAGCAGAAACTGGCGGATTACCTGAGCAAGGTCGAGCAGAACCGCAGCAAGATCGAAGCGGCCTGATCGCACAATCTGCTTGAACGAAAGCCCCTGAATTTCACGATTCAGGGGCTTTTTTACATTCCGCCAGATGGCTATCCCTCTGTGGGAGTGAGCCTGCTCGCGATAGCAGAGTGTCAGGCGCCATAAATGCCGGATTGGATGGCCTCATCGCGAGCAGGCTCGCTCCTACAGGGGATATGCGCAAGTCGATAGAGTGTATTCGGTTTTCCGAACGCGACCTGTTAGTCGATTCGGATAACCGGATTATTCTTCGTCAAAAAACCCGCCACAAATATTTAATCCCCTTATAAATCAACAACTTGATTTATACCGCCTGGCCTGGCACGAGTCATGCTCTACACTCTTGGACGAATGCCTGTTGCTCCCGTTTCAGGAGCCGTCAGGCATTCGAAGCACAAAAGGGCCGATGAACTGGCTCCATAAAAAAAACAATGTCGAGGAAAATTTGATGCGCATCGTTCCCCATATCCTGGGCGCAGCCATTGCTGCCGCTCTGATTACCACTCCAGTTTTCGCTGCCGAGCTCACCGGCACACTGAAGAAGATCAAAGAGTCCGGTGTCATCACCCTCGGGCATCGTGACGCTTCCATTCCGTTTTCCTATATCGCGGACGCTTCCGGTAAACCGGTCGGCTACTCCCACGATATCCAGCTGAAAATCGTCGAAGCCATCAAGAAAGACCTGGACCTGCCGAACCTTCAGGTCAAATACAACCTCGTGACCTCGCAAACCCGTATCCCGCTGGTGCAAAACGGCACCGTGGACGTCGAGTGCGGTTCCACCACCAACAACGTGGAACGTCAGCAGCAAGTTGACTTCTCCGTCGGCATCTTCGAAATCGGTACTCGCCTGCTGTCGAAGGCAGATTCCAAGTACAAGGATTTCGACGACCTGAAAGGCAAGAACGTCGTGACCACCGCGGGCACCACGTCCGAGCGCATCCTCAAGGCGATGAACGCCGACAAGCAGATGGGCATGAACGTCATCTCCGCCAAGGACCACGGCGAGTCCTTCCAGATGCTGGAAACCGGCCGTGCCGTTGCCTTCATGATGGACGACGCCCTGCTGGCGGGTGAAGCTGCCAAGGCCAAGAAGGCAAGTGACTGGGCCGTGACCGGCACTCCACAGTCCTACGAAATCTACGGCTGCATGGTGCGCAAAGGCGACGAGCCGTTCAAAAAGGCTGTGGATGACGCCATCAAGGCCACCTACGCATCGGGCGAGATCAACAAGATCTACGAGAAATGGTTCATGTCGCCAATCCCGCCAAAAGGGCTGAACCTGAACTTCCCGATGAGCGACGAGCTCAAGGCCCTGATCGCCAATCCGACCGATAAAGCGGCTGACGACAAGAAGTCCTGATTTCTGACTAACCTTATCTCCTGAGAGGGCCACTGCCCTTTCAGGAGGTTGTCACTCCCTGCTGGCATTTTTGGAAACACTCGAACCGGTGGCTGTCGAGCCGCTCGTGTGTGCCTGACTACTATGGTCGGGCGGGAACGGAGCTTCCCCAGGCGGGCACTTGTACATCGATTGATCTGAGGGGAGACCCTAATGAATTACAACTGGGACTGGGGCGTGTTTTTCAAGTCCACCGGCGTGGGCAGCGAGACGTATCTCGACTGGTACATCTCCGGTCTGGGCTGGACCATTGCCATCGCCGTCGCGGCCTGGATCATTGCCCTGACACTGGGCTCGATTCTGGGCGTCATGCGTACCGTGCCGAACCGTATCGTATCGGGCATCGCGACCTGCTACGTCGAGCTCTTCCGTAACGTGCCGCTGCTGGTTCAGCTGTTCATCTGGTACTTCCTGGTGCCCGACCTGCTGCCTGCGGATCTGCAAGAGTGGTACAAGCAGGACCTGAACCCGACCACCTCGGCTTTCCTCAGCGTCGTCGTCTGCCTGGGCCTGTTCACCACCGCCCGCGTGTGCGAACAAGTGCGCACCGGCATCCAGGCGCTGCCAAAAGGCCAGGAATCCGCTGCCCGCGCCATGGGCTTCAAACTGCCGCAGATCTACTGGAATGTGCTGCTGCCCCAGGCCTACCGGATCATCATTCCGCCGCTTACCTCGGAATTTTTGAACGTGTTCAAGAACTCCTCCGTGGCGTCGCTGATCGGCCTGATGGAGCTGCTCGCGCAGACCAAACAGACCGCCGAGTTCTCCGCCAACCTGTTCGAAGCGTTCACCCTGGCAACGTTGATCTACTTCACCCTGAACATGGGCCTGATGCTGCTGATGCGTGGCGTCGAGAAGAAAGTTGCCGTACCGGGCCTGATTTCCGTAGGGGGTAAATGATGGAATTCGACTTCTCGGGTATCATCCCGTCCCTGCCGGGCCTGTGGAACGGCATGGTCATGACCCTGCAACTGATGGTGCTTGGCGTCATCGGCGGGATCATCCTTGGCACGATCCTGGCGCTGATGCGCCTGTCCCACAGCAAGCTGCTGTCGAACATCGCCGGCGCGTACGTCAACTACTTCCGTTCGATTCCATTGCTGCTGGTCATCACCTGGTTCTATCTGGCGGTGCCGTTCGTGCTGCGCTGGATCACCGGCGAAGACACGCCGATCGGCGCGTTCGCCTCCTGCATCGTGGCCTTCATGATGTTCGAAGCGGCGTACTTCTGCGAAATCGTCCGGGCTGGTGTGCAATCGATTCCCAAGGGCCAGATGGGTGCTGCCCAGGCCTTGGGCATGAACTACGGCCAGATGATGCGTCTGATCATCCTGCCGCAAGCGTTCCGCAAGATGACCCCGCTGCTGCTGCAACAGAGCATCATCCTGTTCCAGGACACCTCCCTGGTCTACGCGGTCGGCCTGGTGGACTTCCTCAATGCCTCCCGTGCCAGTGGCGACATCATCGGTCGCTCCAATGAGTTCCTGATCTTTGCAGGTCTCACGTACTTCACAATCAGCTTTGCCGCCTCGCTGCTGGTCAAGCGTCTGCAAAAAAGGTTTGCCGTATGATCTCTATCAAGAATGTCAACAAGTGGTATGGCGACTTCCAGGTACTGACTGACTGCAGCACCGAGGTCAAAAAAGGCGAAGTGATCGTGGTGTGCGGGCCGTCCGGCTCCGGCAAATCCACCTTGATCAAATGCGTCAACGCCCTGGAACCGTTCCAGAAGGGCGACGTGGTGGTCGATGGCACGTCCATCGCCGACCCGAAGACCAACCTGCCGAAACTGCGCTCGCGCGTGGGCATGGTGTTCCAGCATTTCGAACTGTTCCCGCACCTGACCATCACTGAAAACCTGACCATCGCGCAGATCAAGGTGCTGGGCCGCAGCAAGGAAGAAGCCACCAAGAAAGGCCTGCAACTGCTTGAGCGCGTCGGCCTCTCGGCTCACGCCCACAAGCACCCGGGCCAGCTCTCCGGTGGCCAGCAACAGCGTGTGGCGATTGCTCGCGCGCTGGCGATGGACCCGATCGTCATGCTGTTCGACGAGCCGACCTCGGCACTCGACCCTGAAATGGTCAACGAAGTGCTCGACGTGATGGTGCAACTGGCCCACGAAGGCATGACCATGATGTGCGTGACCCACGAAATGGGCTTTGCCCGCAAAGTGGCGGATCGTGTGATCTTCATGGACCAGGGCAAAATCATCGAAGACTGCAAGAAAGAGGACTTCTTCGGCGACATCAGCCACCGCGCCGAGCGTACACAGCATTTCCTCAACAAGATTCTGCAGCACTAAGAAAGACACCGCTCCCCATGTGGGAGCGGGCTTTTGTGGTGAGGGGGTTTTGTGGCGAGGGGATTTAGCGAATCGTCGCACCGCCCCGTTCGGCTGCGCAGCAGTCGTCAATCTATTGCATGCGGATTGACTTTGAAGTGCTGGGGCCGCTTCGCAGCCCAACGGGGATAAATCCCCTCGCCACAAAACCCACTCCCCACCCTAGCCCGCTCCCACACTGGATCGGTGGTGGTCTTGAGATTTGTGTTGTGGTTGACCCAAGGCATCTGTGATGAAATGCGACCCCACTCTCTATCGCGCCGCGCCGCCATCACTCGCCGTGAAACCCCGTCTGATTCGCCATCTGTTCCTGCCACCGCTGGTCATCGCCCTGATGATCGGATTGGGTTACTTCGGCTTCTGGGTCAGTGAACACTACGGGATACGCAGCCTCAGCGAGAACGGCCAGCGTCAGCTTGAACTGCACGCCCGCGCCGTCGAGAGCGAGATCAGCAAGTACACCTACCTGCCCAGCCTGCTGGAACTCGAATCCAGTGTTTCAAAACTGCTGGCCGACCCGTCTCCGGAATACCGGCAAACGGTCAATGAATACCTCGAAGGCCTGAACCGGCGGAGCCGCAGTCGGGCGATCTATGTGATGGACACCACCGGCCGTGTCATGGCCAGCAGCAACTGGCGCGATGTCGACAGTTACCTCGGTGAAGACCTGTCCTTTCGCGCCTATTTCCAGAACGCCGTGCGCGGTCAGCCGGGGCGCTTCTACGGCATCGGCAGCACCAACGGCGAACCCGGTTACTACCTGGCCCACGGCCTGGAAGAACACGGCAAGATCATCGGCGTCGCGGTGGTCAAGGTCCGCCTCGAAGCCATGGAAGAACGCTGGCAGCGCGCGCGCCTCGAAGCCTTCGTCAGCGACGAGAACGGCATCATCATTCTTTCCAGCGATCCGGCGCGACGGCTCAAATCCGTTGTTCCGTTGAGCGACGAAACCAAGGAAAAACTGGCCCGCAGCCTTCAGTACTACTGGTTCCCGCTGAACGAACTGCAACCGCTGGCCCGGGAAAAACTGGCCGAAGGCGAGGAAAAACTGACCTTCCCCGCCAACAGCGAAGTGGAATCCGATGAAGAGGACATCAGCTACCTCTCGCAGACCCGCCCGCTGAGTGACACCCCGTGGAATTTCACCCTGCTCACGCCGTTGCAGGATTTGCGTCGCGAGGCGATCAATCAGGGCATTCTGGTGGCGGTGGCGTTTGCCCTCGTCGCGTTCCTGCTGATTGCCTGGAACGAGCGGCGCAAGGTGATCGCCACCCGCCTCGCCGCCCGAGAAGCCCTGCAGGAAGCCAACAATCAACTGGAGCGTCGGATTACCGAACGCACCACCGACCTGCGCGCCAGCAACGACCGACTCAAGGGCCAGATCCGCGAACGGCGCCAGGCCGAAGAGACCTTGCGCCGCGCCCAGGATGAACTGGTGCAGGCCGGTAAACTCGCCGCCATCGGCCAGATGTCGACCAGCATCGCTCACGAATTGAACCAGCCGCTGGCGGCATTGCGCACTTTGTCCGGCAACACCGTGCGCTTTCTCGAGCGCGGTCAACTGGACGTGGCCAGCACCAACCTCAAGACCATCAACGAATTGATCGATCGCATGGGCCGCATCACCGCCAGCCTGCGCTCCTTCGCCCGTCGCGGTGACGACAAGGGTCAGGCCTGCCTCGGCAAAGCCGTGGACGCTGCGCTGCAATTGCTGGGAGGGCGAGTCGAAAGCGTCCACCTTAAAGTGCATCGCGAGTTCGACGACCGGCAGGTGCAAATCGACCAGACGCGCCTTGAGCAGATTCTGGTCAACCTGATCGGCAACGCCCTCGACGCCATGCAGGCGCAACCGTTGCCCGAGCTGTGGCTGGAAGGCGAAACGTTCGATGGCAAATATCGCCTGCGCGTACGCGACAACGGCCACGGCATCGACGCCGAAGCGCGCAAGCACTTGTTTGAACCGTTCTTCACCACCAAACCCGGCGAACAAGGCCTGGGGCTGGGTCTGACCCTTTCCGCCAGCCTGGCCGCCGCCACCGGTGGGCATCTGGGTGTCGAGCACCCGGCCAGCGGTGGCACCACCTTCGTCCTCAGTTTACCGTTGGTAAGCCCCACTCACGCCGAGCCAATATGAACAACGACCTTAGTGTGCTGATCGTCGAAGACGACCCCCATGTGCTGCTCGGCTGCCAGCAGGCGCTGACCCTGGAAGACATTCCCTGCGTGGGTGTCGGCAGTGCCGAAGAAGCGCTGGAGCGGGTCGGCGACAACTTCGCCGGCATCGTCATCAGCGACATCCGCCTGCCGGGCATCGATGGTCTGGAACTGCTGACCCGACTCAAGGCCCGCGATCGCAGCCTGCCGGTGGTGCTGATCACCGGCCATGGCGACATCTCCATGGCCGTCGGCGCCATGCAAAAAGGCGCCTATGACTTCATGGAGAAACCCTTCTCCCCGGAACGCTTGGTGGATGTCGCTCGTCGCGCCCTGGAGCAACGCAGCCTGGCCCGGGAAGTTTCTTCGTTACGCCGGCAACTGGCGGAGCGTGATTCTTTGGAAGGTCGGATTATCGGCCGCTCGCCGGCCATGCAGAACCTGCGGGAATTGATCGCCAACGTCGCCGATACGTCGGCCAACGTGCTGATCGAAGGTGAAACCGGCACCGGCAAGGAATTGGTTGCGCGCTGCCTGCACGACTTCAGTCGCCGGCACACCAAGCAGTTCGTTGCCCTGAACTGTGGTGGCCTGCCGGAGAACCTGTTCGAAAGCGAGATCTTCGGCCATGAGGCCAATGCGTTCACCGGTGCCGGTAAACGGCGCATCGGCAAGATCGAACACGCCGATGGCGGCACGTTGTTCCTCGACGAAGTCGAAAGCATGCCCCTGCCCTTGCAGATCAAACTGCTGCGGGTGTTGCAGGAGCGCACCCTCGAACGTTTGGGTTCGAACCAGAGCGTGGCCGTGGATTGCCGGGTGATTGCGGCGACCAAGTCCGACCTCGACGAGTCGAGCAAGGCCGGCGAGTTTCGCAGCGACCTGTATTACCGCCTGAACGTGGTGACCCTCGAATTGCCGCCCCTGCGCGAGCGCCGCGAAGACATTCTGCAACTGTTCGAACACTTCCTGCAGCAGTCGTCCCTGCGCTTTGACCGCGCTGTGCCGGAGCTGGACAACCAGACCCTGTCGAACCTGATGAGCCACGACTGGCCCGGCAACGTGCGTGAACTGCGCAACGTCGCCGAGCGGTATGCCCTCGGCCTGCCGGCCTTCAAGAAGACCGGTTCCAGCGGCAGCAATCAGGGCCTGGCTTTCGCCGAAGCGGTGGAAGCGTTCGAACGCAACTTGCTCGGCGACGCATTGCAACGCAGCGGCGGCAACCTGACCCAGGCCAGCCTGGAACTGGGGATGGCCAAGACCACGCTGTTCGACAAAGTCAAAAAGTATGGGCTGAGCCACTGATGGATCTGTTGTTGAAAGCGGCGCTCGGTGCTGCAGTGGTCGTCATCCTCGCGGCGCTGGCCAAGACCAAAAACTATTACATCGCCGGCCTGGTGCCGCTGTTCCCGACCTTTGCGCTGATTGCGCATTACATCGTCGGCAAGGGTCGTTCGCTGGAGGACTTGAAGACCACCATCGTGTTCGGGATGTGGTCGATCATTCCGTATTTCGTCTATCTGGCGACGTTGTATGTGATGGTCGACCGGATGCGCTTAGAGGCTTCGCTCGCCGTGGCGGCCGTCGCATGGTTGATGGCCGCCACCCTCCTCGTCACCGTCTGGGTCCGCCTCCACGCCTGACTGTTGTGACTGGCTCTAAAACCACCCCTCACCCTAACCCTCTCCCCAGGGGGCGAGGGGACTGACCGAGGTGCACTTGGAGCTACATCGACCTGAAAAACCGAGTTGAACTTAGACTTTGAAAAGCACGAAGATCGGCTCCCTTTCCCCCTCTCCCCGCTGGGGAGAGGGCTGGGGTGAGGGGTGGTTTTAAGCGCCTGGCCCGCCCCTTGCATTTACCCCCAAAAGCCCCCTCGGCCGGCCTTCATGATCGATGAAGCCGGTGTCTGGGAGGGTCTGCCAAGGGGTGATTTGCAACCTTGAACATTCTAGATCTCGACCACAGCCTGACCGCCCAGGCGCCCATCCAGTGGCTGCTCGACAGCGGCCGTGCCAAACGTCTCGACCTGCTCGATCTCGGCCCGAAACTGCGCCTGTGGTCCAGCGAACGGACCTGGCGGCGCTTCGCCGAACGCTTGCAGCAACGGCCCCGGCACAGCGGCCCGCAGCCGGAAATCTTCTTTGTCGGCTCCGGCGATTATCATCATCTGACCCCGGCCTTCCTGACCGATTTGCCGGAACCGGTGAGCCTGATCCACTTCGACAACCACCCCGACTGGGTCCGCTTCGCGCCGCGCCGGCATTGCGGTTCGTGGATCAATCAGGCGCTGAAACTGCCGAACATCCAGCGCATCGTCACTCTCGGTCCGTGCAGCGACGACCTGCAAAATCCGCAGCTCAAGGGTGGCAATGTAAAGGCGCTCAAGCGCGGCGTGTTGCAGCTGTTTCCGTGGCAGCGTCCGCCCTCGAAAGTCTGGGGCCGGGTCGGAGACGGTGCCGGTCATCAACAGCAGGAAAACCAGCTGCACTGGCGCAATCTGGCGGATCTGGACTGGCCGGAATTTCTCGAACAGATGATCGCCAGCCTGCCCACCCGCGCGGTGTGGATCACCATCGACAAGGACGTATTGGCCAGCGAAGACGCGGCGACCAATTGGGACCAGGGCGGCATGCGCCTGAGCCATTTGCTGCAAGCGATACGCGTACTGGCAGCGAGCAAGCGAATCATCGGCATCGACATCTGCGGCGAATACGCCCGCCCCGCTTTCAGCAACGCCCTCAAACGCTGGGAGGCCAAGTCCGACCAGCCGCCGGCCGAACGCTGGAGCGAAGCCGATCTGCTGCGCAATTCGGCGACCAATCAGGCATTGATCGATCTGTTCGAGGAGTTGTTCCCATGACCCTCACCGTGATTGTGCTGGTAGCGTTTTCCATTGTGCTGGACGTCATCGGCCAGCTCTGTTTCAAGCTCGGCCTGGACCGTTTGCCGGAACTCGAAGGTGGGTTTCGGCTGAATGCGTTCTGGGGTCAGGTGTTCAACGCGCCGCTGCTGTGGTGCGGGATCGGCGCCTACGTGATCGAATTTTTCGTCTGGCTCGAAGCCCTGTCCCGGGCGCCTCTGAGCCTGTTGTTTCCGGCGGCGGCGCTGGCGTATTGCGGCGTGGTGCTGGCCGGAAAACTGATCCTCGGCGAGACCGTCAGCCGGCGGCGCTGGCTTGGCACTTTGGTGATTACGGCGGGCGTGATGCTCGTGTGTGTCGCCCATGCGTGAGGCTCAAACGATGATCAGAGGGAAGACCGACTGGCTGCATGAACGCCTCGGCACGGTGGTGCTCTGGGCGTTGTTGATCGGCTTTGAAAGCGCTGGCCAGATCGCCACGAAGGTGGGCGGAGATCAGCTGGGGCAGATGGATTTCAACCTGCAATGGCTGCTGGCCGTGGCGGTGAATCCGGGGGTGTGGTTCGCGATTGCCTGCTACATCGGCGCGTTTTTCGTGTGGATGCTGATCTTGCGCCGCAGCAGTTTGTCCCTGGCGTTTCCACTGAGTTCGCTGGTGTTTGTCGGGGTGTTGCTCGGGTCGTGGCTGGGGCTGGGCGAGCAGATCAGCGTGCTGCACTGGGTGGGGGTGGCGGTGATCATGGGCGGGATTGCGTTGCTGGCCGAGGGTGAGGATATGGCTGGAGAACACCCCTCACCCTAACCCTCTCCCCCCGGGGCGAGGGGACTGACCGAGGTGCTATTCGAGTTACATCGACCTGAAAAATCGAGTCGAACTCAGGTTTTGAATAGCATGCGGTCGGCTCCCTCTCCCCCTCTCCCCCGTGGGGAGAGGGCTGGGGTGAGGGGTCGATCTAACAGCCCCACACAAAAATCTAATCAAAAGTGTAAGCAACCGCCGCCTGCACTTCCCCCTGGTTGGTATCCCCAACCTCTTTGACAATGCTGCTGTCCGCCGCAGCCCCCGTCAGGTGAATCCAGCTTGCGCTCGTCAGCAACGACCACTGCGGCGCCAAGGGAAATTCAAAACTCTGGGTCAACGCCACATTCTGCAATCCACCACCGGCGTTATACGGCCGAATCCCTGAAGCCTGAGACTCTTCGCCACTCACCCCAAAAAACGTCTGACTCTGCCGCGCATCCGCAAAATGCGCGGTCAGATTGGAGCTGCCAATCACCCCGCCACCCAGTGGATAACCCACCTCTCCGCCAACACGCCCCAACACCCCGCCCTGCCCGCCGCGCCCGCCCACCGCTTGCCCGACCGACGCAAACACCCGCCAGAAATCAGCCGGCGCGTACTGCACATAGCCACCCACCTCGCCCATGTCCGGCACATCGCGCAACCCATGTAGCTCGCCGTTGGAGGTGCGCCCCGGCAGGTAGTTCACGAATGGTCCGGCGCTGAAACCACTGGCGTTCAACGCGTCCCAGGTCAGCCCGTCATCCGTGCTGAGACTGACATCGCCCCAGTCCAGATCGAGGTACGGCACCGGCCGGGTTTCGTAGCGGCTACCGGTCGGATCGTGTGGCTGATAGCTGAGGCCACCCCCCGCCTCACCGGTGATGCCATCCGCTGAAACGTTGGCCGAAAGGCACGTCAGCGCGGCGAATAGAGCAACAGTAATCCTCGACATGAGGCAATTCCTTGAGCTGGATATGCGCGCATCAATCCCCGAATCGCACCTCCCGCGCAAGCACTCATGTTGTTTGTAGCGACCTACAAAAATTGTAGCTTCGTTGACCCACACATACGCCGAAACCCCAGCCCCGCGGGGCCGAACCCGGTTGGCACAGTCCCTGCTCTACCCCCTTGGCAAGCGCAAACAGCGCCTCCTGCCAAGATAGGTACAACAGATGATTGACTGGCATATCGTGTGTGATTTCGACGGGACCATCACCCGCACCGACGTGATCGACAGCATCCTCCAACGGTTCGCCGACCCAAGCTGGGAAGCGATCGAAAACGAGTGGCTGGCGGGCGACATCGGTTCCCGTGAATGCCTCAGCCGCCAGCTCGCGCTGGTCAAGGCCACGTCGACCGAACTGCTCGGGTTCTTCGACACCATCGAGATCGACCCGGACTTCCCCGACTTCGTCGACCACGTGATCGGCCTCGGCGCGACCCTTGAAGTGGTCAGCGACGGCATCGAGCAAGGCATCGCACGGATCCTGGCGCGCAACTACGTCAGCCTGTTGCCGATCCTCGCCAACCGTCTGCGGCAACTCGACCACCAGAGCTGGCGCATCGACTTCCCCCATGCCAGCGACGCCTGCCGCGCCGCCTCCGGCAACTGCAAATGCAAATCCACCCCCAGCACCAAACGCGTGCTGGTGATCGGCGACGGCCAGTCCGACATGTGCGTGGCGTCCACCGCCGATTTCGTGTTCGCCAAGGATCGCCTGGCCGAGCACTGCGAGCGTAACGGCATCGCCTACGCACGTTTTGACAGCTTCGCCGAACTGCCAGCGTTGCTCGCCCTGCTGCCAAGTGCCAGTGCTGCCAACGCCACCTCCTTCAACGTAGAAACTTTCAACCCAGAAAATCAGGAACTCCTCCACCATGTCTGATATTCGAATCGCTACGCCTGAAGACCAAATCCTTCTGGATAAGGAAGCCAAATACTGTTCCTACGGCGACACCGTTCACTACATCGACCCGCCGCGCATCTTCAGCCGCTGTGAAGGCTCCTACGTCTGGGACACCGAAGACCAGGCCTACCTCGACCTGCAAATGTGGTACTCGGCGGTCAACTTCGGTTACGCCAACCCGCGCCTCAACAATGCGCTGAAACAGCAGATCGACACGCTGCCGCAGATCGCCAGCCAGTACCTGCACAAAGGCAAGATCGAGCTCTCGGAAATGATCGCCGTGGACGCCAAGAAGAAATTCGGCCTCGACGGTCGCGTGCACTTCAACGTCGGCGGCTCGCAGTCCATCGAGGACTCGCTGAAAGTCGTGCGTAACGCCAGCAACGGCAAAAGCCTGATGTTCGCCTTCGAGGGCGGCTACCACGGCCGGACCCTCGGCGCCTCGTCGATCACCTCCAGCTACCGCTATCGCCGCCGTTACGGCCACTTCGGCGAGCGCGCCAACTTCATCCCGTTTCCGTACCACTTCCGCGGCCCGAAAGGCATGACCAAGGAAGAGTACGGCAGCCATTGCGTGCAGCAATTCGCCCGTCTGTTCGAGACCGAATACAACGGCGTCTGGGACCCGAAAGTCGGCCAGAGCGAATACGCCGCTTTCTATGTCGAGCCGATCCAGGGCACCGGCGGCTACGTGATTCCGCCGATGAACTTCTACAGCGAACTCAAGCATGTGCTGGACCAGCACGGCATTCTGATGGTGGTCGACGAAATCCAGATGGGCTTCTACCGCACCGGCAAGCTGTGGTCGATCGAGCACTTCGACGTCAAACCGGACGTCATCGTCTTCGGCAAAGCACTGACCAATGGCCTCAACCCATTGGGCGGCATCTGGGCCAAGGAAGAGCTGATCAACCCGAAAATCTTCCCGCCAGGTTCGACCCATTCGACTTTCGCGTCCAATCCATTGGGCACGGCGGTGGGCCTGGAAATGTTCAAGATGACCAGCGAAGTCGACTACGGCAAGAGGGTCATGAACAAGGGCAAATACTTCCTCGAAGGCCTGAAAGACTTGCAGAAACGCTACCCGATCATCGGCGACGTCGACGGTCTGGGACTGGCCCTGCGCTGTGAAATCTGCGGCCCGGACGGTTTCACACCGGACAAGGCAACGCTCGATTTCATGGTCGAAGAAGGCATGAAGGGCGACATCGAAATCGACGGCAAACGCCTGGGCCTGATTCTCGATGTGGGCGGTTACTACAAAAACGTGATCACCCTCGCGCCGTCGCTGGAAATCAGCTACCCGGAGATCGACCTCGGCATTGCGTTGCTCGACCGTCTGCTGCATCGGGCGATGAAGAGATGAGCCAGCCTGAGATCGACATGGGCGAAGGCAGCGCCGGTTTCGTTCTCGGTAACGGGGAGGTCGCGGTGTTGTTGATCCACGGCCTCACCGGCACGCCGACCGAGTTGCGCCGGGTCGCGATGGGCCTGGCGAAGGCCGGTTGCACGGTCTACGTACCGACCCTGGCCGGCCATTGCGGGGACAACGCCGACCTGCAAGCCACCGGTTGGCGCGACTGGTACGAGAGCGCGCGCAACACCTTCATCGGTGTCCGGCGCAAACACCAGCACGTGTTCGTCGGCGGCTTGTCGATGGGCGCGGTGCTGTCGATGTACCTGGCCGCCGAGCATCCGGGGCAGATCGAGGGCTTGTTGCTGTATTCGACAACCCTGCGCTACGACGGCTGGAACATGCCCAAAGTCGCGGTACTGACGCCGTTGCTGATGGCGATTCCGTATGGCGTGCACCTGTGCCGCTTTAACGAAAAATCACCGTTCGGCATCAAGGACGAACGCTTGCGCGCCATCGTCGAACGGCAGATGAAGGCCGGTGAAAGCAGCAATGCCGGGCTGCTGACCATGTCCGGGGTGAGTGTGCGGGAGCTGCATCGGCTCGTGGCCGCGGTGAAAAAACGCATGCCGCAGATCACCACTCAAGCGCTGGTTTTGCACTCTCGCGAAGACGACATCACCAGCCGCTGGAACGCCGACTATGTGGAACGCAAACTCGGCGGCCCGGTGGTGAAAATCCTGCTCGACGACTGCTACCACATGATCACCGTAGACCTGCAATACCGACGGGTCGTGGAGCTGAGCGCGGACTTCATCCAGCACCGTTTCATGCAACAGGTAACCGCCCCGCAACCTGTGCGCCAGGACTACCGACAGCTGGCCTGAACACATTTGACGAACCTACGCATGACCCCTGTAGGAGCGAGCCTGCTCGCGATGCACTCAAGAGCGCCGCGTTAATCCTGTAACCCCGCGTTATCGTTAACGACCATCGCGAGCAGGCTCGCTCCTACAGGGATTGGGGGACGGCTGCCATGTGGGTAAATTTTAAGGAACCGATGTGATCAATGCCCTTGCCTTTTCGACCATCGAAGCCATCGACCGCAGTGCCTGGAATGACTGTTTCCCCGGCGAACTGGAGGACTGGGATTATTACCGGGCCGTTGAACTGGCAGGCATTTCGGATTTTCACTGGCGTTATCTGGCGCTGTACGAGGACGAGGTGTTGGTTGCCGCGGCGGTGGCGTTTACCACCGCCTATTCGCTTGACACCACGGTTCAGGGTCCGGGCAAACGCGTCACCGAACAATTGCGCCGTTGGTGGCCGGGGCTGTTCGACGTGCGCCTGTACGCCCTCGGTTCGCCGGTGGCCGAGCAATGCCATGTCGGGACCGCGCGCCAGATCAACCCGGCCCGACGCCCAGCCTTGCTTGAGCAATTACTGACCCTGGCGCGCAACGACGCCGATCAGGCAGGTATCGGTCTGCTGGCGGTCAAGGACGCCTCTCACCGCGATCCGCAGTGGTTGCAGGTGTGCCAGGACGCCGGCCTGCAAAGCATGCCCGGTCTGCCCAGCGCCGAACTGCCGATCCGTTTTGGCTCCGTGGACGCGTACCTCGGCACCCTCGGCAAATCCACCCGCAAAGACCTGCGCCGCACGTTGCGCGGGCAAGGTCCGCGCATCGAATGGCGGCGTTCTATTGAAGACCTGCTGCCACAAATGATGGCGTTATACGAAGCCACCCTTGAGCGTAGTGACCTGACCTTCGAACGCCTGCCGCCGGGTTACTTTCGCCAGGTGCTCGAACACCTCGATGAGCGCGCTGCGTGCGTGCTTTACTGGGTCGGCGAAGAGCTGGTGGCGTTCAACCTAGTGCTGCTGGACGAGCAACGCCTGGTCGACAAATTCTTCGCCCACGACCTGAGCCGAACCCGCGATCACAACCTGTACGTGCGCAGCTGGCTGGCCAATGTCGACTACTGTATTGAACACGGCATCCCGATCTACGCGTGCGGTCAGGCCGGCTATGCCAGTAAGCTGCGCCTGGGTTGCTCGTTTACCGGCAACACCGTGTTTTTCCGCCATCGCAATCGCTTGCTCGACAGCTTGCTGCGCGTGGTGAAAATGTTCATTCGACCGGACCGTTCCGATTCCGCCATGGCTGCTGCAATAAGCGAAGCACGATGATCAAAGACCCACGCGCCACCGCCCGACCTTTTGCCCTCTCCGGCTGGAGCCTGCAGCGCAAACTGGTGCTCGCGTTCTGGCTGGTCAGCGTGATCCCGACCATGATCGCGGCTGAGCTGGCGGCCACCACCCTGTCGCAGATTTTCGACAGCAACGTGCGGATTTGGCTGCAGGAATCGACCCAGATCGTCGAGGACGAGATCACTGAAATCCTGCGGGACAACGCCCGGGCCGCGCAGTTGTTCCTGCGTTACACGCGCCCGCCCACAGATCGGTTGTCGAGTGAACACGACAAACTGACCACCGACATCGCCGACTCCATGGGCATCGACGTCGTGGCGCTGGTGCGCAACAGCGATCACAAAGTGGTGTTCAGCACCGCCGCCGATGACATCGTCCGACAAATCAGCACCGAACCGAAAGCGGTGTTGCAGACCCTGCAAGTCGGCGGCGTCGCCACCGGCACGGTGGTCTCGACCTTCGAGACCGATCAGGACGGCGTCGATTACAAATTGGTGATCGCCACGTACCTGGACAGCAGTTTCCTCACCAGCGTCGCCGATGTGCATTCCCTCGACCTGCGGCTGTACCTGGCCAAGGCCGATGACTTCTCGGAGATCTTTTCCACCCAGCGCTTCGAAGATCACCCGGCGGCCGTGCCGGAAAAAATCGAACAGATCCTGCGCAACACCAAGCAGCCGATCGAACAATTCACCAATCGCTACAGCGGCATTTACCGGCCGATCCTCAACGAAAACGGTGAGTTGCAGGGCGTGATCTTCAGCGGACTGCTGCGCCACACCAGCCTGGTCGGGCTGGTGAACCAGAGCAACCTGTTCATCCTGATTTTCCTGCTCAGCTCGGCGGCGTCCCTGGCGGTCGGCTGGATTGTCTCGCAACGCCTGACCAAGCCGTTGCGCGGGTTGTCCAAAGGCGTGCAAGCGGTCATTGCCGGGGATTACCGCCAGCGTCTGGCGGTCACCGGCGGTGATGAACTGGCGGAACTGAGCAGCACGTTCAACCACATGAGCGAACGCCTCGCCGAGTTGCAGCACCTGGAATCGCAACTGCGCCGCCGCGACCGTTTGCATGCGTTGGGCGAAGTCGCCATGGGCCTGGCCCATGAAATCCGCAACCCGCTGGGCATCATCAAGACCGCCACGCAACTGCTGCACCGGCGTGCCGATTTGCCCGAGACCGACAAGCGTCATCTGGAATACGTGGTCAGCGAAGTCAGCCGCATCAATGACCTGATCACCGACTTCCTCGACTTCGCCAAGCCCAGCGCGCCGCTGCGTTCGACCCAACCGGCGCGGCCGCTGGTGGATGAATTGATCGGCTTCTGCGCCCCGGAACTGGCCAGCCACAACATCGATGTGCGAATCGACGATCAGGCGCCCGGCGCGACGCTTCACGCCGACGCACGGCAACTCAAGCAGGCCGGCCTGAACCTGATCGTCAACGCCATCGACGCCATGCCCGACGGCGGGCGGCTCACGGTGGGGATCAGCAGCGACGAGGACTACACCGTGATCAGCGTCTGCGACACCGGCCAGGGCATCGAACCGGACATGCTCGAACGGATCTTCACACCGTTCGTCACCACCAAGGCATCGGGCACCGGCCTGGGGCTGGCCAAGGTGTTCTCGATCATGGAAAGTCATGACGGGCGCATCGAATGCGTCAGCGAAAAAGATGCCGGCACCACCTTCACGCTGTACATTCCGGCCAACGGTGAAGACTTCGACGAGGGCAGCGATGACACATAACGTACTGGTGGTCGACGACGAGCCCAAGCTCTGCGACTTGCTGGCATCGGCCCTGGGTCAGAACGGTATCCAGGTGTTCACCGCCGGCAATGGCCTGCACGCGCTCAAGGTGCTGGAGTGCGAGGACATCGACCTGGTGATCAGCGACTGGCGCATGCCCGGCATGGACGGCCCGCAATTGCTGGCGGAAATCAAAACGCGTTTTCCGCAGTTGCCGGTGATTGTCATGACCGCCTACAGCACGGTGAAAAATGCGGTGCAGTCGATGCGCAACGGCGCCTTCGACTACATCGCCAAGCCGTTCGACATCGACGAACTGGACATCACCGTCAGCAAGGCCCTGCAATTTCGCGACATCCTCAAAGACAACCAGCGCATGCGCGCCGAGCTCGACGAGCATCAGCAGATCGACAGCCTGATCGGTGACAGTCCGAGTTTTCGCCGGGTGCTGCACGCGATCGATTCGGTGCGCGAAAGCAACGCGACGATTCTGCTGACCGGCGAAAGCGGCACCGGCAAGGAAATGGTCGCCCGGGCGATCCACAAACACGGCAACCGCGCTGACAAACCCTTCGTCGCAGTCAACTGTGCGGCGATCCCCGAAGGGTTGCTGGAAAGCGAGATGTTCGGCCACCGCAAAGGCGCGTTTACCGGCGCCGTAGCGGATCGCGTCGGGCGTTTCATGCAGGCCGACAAGGGCACGTTGTTCCTCGATGAAATCGGTGAAATGCCGCTGGCCTTGCAGGCGAAGATCCTCCGGGCCTTGCAGGAACGGGTGATCGAGCCGGTGGGCGATCCGCGTGAGCGTAAAGTGGATGTGCGGGTGATTGCCGCGACCAACAAAAACCTGCTGGACGCGGTGGCCAACAAGGAGTTTCGCGAAGACCTTTATTACCGCCTCAACGTGTTCCCGATTCCGCTGCCGGCCCTGCGCGAACGGGTTGAAGACGTTGCGCCACTGGCCCGGCACTTTGCCCACACCCTGGGCGCCACGGCGGGCAAGCGCTTTACCGGTTTCAGTCCCGAAGCCTTGCAGGCCATGGCCAATTATTCGTGGCCGGGAAATATTCGCGAGCTGCAGAATTGCGTGGAGCGCGCGACGATCGTGGCGTCGGGGGCAGTGATTGAAGAGGAGGATTTGCCGGCTTATCTGTTTGCTTCAAGTTCCGGCAGCAGTGGTGCCGTGATCACGGAAGGCAGCGTGCCGGCGGATCTGGAAGCGGCGCTGGCGGAGGTCGAAAAGGCCTACATTCTGGCGGCGCTGCAACAGAGCAACGGCGTGCAGGCTGCCGCGGCGCAGTTGATCGGGATCTCCGAGCGCAGCTTCTGGTATCGCCTGAAAAAACTGGGCATCCACGTAGACAAAATCGTCCGCTGATTTCCAGCAACACACAAAACCCTGTGGGAGCGAGCCTGCTCGCGATAGCGTCGTGTCAGTCACCCTCTGCTTGACTGATACACCGCTATCGCGAGCAGGCT
>NZ_JBOFQE010000100.1:0-37138 GCF_051660785.1 Pseudomonas sp.
TTTGCTTACTTTTTTTAGGCGCTTGTAAAAAAAGTGAGTCGCCGTAAGGGCGAAACCGCCAGCCGCCGTTACCGCAGAAATGGATATGTACACCTGAAAGAGCCTGGTCGGCTACCAGGCCGCCATCGCGAGCAGGCTCGCTCCCACAGTTCTGAACAACCTACATCCATAAATTCGTGGACAACAAAAAACCCGTCGAACGCAAACTCAACGGGTTTCTCATTTCAGCAGCAGAAGATCAGAAATCCTCCAACCGCCACACCTCATAAGCCGGCGTCTCGTAGGGATGACTCTGCTTCAGAGCCACCACCACCGCCCGAATCAACTCATCGCTGACCACAAGCTCAACCTTCCATTCCTCAACCTGCTCGACCTGCCCCGCTTCACCAATAAACGGCTGACTGCCATCCAAAGGTCGAAACTGACCCAACCCAAGCACCTGCCAAGCGCAGTGATCATAAGCGCCGATCCGCCCACCCCCGGCAGCGAACACAGCACCCTTGACCACCTCGACATGACTGGCCGGAACAAAAAAGCTGAGCTTATACACGGCTCTTAGTTAACCCAGACGCGCGCATTACGGAACATACGCATCCAAGGTGCGTCTTCGTTCCAGTCTTCCGAACGCCACGAGTTCTGCACGGCGCGGAACACGCGTTCCGGGTGCGGCATCATGATCGTTACGCGACCGTCGCGGCTGGTCAAACCGGTGATCCCGCGCGGCGAACCGTTCGGGTTGGCCGGGTAGTTCTCGGTGACCTTGCCGTGGTTGTCGACGAAACGCATCGCCACGCAACCCGACAGATCGGCTTCCAGCAACGCTTCTTCGCTGGCGAACTCGGCATGACCTTCACCGTGTGCGATCGCGATCGGCATGCGCGAACCGGCCATGCCCTGCAGGAAGATCGAGTTCGACTCCTGAACCTGAACCATCGCCACGCGCGCTTCGAACTGCTCGGAACGGTTACGCACGAAGTGCGGCCAGAACTCGCTGCCCGGGATCAGCTCGTGCAGGTTGGACATCATCTGGCAACCGTTGCATACGCCGAGGGTGAAGCTGTCGGTACGTTCGAAGAAGCCCTGGAACGCGTCGCGAGCACGGCTGTTGAACAGCGCGGACTTGGCCCAGCCTTCGCCAGCACCCAATACGTCGCCGTAGGAGAAACCACCGCAAGCGACCAGACCTTTGAACTCGTTCAGGTCGACACGACCGGCCAGAATGTCGCTCATGTGCACGTCGATCGCGTTGAAACCGGCGCGGTCGAACGCAGCCGCCATTTCCACCTGACCGTTGACGCCCTGCTCACGCAGCACGGCAACCTGTGGGCGGATGCCTTTCTTGATGTAAGGCGCGGCGACGTCCTGGTTGACGTCGTAGCTCAGCTTGACGCTCAGGCCCGGGTTGTCTTCTTCCAGCAGCACGTCGAACTCTTGTTCGGCGCAGTCGGCGTTATCACGCAGGCGCTGGATCTGGTAGCTGGTTTCAGCCCATGTACGTTGCAGCAGACGACGCTGGCCTTCGAAGACGGTTTCGCCATTGAAGGTGATGTTGATCTGGCCGTTGTTCATCGGCTGACCGACCACCGAAACGCAGTCACCCAGACCGGCCGCGCTGAACTGCGCGAGGATATCCGGCGTAGCGTCCTGGCGAACCTGGATCACGGCGCCCAATTCTTCGTTGAACAGGATCGCGGCGATGTCGGCGGAGGTTTCTGCCAGACCGTCGAGGTTCAGGCTCAGACCGCAGTGACCGGCGAAAGCCATTTCCACCACGCTGGTCAGCAGACCACCGTCGGAACGGTCGTGGTAAGCCAGCAGGTGACCGTCGGCGTTGAGGCCCTGGATCACGGCGAAGAAGGCTTTGAGGTCTTCGGCATCATCGACGTCCGGAGCTTGCGAACCGAGCTTGCCGTGAACCTGGGCCAGGATCGAGGCACCCATGCGGTTCTGGCCACGGCCCAGGTCGATCAGGATCAGGTCGGTGGTGCCCTTGTTCATGCGCAGTTCCGGGGTCAGGGTCTGACGGATGTCAGCCACTGGCGCGAAACCGGTCACGATCAGGGACATTGGCGAGGTGACGGTCTTGTCTTCGCCGTTGTCGTTCCAGCGCGTGGCCATGGACATCGAGTCCTTGCCCACCGGAATGGTGATGCCCAGCTCAGGGCACAGTTCCATGCCGACCGCTTTCACGGTGTCGTACAGACGCGCGTCTTCACCCGGGTGACCGGCGGCGGACATCCAGTTCGCCGACAGTTTGATGTCGGAGATCTTGTTGATGCGCGAAGCGGCGATGTTGGTCAGGGTTTCGCCGATGGCCATGCGGCCCGACGCCGGAGCGTCCAGCAGTGCCAGCGGAGTGCGCTCGCCCATGGCCATGGCTTCACCGGTGTAGACATCGAAGCTGGTGGCGGTGACGGCAACGTCGGCCACCGGAACCTGCCACGGGCCAACCATTTGGTCACGGGCCACGAGGCCGGTGATGGTGCGGTCGCCGATGGTGATCAGGAAGCTTTTGCTCGCGACGGCCGGGTGATGCAGAACGCGTTCGACGCAATCTGCAATTTCCAGCGTCGAAGGATCGAAATCGTCGCCCAGTTCGTTTTCACGAACGGCCGAACGGTGCATGCGCGGGGCTTTGCCCAGCAGCACTTCCAGCGGCATGTCGACCGGGCTGTTGCCGAAGTGGCTGTCGGTGACCGTCAGTTGCGGCTCGGCTGTGGCTTCGCCGACGACGGCAAACGGGCAACGCTCACGTTCGCAGATCGCCTGGAAGCGTTCGAAGTCCGCAGGGCCGACCGCCAGAACGTAGCGTTCCTGGGACTCGTTACTCCAGATTTCGTGCGGGGCCATGCCCGGCTCGTCGTTTGGAATGTTGCGCAGTTCGAAGCGACCGCCACGGTTGCCATCGTTGACCAGTTCCGGGAAGGCGTTGGACAGACCGCCCGCGCCAACGTCGTGGATGAAGCTGATCGGGTTTTTGTCGCCCAACTGCCAGCAACGGTCGATGACTTCCTGGCAGCGACGTTCCATCTCAGGGTTTTCGCGCTGTACGGAGGCGAAGTCCAGGTCGGCCGAGCTGGTGCCGGTGGCCATGGAAGAAGCAGCGCCGCCGCCCAGGCCGATGAGCATTGCCGGACCGCCGAGCACGATCAGCTTGGAGCCAACGGTGATCTCGCCTTTCTGCACGTGTTCGGCACGGATGTTACCCATACCGCCGGCCAGCATGATCGGCTTGTGGTAGCCGCGAACTTCGTCGCCACGCGGGGTGGTGATCGACTGCTCGAAGGTACGGAAATAACCGGTCAGGGCCGGGCGACCGAATTCGTTGTTGAACGCGGCGCCGCCCAGTGGGCCTTCGATCATGATATCCAGCGCGGTAACGATGCGCTCAGGCTTGCCGTACGGCACTTCCCACGGCTGTTCGAAGCCCGGGATCTGCAAGTTCGATACGGTGAAACCGGTCAGGCCAGCCTTTGGCTTGGCGCCGCGACCGGTAGCGCCTTCGTCGCGAATCTCGCCGCCGCTACCGGTGGACGCGCCCGGGAACGGGGCAATCGCGGTCGGGTGGTTGTGAGTTTCGACCTTCATCAGGATGTGCACCGGCTCCTGCACCGCGCCGTACTGGCGGGTTTCAGGGTCCGGGAAGAAACGGCCGGCGACGTTACCGACGATCACCGAAGCGTTGTCCTTATAAGCCGACAAAACGCCTTCGCTGTGCATCACGTAGGTGTTCTTGATCATGCCGAACAGGCTTTTTTCCTGGCTCTGACCGTCGATGTCCCAACTGGCGTTGAAGATCTTGTGACGGCAGTGCTCGGAGTTCGCCTGGGCGAACATCATCAGTTCGATGTCGTGGGGGTTGCGCTTCAAGCCGATGAAGGCGTTGACCAGGTAGTCGATCTCGTCTTCGGCCAAGGCCAGGCCCAGCTCGGTGTTGGCTTTTTCCAGCGCGGCGCGGCCGCCACCCAGCACGTCGATCGCGGTCAGCGGCTTCGGCTCGGCGTGGCTGAACAGGCCAGCGGCCTGTTCGAGGTTCGCGAGGACGATCTGGGTCATGCGATCGTGCAGGGCGTCCGAGATCAGCTGCGCGTCGGCGTCGCTGAACTGGCCGGCGACGTAGAACGCAATGCCGCGCTCCAGGCGCAGGATCTTGCTCAGGCCGCAGTTGCGAGCGATATCGCTGGCCTTGCTGGACCACGGCGAGATGGTGCCGAAACGTGGCAACACCAGGAACAGACGACCGGTCGGCTCTTGTACCGGAACACTTGGGCCGTACTTCAGAAGGCGCGCGAGCACCTGCTGTTCGTCGCCGGTCAGGACGCCGGTAACTTCGGCGAAGTGAGCGAATTCAGCATACAAGCCGCTGACAGCCGGGACCTTCTGGCTCAGTTGCTCAAGGAGTTTGCTGTGGCGAAAGGCAGAAAGGGCAGGAGCGCCGCGCAGGATCAACATCTTCGGGACAGCCTCGGGAAGGGGTGTGCTTTGAGGCCGTGCATTCTAGCCTAAACCGCCCGCGACATCACCCGAAACGGTGCGCGCGGCCGTACCCGAACGTCGGGCCGGATATTTGGGCCTTCATCAACGGTACGCCGAGGGTTATTTTTTATGTCACAAATTACCGTCCGGGCCCATTCCTGCGGGCTCCACGCGGGTTTGGCGCTCTCTACCAGACAAGCCCTTCGCTGTCGAGATATGGCGCTCGTGGTCCTTTGCGTATACTGCGCAGATGTTTTCCCCAACGGCTTTGCGTCCGCGGTACGCCAAATGGCTGATCGCAACCGGACTCTTCCTGATGCTCAGTGGCTGTGTTGATAAACCCAACACACTGGAGCGCATAAAGGAGGATGGTGTGCTGCGGGTGGTTACCCGAAACAGCCCCGCCACCTACTTTCAGGATCGCAACGGTGAAACCGGCTTCGAATACGAGCTGGTGAAGCGCTTCGCCGACGATCTGGGGGTGGAGCTCAAGATCGAGACCGCCGACAACCTTGATGACCTGTACAGCCAGGTGGGCAAGCCCAACGGGCCGGTGATCGCTGCGGCCGGCCTGGTCAGCAGCGATGCGCGCAAGCAGCAAGTGCGGTTTTCCCACTCCTATCTGGAGGTCACCCCGCAGATCATCTATCGCAACGGCCAGTCGCGGCCGACCGATGCAAAGGATCTGGTCGGAAAGAAGATCATGGTGCTCAAGGGCAGCACCCACGCCGGGCAACTGGCGGAGCTGAAACAGAAGTTTCCCGGCATTGAATACGAAGAGTCCGACGCGGTTGAAGTCGTTGACCTGCTGCGCATGGTCGATGAAGGCCAGATTGATCTGACCCTGGTCGACTCCAACGAAGTGGCGATGAACCAGGTCTACTTCACCAACATTCGGGTCGCCTTCGACCTCGGTGACGCCAGCGATCAGAGCTGGGCCGTGGCCGCCGGCGACGACAACAGCCTGCTCAACGAGATCAATGCCTACCTCGACAAGGTCAAGAAAAACGGCACGCTGCAACGCCTGAAAGACCGTTACTACGGGCACGTCGATGTCCTTGGCTACATGGGCGCCTACACCTTCGCCCAGCACTTGCAGCAACGGCTGCCCAAGTATGAACAGCACTTCAAGACCTACGCCAAGAAAGAGAAAGTCGACTGGCGCCTGCTGGCGGCCATCGGTTATCAGGAGTCCTTATGGCAAGCGGCGGTCACGTCCAAGACCGGCGTTCGCGGGCTGATGATGCTGACCCAGAACACGGCGCAGGCCATGGGCGTGTCCAACCGGCTCGACCCCAAGCAAAGCATCATGGGCGGCGCGAAATACCTGGCCTACATGAAAGAACAGCTGGATGAGTCGATCCAGGAGCCGGATCGCACATGGTTTGCACTGGCGGCCTACAACGTCGGTAGCGGTCACCTGGATGACGCGCGCAAACTGGCGGCGAAAGAAGGCCTGAACCCTGATAAGTGGCTGGACGTGAAAAAGATCCTGCCGCGGCTGTCAGAGAAGAAGTGGTACAGCAAGACGCGTTATGGCTACGCCCGGGGCGGCGAGCCGGTGCATTTCGTGGCGAACATCCGTCGTTACTACGACATCCTGACGTGGGTCACGCAGCCGCAGCTTGAAGGCAACCAGGTGGCTGAAGGCAACCTGCATGTGCCGGGGGTCGACAAGACCAAGCCGAGCCAGGAAACCCCGCAGCTTTAGTCCGGGCAACCGAAATCAAATGTGGGAGCGAGCCTGCTCGCGATTGCGTCTTAACATTCAACGAAGATGTTGGCTGTCAGACCGCTATCGCGAGCAGGCTCGCTCCCACATTGTTCTTTGTTTGGCTTAGGCTTTTGCGGCGGCCAGAATCAGCGCCTTCATTTCGGACACAGCCGACTTGAAGCCCACGAACAACGCATGCGCCACCAGCGCATGGCCGATGTTCAGTTCGTTGATGCCCTTGATCGCGGCCACGGCTTCAACGTTGTGATAATGCAGGCCGTGGCCGGCATTGACGATCAGGCCTTGGGCCAAACCAAACGCCACGCCATCCGCAACGCGCTTGAGTTCTTCAGCCACTTCAGTCGGCGTCTCGGCGTCAGCATAGCGGCCAGTGTGCAGTTCAATCGCCGGAGCACCCACACGTCGGGACGCATCGATCTGCCGCTCGTCTGCATCAATGAACAGCGACACTTCGCAACCAATCTTCGCCAGGCGATCCACCGCAGCCTTGATTCGCGCTTCCTGCCCCGCCACGTCCAGGCCACCTTCGGTAGTCAGTTCCTGACGGGTTTCCGGAACCAGGCAAATGTGCGCCGGGCGGATGCGTTCGGCGAACACCATCATTTCTTCGGTGACGCCCATTTCGAAGTTCATGCGGGTTTGCAGCACGTCCTTGAGCAACAGCACGTCGCGCTCCTGGATGTGCCGACGGTCTTCGCGCAGGTGCACGGTGATGCCGTCAGCGCCCGCCTCTTCCGCGTCCAGTGCTGCCTTGACCGGATCCGGGTAGCGCGTACCCCGGGCCTGACGCAGGGTGGCAACGTGGTCGATGTTCACGCCAAGAAGAATGCGATTGCTGGTGGTCACGGAAGCGCTCCTGAATTGAAAGATTCGGCGCACAGCATACGGGGAGACTACGGCTTGCGAAACAGTTCGCGGCTGACAAGAGGACGACCGCCAAGGTGAACGGCCAGTGCCTGGCGCATCAGACGTTTGGCAGCGGACAATGCGCCAGGCGCGGTCCAGTCGGCCTCGGCCATGGCCAGCAGTTCGGTGCCGTTGAACAGTCCGGGTTGCAGCAGGTAGACCTGCTCCAGGCCGGCGTCCACTTGCAAACGATAGAGTCCGTCAGGAGCGATGGGCTCACCGTGGATGTCGGTGGTCAGGGCGAAGCCGTAACCGAGATCGTCGAGCAGGCGCCATTCAAAGGATCGCAACAGCGGTTCCAGCGGCCGGCCTTCGGCCAGCGCGAGCAACGTCGCGGCGTAGTGATCGAACACGCCAGGGTGCGGGTCTTCGGCGGGCAACAGGCGGATCAGCAGTTCGTTGAGGTAGAGGCCACTGAACAGGGCCTCACCGATGAGCCATGTAGAAGTACCCGCACTTTCCATGCGCCCGACATTCTTCAACTCGCCACGCCCGCGAAACTCCACTTCCAGCGGCACGAACGGCCGGGCCAGTGTCCCGGCCTTGCCCCGCGCGCTACGCAACACCGCCCGCAGCCGACCTTGCGGCGTGAGGAAGTCCACCAACGCGCTGCTTTCGCGGTAGGCGCGGGAGTGGAGGACGTAGGCGGGTTGGCCGATGGGCGGGGTTTGCGACATGGAAGTCAGGGTTCTCGATAGAGGAACGCGATCTTATAAACAACCTGAAACCAATGTGGGAGCGAGCCTGCTCGCGATTGCGGTCTGCCAGTCAACAGTGATGTTGAATTTCAGGTCCTCATCGCGAGCAGGCTCGCTCCCACAGGGGGTCTTCGGTGTACTTGGATCTGGTGTTACAAGTCGCCGTAACCCAGCGAACGCAAGGCGCGCTCATCGTCGGACCAGCCGCCTTTCACTTTCACCCAGAGGTTGAGCATGATCTTGGAGTCGAACAGCAGCTCCATGTCCTTGCGCGCCTCGGTGCCGATGCGTTTGATCCGCTCGCCCTTGTCGCCAATGATGATTTTCTTCTGGCCGTCGCGCTCGACGAGGATCAAGGCATGGATGTGCAGGGTTTTGCCCTGCTGCTTGAACTCTTCGATTTCCACCGTGATCTGGTACGGCAGCTCGGCGCCCATCTGGCGCATGATTTTTTCGCGCACCAGTTCAGCGGCGAGGAAGCGACTGCTGCGGTCGGTGATCTGGTCTTCCGGGAAGAAGTGATCGTTTTCCGGCAGGTAACCGGCAATCACACGTTCCAGCGCTTCGAGGTTGTGCCCGTGCTGTGCCGAGATCGGCATGATCTGCGCGTTCGGCAGCTGCTCCTGCAACCAGGTCAGGTGCGGCATCAGCTCGGCTTTGTCTTCGATGCGATCGGTCTTGTTCAGCGCCACGATCAGCGGGCCGGTCACGTACTGGACGCGCTCGAGCACCATCTGGTCTTCGTCGGTCCACTTGGTGCGATCTACCACGAAGATCACCACGTCGACGTCTTTCAACGCCGCCGAAGCGGTCTTGTTCATGTAACGGTTCAGGGCCTTTTCGCCGCCCTTGTGCATGCCCGGGGTGTCGACGTAGATCGCCTGCACGTCGCCTTCGGTCTTGATACCCAGCATGTTGTGGCGGGTGGTTTGCGGCTTGCGCGAGGTGATCGCCAGCTTCTGACCCAGGATGTGGTTCAGCAGCGTGGACTTGCCCACGTTGGGACGGCCGACGATGGCAACATAGCCACAGCGAGTTGCAGTTGAATCAGTCATTGCCATTCTCCACACCCAGGGCAATCAGTGCTGCGGCGGCCGCTACCTGTTCGGCAATACGACGACTCACACCCTGACCTCGGCTTTTTTCATTCAGTAAGGTGATTTCACATTCGACGAAGAACGTCCGGCAATGCGGCTCACCCTGGATATCCACCACTTCGTAACGCGGCAGCTCGCAACCACGCGATTGCAGGAACTCCTGCAGGCGGGTCTTTGGATCTTTGTTGGTGTCGACCAGCGTCAGGCCTTCGAACTCACCGGCCAGCCAGGCCAGCACGCGCTCGCGCGCCATGTCCATGCCGGCGTCCAGGTAGATTGCACCGATCAGCGCTTCGAGGGCATCGGCCAGAATCGACTCGCGACGGAAACCGCCGCTTTTCAACTCACCGGAGCCCAGGCGCAGGTATTCGCCCAGATCGAAACCGCGGGCCAGTACGGCCAGCGTCTCACCTTTCACCAGGCGTGCGCGCAAACGCGACAACTGGCCTTCGCGCGCCAGCGGGAAGCGATCGAACAGCGCCTCGCCGGCAACGAAGTTGAGGATGGCATCACCGAGGAATTCCAGGCGTTCGTTGTTGCGCCCGGCAAAGCTGCGGTGAGTCAGGGCCAGGACCATCAGTTCCTGATCCTTGAAGGTGTAGCCGAGCTGACGCTCTAGACGGCTTAAGGAGACGCTCACGGTTTACCCACGCTGAGTTCGTGGCTGGATTCCACCGCCATGGCCGTGGTGCGGCGCAGGCTTGGGACAATTAACGCTGTGTTCAAAAATTACGTCCTGAATATCATTGTTTTCATGCGTCTGGCGCCGATTATCGCAGTTCCAGAAATGCATTCGGCGCTGTGTTCAACAGCGCCGTGTGTGATTACTTGATCAGGCCAACCCGCGAGAAATTCGGCAGGTGACTGAGTTTGGGTTCCGGCCAGCTCATCCAGACTGCGAAGGCCTTGCCGACGATATTCTTGTCGGGAACCATGCCCAGCAGATCCTTGGGAATGCTCGGATCATCCCAGTAACGACTGTCGTTGGAGTTGTCGCGGTTGTCGCCCATCATGAAGTAGTGTCCGGCCGGCACGGTCCACGAATGGTCCGGCGTGGCGCGGTAGCGGCTCATTTCCTTGCGGATCAGGTGCTCGGCAACGCCGAGTTTTTCCTTGTAGAGCTCGGCACTGCCCAGCGTGCCCGGCTCGGAGCCGACCAGTTGTTCGGCAATCGATTCGCCGTTGACGAACAGGCGCTTGTCGGCGGTGTAGCGAATCTGGTCACCCGGCAGGCCCACCACACGCTTGATGTAGTTGACGTTCGGATCGCTCGGGTAGCGGAACACCATTACATCGCCGCGCTGCGGATCACCGACTTCGATGACTTTCTTGTCGAGTACCGGCAAGCGGATCCCGTAAGAAAACTTGCTCACCAGAATGAAGTCGCCGACGTCCAGGGTCGGTTTCATCGAGCCGGAAGGAATCTGGAACGGTTCCACCAGGAACGAACGCAGTACCAGCACGATGAACAACACCGGGAAGAACGACTTGCCGTATTCGACCAGCAGCGGCTCTTTGTTCAGTTTCTCGACGACCACCATGTCAGCCTGGCTGACGCTCCCCTGATAGGAGTTGATGGCAGCCCGGCGCCGAGGCGCCAGGAACAGCAGATCGAGCAACGCCAACAGGCCGCAGACGAACACGGCGATGACCAGCAACAGCGGGAAATTTAGTGACATAGGACCTAACTATCCAACCTGAGCACTGCAAGGAAGGCTTCTTGTGGAATTTCCACGTTGCCGACTTGCTTCATGCGTTTCTTACCGGCCTTCTGCTTTTCCAACAGCTTGCGCTTACGGCTAACGTCACCACCGTAGCATTTGGCCAATACGTTCTTTCTGAGTGCCTTGACGGAGGTCCGCGCAATGATCTGCCCGCCGATGGCGGCCTGGATCGCGACGTCGAACATCTGGCGCGGAATCAGTTCTTTCATCTTCTCGGTCAACTGGCGACCTTTGTAGTGCGCATTGTCCCGGTGCACGATCAACGCCAGGGCGTCGACCTTGTCACCGTTGATCAGCACATCCAGTTTCACCAGACTAGCCGATTGGTAACGGTCGAAATGGTAATCCAGCGAAGCATAGCCGCGGCTGGTGGATTTCAGACGGTCGAAGAAGTCGAGGACCACTTCGTTCATCGGAATATCGTAGGTCACCTGGACCTGGGACCCGAGGAACAGCATGTCGTGCTGCACGCCACGCTTCTCGATGCACAGGGTAATGACGTTGCCCAGGTGCTCTTGCGGCACAAGAATATTGGCCCGCACGATCGGCTCACGCATGTCTTCAATCGAAGACACGTCCGGAAGCTTCGACGGGTTGTCGACGTAAATCGTTTCACCGGTTTTCAGCAACAGCTCGAAAATTACCGTCGGCGCCGTGGTGATCAGGTCCAGGTCGTACTCGCGCTCCAGGCGCTCCTGGATGATTTCCATGTGCAGCATGCCGAGGAACCCGCAACGGAAGCCGAAGCCCAGGGCGTCGGAGCTTTCCGGGGTGTACTGCAGGGACGAGTCGTTGAGCGTGAGCTTTTGCAGGGCTTCACGGAAATCTTCGAAGTCGTCGGAGCTGACCGGGAACAGGCCGGCGTAGACCTGCGGCTGAATGCGTTTGAAACCCGGCAGCACGTCAACGTCTGGCGTGGAGCTCAAGGTCAGGGTGTCACCGACCGGTGCACCGTGAATGTCCTTGATGCCGGCAATGATAAAGCCCACTTCGCCGGCCTTCAGGTCAACGGTTGCGGTGTGTTTCGGGTTGAAGACACCGACGCTGTCCACCAGGTGGATCTTGCCGGTGGACTTGACCAGGATCTTGTCGCCCTTCTTCACACGACCGTGACGCACGCGCACCAGGGATACGACGCCCAGGTAGTTGTCGAACCAGGAATCGATGATCAACGCTTGCAGCGGATCTTCGTAGTTGCCGGTCGGCGCAGGAATGGTGTGAACCAGACGTTCGAGAACTTCGTCGACACCCAGACCGGTCTTGGCCGAACACTCGACCGCATCGGTGGCATCGATACCGATGATTTTTTCGATTTCTTCTTTGACGCGGTCCGGATCGGCCTGTGGCAGGTCGATCTTGTTCAGGACCGGCATGACTTCCAGGCCCTGCTCGATTGCCGTGTAGCAGTTGGCAACCGACTGCGCTTCAACGCCCTGACCGGCATCAACCACCAGCAATGCACCTTCACAGGCCGCCAGCGACCGGCTGACTTCGTAGGTGAAGTCAACGTGGCCCGGGGTGTCAATGAAGTTCAGCTGGTACTTGATGCCATCGCGAGCGGTGTAATACAGAGTGACGCTGTGGGCCTTGATGGTGATCCCGCGTTCACGTTCCAGGTCCATGGAGTCCAGCACCTGGGCTTCCATTTCGCGCTCGGCAAGGCCGCCGCACATCTGGATGAAGCGATCGGCCAGCGTCGACTTGCCATGGTCAATGTGGGCGATGATGGAGAAATTGCGGATATGACTCAAATCACTCACGGATCAACACTCAAAAAGGCTGCAGGCATAGCCCGCCGAAAAATAGCCGGGAATTGTACCTGATCCACGGCGCAAGCGTCACGTTCACAGGTCAGACGGCTCCTACAATCAGCCGGCTCGGCGCAACAGCCAGACTCCGGCCAGGGCACAGATACCCGCCGGAACCAGCACCGCAAACAGCGGCGAGAAACCGAACACCAGGCTCGAAGGCCCCAGCAAATCCTGGACGATGCGGAAAGTGAAGCCGACCAGCACGCCCGTGAACACCCGCTGACCGAGGGTCACCGAGCGCAAAGGGCCGAAGATGAAGGAAATCGCCATCAATACCAGCGCCGCCGTCACCAGTGGCTGCAACACCTTGACCCAAAACGCCAGCCAGTAACGGCCGTTGCTCAGGCCCTGGTCAGCCAGGTAGTGGATGTAACCCCACAGGCCACTGATCGACAGGGTGTCTGGCGACATCACCACCGTGCTCAGCAATTGCGGACTCAAGGCGACATCCCAACGCTCGACGGGGGCGGTGACCACTTCGGTGCTCTTTTCATGGAACAGCGTGGTGGTGACATCGCTCAACTGCCAGTGATCCTGATCGAACTTCGCCCGCTTGGCGAAGCTGGACGACAGCATGTGACGCTCATTGTCGAAGCGATAACGGGTGACGCCGTACAGCAGGCCGTTCGGTTGCACAGAGTTGACGTGAATGAACTCGTCACCCTGGCGATGCCACAAACCATGCTTGGCGCTCTGCGCATCGCCGCCACCCTGAGCCAGGGAACGGTTGGCCTGAGCGGTGACTTCGGTGGCCGGCGCGACGTATTCGCCGATCAGCACGCCCACGACCATCAGCACCAGCATCGGCTTCATGACCGCCCAGACGATCCGCCCGACCGACACGCCGGCGGCGCGCATGATGGTCAGCTCGCTGTGGCTGGCCAGACTGCCCAGACCGATCAGGCAGCCGATAAGGGCTGCCATTGGCAACATGTCGTACAAGCGACGTGGCGCGGTCAGCAAGACGTAGCTCAAAACGTCCGTCAAGGTGTAGGTATCGCTGACCTCACTCATCTCGTCGATGAAGGCAAACAACGTCGCCAGGCCAAGAATAATCCCCAGTACCGCCAGGATTGCTATGAATACGCTGCTACCGATGTAGCGATCCAGCTTAACCACGAGCCACCTCCAGCGCGCTACGGCGACTCGCCATCTTCAAGCGCAGCGGCTCCCAATAGAGCAAGCCCAGGCCAATGGCCAGGAAGATCGCGTGTACCCACCACAACCCCAGCGCCGGCGGGATCTTGCCCTTCTCGAGGGCGCCGCGTGCGGCAATCAGGATGCTCAGGTAAGCCATATAAAGAAGAATCGCCGGCAGTAGCTTGAGGAAACGCCCCTGACGTGGATTGACCCGCGACAGCGGCACCGCCATCAGGGTCACGATGAAGACGAGCAACGGCAGGGACAGACGCCATTGCAGCTCGGTGCGCGAGCGAATGTCATCGCTGCCGATCAGGGAACTGGTGGTCATTGCATCGCGGTCGGTCACCTCATCGCTGACGTCCGGCTTGGGCAGCAACACGCCGTACTCTTCGTACTTGATCGCACGGTAGTCGGCCTGCCCCGGATTACCGTCGTAGCGATAGCCGTTGTCGAGGATCAGGTAGCGGTTGCCGTCAGGGCGGATTTCCTGACGGCCCTTCTCGGCCACCAGCACGGAAATCCCGCGATCCTTCTTGTCGGAGTTGATGTTTTTTTGCGAAATGAACACACCGCCCAGATTGATGCGGTCATCCGACAGCTGCTCGGTGTAGGTCACCCGGGTTCCATCGCGCAAGGCCTGGAAGCGGCCCGGCTCCAGAGTATCGAACTCGGTCAGCGCATCCTGCTTGTTCAGCAGCAGCTGGAACTGATTGGCACCTTGTGGCGCCAGGCTCAGGCTTAGCCAGGCCACGACCAGCGCCACCAGCGTGGCCGAAAACAGCGTCAAGGTGAACAGACGCTGCTGGCTCATGCCGGTAGCCGACAACACGGTCATTTCGCTTTCGAGGTACAGGCGACCGTAGGCCAGCAGAATCCCGAGAAACAGACCCAGCGGCAGGATCAGCTGCAGAAAACCCGGCAGGCGAAAGCCCATGATCAGGAACAGGGAGCCCGGATCCAGCAGGCCCGCAGCCGCCTGGGCAAGGTATTTGATGAAGCGCCCGCTCATGATGATGACCAGCAGCACGGCGCTGACGGCGCTCAAGGTCAACAGGACTTCGCGGGACAGATAACGGAAGACAATCAAACCAGACACTCCAGGGTTGTCAGGCTAAGGCGGCCAAACAAGCAAACGTATCAGACAGCCTGCAGGGCAGGGCCGCCGAAAAAGTTGGCGCATTATCCTGTGATTGGGTGCGCCTGTCACTGCGCATGCTCAAGCAGGCGGGTAATGCGTTGAAGATCGTACAACCGAGGGTTGTCAGGCGCAGGGAGCGAGGTTCAAACTGCGGCCTTTGTCGCGGGCCGTGACCTGCGTCTTTCTATTTATAAGCAAGCGTCTGTGCGCCGCCGTTTTTGCCCGCGCACGTTGACCATTCATTCAGGGACCCGGACATGGAACTGGTTGTAAAAAGCGTTAGCCCAGAAACGTTGAAGACCGCCACTCTGGTGGTCGCCGTCGGCGAAGGCCGCAAGCTCGGCGCCGTGGCCAGACAACTCGACGAACTGAGCGGCGGCGCCATCAGCGCTGTACTCAAGCGCGGCGACCTGGCCGGCAAGGTCGGCCAGAGCCTGTTGCTGCACAGCGTGCCGAACCTCAAGGCAGAGCGCGTTCTGCTGGTCGGCGTGGGCAAGGACGAAGAATTGGGCGACCGCCCGTTCCGTAAAATCATCGCTGGCGTCCTCAATACCCTTAAAGGCCTGGGCGGCAACGAGGCAGTGCTGGCGCTGGACGAAGTCGTGGTCAAAGGCCGCGACAGCTACGGCAAGACCCGCCTGCTGGCCGAAACCCTGGTAGACGGCGAATACACCTTCGACCAGTTCAAGAGCCAGAAGGCCGAACCGCGCTCCCTGAAGAAAATCACCCTGGTGACCATCAAGGCTGCACAGGCCGAAGTCGAGCGCGCCGTGGCCCACGCCACCGCGATTGCCAACGGCATGGCGTTCACCCGCAACCTGGGCAACCTGCCACCGAACATCTGTCACCCGACCTTCCTCGGCGAACAAGCCAAGGGCCTGGGCAAAGAGTTCAAGAGCCTGAAAGTCGAAGTCCTCGATGAGAAGAAGATCAAGGACCTGGGCATGGGCTCGTTCTACGCCGTGGGCCAGGGCAGCGCCCAGCCACCGCGCCTGATCGTCATGCAATACAACGGCGGCAAGAAATCCGAGAAGCCGTACGCACTGGTCGGCAAAGGCATCACCTTCGACACCGGCGGCATCAGCCTGAAACCGGGCGCCGGCATGGATGAAATGAAGTACGACATGGGCGGCGCTGCCAGCGTGTTCGGCACCCTGCGTGCCGTGCTCGAACTGAAACTGCCGATCAACCTGGTGTGCATCCTGGCCTGCGCCGAGAACATGCCGAGCGGCAACGCTTCGCGCCCTGGCGACATCGTCACCACCATGAGCGGCCAGACCGTGGAAATCCTCAATACCGACGCCGAAGGCCGTCTGGTGCTGTGCGACGCCCTGACCTACTCCGAGCGCTTCAAGCCGCAAGCCGTGATCGACATCGCCACCCTGACCGGCGCTTGCGTCGTTGCACTGGGCGCGCACACTTCCGGCCTGCTGGGCAACAACGACGAGCTGATCGGTCAACTGCTGAGCGCCGGCAAGGCTGCCGACGACCGCGCCTGGCAACTGCCGCTGTTCGATGAGTACCAAGAGCAGCTGGACAGCCCGTTCGCCGACATCGCCAACATTGGCGGCCCGAAAGCCGGCACCATCACCGCTGCCTGCTTCCTGTCGCGCTTCACCAAGAACCTGAACTGGGCGCACCTGGACATCGCCGGCACCGCATGGACCAGCGGCGGCAAGGACAAGGGCGCCACTGGCCGTCCGGTTCCGTTGCTGACCCAATACCTGCTGGACCGCGCCAAAGCCTGAAACCGATGACCTCGGACGGCGTCACTTTCAGGTGACGCCGTTCGTGGCTCAGGAACCGCAATGACCAAAGTCGACTTCTATATCCTGCCCAGCGCCGATCCGTCGGCACGGCTGGATTTCGCCTGCAAACTCACCGAAAAAGCCTGGCGCATGGGCCACCGCATTTACCTGCATTGCAGCGATGCCGCCCAACGCGAGGATCTCGATGCACGCTTGTGGGCCTTCAAGGGTGAAAGCTTCGTGCCTCATGGCCCGGCCGAAAGCGAACCTGAGGGTTTGATTGTGCTGGGACTGGGTGATGACTGCGGTCCGCATCAGGACTTGCTGGTCAATCTCGACCTGAAAGTGCCTGCATTCGCCAAACAGTTCGCCCGCGTGGCGGAAGTGGTGGTGGAAGACCCGACGATTCGCGCGGCCGCGCGGGAGAGTTTCCGTTTCTACCGCGAACAGGGCTATCCTCTGCAAGACCACCGTTTACAGCGACTCTGAGCATTCCGATGGACACTCCGAAACCGCAACAGAAGTCCGCGCATTTGCTGGACGACCTTGAGTCGATCCGCCAACTGCTCGGCGATGACAACCTGCAACCGCCGCTGCTGACCGACACGGTCAATGACGGTGACCAGGAACAGATTCCGATGCTGTTCGATTCTGTCAGCGGCGAACCGCAGACCGCCGAACCGACACCGCCCGCCCCTGCTGCGCAACCGGCACCTGCGACCAGCAAAGGTCCTGATGCATTGCTGCACTTGGACAGTGAACTACGCGCTGCTGCGATGCTGATCATGCAAGACGTGATCGACGACTTCGCCCCGCACATTGAAACCGAGATCAAGCGCCGGCTGGATGCGCGGATGGAGCGGTTGCTTAGCCAGTACGAATAACACTGAGTCGAGCGGGCTTCTGTGGCGAGGGGATTTATCCCCGTTCGGCTGCGCAGCAGTCGTCAACCCTGTAAATGCGCATCGCGAATTACAATGCTGGGGGGCCGCTTCGCAGCCCAACGGGGCGGTGCGACGTTTCGCTAAATCCCCTCGCCACAGGTCATTCCACATTTGACCTGCGCGCCGTCCGCCCCTGCTCGCCCTCCGCCCCATGCCCCGCTATACTCGTCGGCTTTTCCTGAATTAATGCCAATAGGGTCCCGCCGCGCATGGATAAGACCTACCAGCCGCACGCCATTGAAACTTCCTGGTACAACACCTGGGAGTCTGAGAATTACTTCGCCCCGCAAGGCGCGGGCGAGTCCTACACCATCATGATCCCGCCGCCGAACGTCACCGGCAGCCTGCACATGGGTCACGGCTTCAACAACGCGATCATGGACGCCCTGATCCGTTTCCGTCGCATGCAGGGTCGTAACACCCTGTGGCAGCCGGGTACCGACCACGCCGGTATCGCCACGCAAATGCTGGTGGAACGCCAGCTCGAAGCCCAAGGCCAAAATCGTCACGACCTGGGCCGCGAAAAATTCCTCGAGAAAGTCTGGGAATGGAAAGATCAGTCCGGCGGCAACATCAGCCGTCAGATCCGCCGCCTCGGCTCGTCCGTGGACTGGGGCCGCGAGCGCTTCACCATGGACGACGGCCTCTCGGAAGCGGTTAAGGAAGCGTTCGTTCGTTTGCACGAAGACGGTCTGATCTACCGCGGCAAGCGTCTGGTCAACTGGGACACCAAGTTGCACACGGCGATTTCCGACCTCGAAGTGGAAAACCACGACGAGAAAGGTTTCCTGTGGAACCTGAAGTACCCGCTGGCCGACGGCGTCAAGACCGCTGAAGGTAACGATTTCCTGATCGTCGCGACCACTCGCCCGGAAACCATGCTCGGCGACGCCGCCGTCGCCGTAAACCCGAACGATGAACGCTACAAAGCCCTGATCGGCAAATTTGTCGAGCTGCCGCTGGTCGGCCGCCGCATCCCGATCATCGCCGACGATTACTGCGATCCAGAATTCGGCACCGGCTGCGTGAAAATCACCCCGGCCCACGATTTCAACGACTACGAAGTCGGCAAGCGCCACAACCTGCCGCTGTTGAACATCTTCGACAAGAACGCCGCCGTATTGCCGGCCTGTCAGGTGTTCAACCTCGACGGCACGCTGAACGAAAGCATCGACGGCAAGATCCCGGCCGAATACGTTGGCCTCGATCGCTTCGAAGCACGCAAGCAGATCGTTGCAGCATTCGATTCCGCAGGCCTGCTGGTCAGCGTCAACGATCACGCGCTGAAAGTGCCGAAAGGCGACCGTTCCGGCACGATCATCGAGCCATGGTTGACCGACCAGTGGTACGTGTCCACCAAGCCTTTGGCCGAGCCTGCGATTGCCGCCGTTGAAGACGGTCGTATCCAGTTCGTGCCGAAACAGTACGAAAACATGTACTTCTCGTGGATGCGCGACATCCAGGATTGGTGCATCAGCCGCCAGCTGTGGTGGGGCCACCGGATTCCGGCCTGGTACGACGAGTCGGGCAAAGTCTACGTCGGTCGCGACGAAGCCGAAGTGCGTGCCAAGCACAACCTTGGCCCGGACGTTGCGCTGCAACAGGACAACGACGTGCTCGACACCTGGTTCAGTTCGGGTCTGTGGACGTTCTCCACCCTTGGCTGGCCTGAGCAGACCGAATTCCTGAAGAAATTCCACTCCACCGACGTGCTGGTCACCGGTTTCGACATCATTTTCTTCTGGGTCGCCCGGATGATCATGCTCACCATGCATTTGGTGAAGAACGAAGACGGCACGCCGCAGGTTCCGTTCAAGACCGTTTACGTTCACGGCCTGGTGCGTGATGGCCAGGGCCAGAAGATGTCCAAGTCCAAGGGCAACGTCCTGGACCCGCTGGACATCATCGACGGTATCGAGCTCGAAGACCTGGTGCAGAAACGCACCTCGGGCATGATGCAGCCGAAACTGGCGAAGAAGATCGAGAAGCAGACCCGCGACGAGTTCGCTGAAGGCATCGCCAGCTACGGCACCGACGCCCTGCGCTTCACCTTCTGCTCGCTGGCGTCCACCGGTCGCGACATCAAGTTCGACATGGGCCGCGTCGAAGGCTATCGCAACTTCTGCAACAAGATCTGGAACGCTGCGCGTTATGTTCTGGACAAGGGCGAAGACTGCGGCCAGAACGGCGAAGCTTACGAGCTGTCGCTGGCGGATCGCTGGATCATCTCGCAGCTGCAACGCACCGAAGCCGAAGTGACCCGTCAACTCGACCAGTTCCGCTTCGACCTTGCGGCACAAGCCTTGTACGAGTTCATCTGGAACCAGTATTGCGACTGGTACCTGGAACTGTCCAAGCCTGTGCTGTGGGACGAAAACGCCCCGGTCGAGCGTCAGCGCGGCACCCGCCGCACGCTGGTTCGTGTGCTGGAAGTCGCGTTGCGTCTGGCGCATCCATTCATGCCGTTCATCACCGAAGAAATCTGGCAGCGCATCGCGCCGCTGGCCGGTATCGAAGGCAAGACGATCATGCTGCAGCCTTGGCCAGTGGCCAATGAAGAACGCATCGATCCGGCGGCCGAGAACGATATCGAGTGGCTCAAGGAACTGATGCTCGGCACGCGTAATATTCGTGGCGAAATGAACATCGGCCCGGGCAAGCCGCTGCCGATCTATCTGAAAAACGTCAGCGCCGAAGATCAGCGTCGTCTCACCGAGAACGAAGCCCTGTTGAAGAAACTGGCTCGCCTCGAATCCATCACCGTTCTGGCTGCCGGCGAAGAAGCACCGCTGTCTGCCACCGCACTGGTCGGCGAGATGGAAGTGCTGGTGCCGATGGCAGGCCTGATCGACAAGGACGCCGAACTGGCGCGCCTGGACAAGGAAATCCTGCGTTTGCAGGGTGAAGTTCAGCGCGTAGGTGGCAAGTTGTCCAACGCCGGCTTCGTCGACAAGGCCCCGGCCGAAGTCATCGAGAAGGAACGCGCCAAACTGGCCGAAGCTGAGCAGGCTCTGGGCAAGTTGGCGGAGCAGCATGCGCGGATTGCCAGCCTGTAACGGCAAATCGCAATGAAAGAGGGAGGCCCGAAACGGCCTCCCTTTTTTGTGCCCGCCACTTTTCTTAATCCACCAAAAACCCCCGTGGGAGCGAGCCTGCTCGCGATGACGGTGCATCAGTCAACATCTGCGTTAACTGACACGCAGCCATCGCGAGCAGGCTCGCTCCCACAAGGGGAACTGCAGTGTTTGTCACAATTGGGTTCGTAGCGGCTGGATGTGGGACAATACCCGCCACTTTCAGCCATACCCGAATCGACAACGCCCATGAACGCCCCCCGCACACCAAGACCTGCGCGCAAGAAGCCTGACTCCGCGACCCCGGCCAAAACCGTTGAGCCGCGTGAAAAGGCCAGCCTGCACCCGCGCAATCGCCACCAGGGTCGCTACGACTTCCCGGCGCTGATCAAAACTACGCCGGAACTGGCGAAGTTCGTGATCATCAACCCGTACGGCAAGGAAAGCATCGATTTCGCCAGTCCGGACGCGGTGCGTGTGTTCAACCGGGCGCTGCTCAAGTCGTTCTATGGAATTGCTCACTGGGACATTCCGGCCGATTACCTCTGCCCGCCGGTTCCGGGGCGCGCGGACTACGTGCATTTCCTGGCCGACCTGCTGGCCAGCGTCAACGACGGAGAGATCCCACGTGGTGCGCCAGTCAAAGTGCTCGACATCGGCATGGGCGCCAACTGCGTCTATCCGCTGATCGGCTACAGCGACTACCGCTGGCACTTCCTCGGCTCGGAAATCGATCCGACAGCCGTGGCTGCGGCCAAAGCCATCGTGCAGTCCAACGGGCTGAACAAGGCCATCCAGTTGCGCCAGCAAAGCAATCCCAAGCACATTCTGCTGGGCCTGCTCGAACCCGGCGAACGTTTTGACCTGACCATGTGCAACCCGCCGTTCCATGCTTCGATGGATGAGGCGACCAAGGGCAGCGAGCGTAAATGGCGCGCCCTGGGCCGTGCAGACCCGAAGCGCAAACTGCCGGTGTTGAACTTCGGCGGGCAGTCGGCCGAACTGTGGTGTGAAGGTGGTGAAGCCCGGTTTGTGACGCAGTTGATCGCCGAGAGTGCGCATTTCCAGCACAAAGTGCTGTGGTTCAGCACGCTGGTGTCGAAGGCCTCAAACCTGCCTGCCATTCAGACGGCGCTGAAAAAAGCCGGCGTGCTGGAAAGCCAAGTGGTGGAAATGTCCCAAGGGCAGAAGCAAAGCCGCTTCGTCGCATGGACCTTCCAGACCAAATCCGAGCAGCAAGTCTGGCGCGAGCGCTGGGCCCGCAAAAGCTGAGTAAAGGCTATTCCTGAGCGGTGTAGATCCATTGTGGGAGCGAGCCTGCTCGCGATGGCGGTGTATCAGTCGATTCTATTGGCGACTGACACACCGCCATCGCGAGCAAGCTCGCTCCCACATTCATTTAAGGTGTTTGCGGGTCAATCGCTGAATCGCAGACACAAAAAAGCCGTGCCCGGATTGCTCCGGAGCACGGCTTTTTTTATGCGTCTTACTTGTTAACAGCGTCGGTCAGGCCTTTGGCCACAACCAGCTTGATAACTTTCTTGGCAGCGATTTCGATGGCAGCGCCAGTCGAAGGGTTGCGGCCGGTACGGGCTGGACGCTCAGTCACTTTCAGTTTGCCGATACCTGGCAGAGTGATTTCGCCGCCGTTTTCCAGCTGATCGGCAACGATTTGGCCCAGTTGGTCCAGAGCGTTACGCGCGGTGGTTTTTGGCGCGTCGATAGCTTCAGCGATGTCGGCGATCAGTTGGTCTTTAGTAAGAGCCATGTAGTGTTCCTTCCCTATCAAATTCATATGGATTGCAGAGTGCAGTGTCAGCCATCGAGCCCGATCTTCTGGATCTGGCACCCTCGGCCAATAACCACGGGATCGGGGTTATAGATACCGAAATCAGGGTTTGGTTCGACCTGACAAATGCTGAATGCACGCTTAACGCAGTGACTTCGCGTAAGACGGGGCAAAACTAGCACAGAGACGGGGAAATATCCGCCTCTAGCTGCCCTTTTGGTCAGCTTTATTGCTCTAAATCGGGAAAAAACTGCATAAGGGCGGTCGCACGGCTGGGAATTGCCCTTCGAGCCGCGCCAAAACCAGTGGTTGCGGTACACTTGGCACTTTTTTGGGGAGCATGACCTCCTCTCTTCAATCAGCCGAGAAGCCCATGCCGATCCGTCATTGCATCGTCCACCTGATCGACAAAAAACCCGACGGCACGCCTGCAGTTCTCCATGCCCGCGACTCGGAACTCGCCGAGTCGAGCGCCATCGAGAACATGCTTGCCGACCTCAACGAGAGCTACAACGCCAAACAAGGCAAGGCCTGGGGTTTCTTCCATGCCGAGTCCGGGGCGCATCCGTTCAGCGGCTGGCTGAAGGAATACCTCGAGGGCGGCAAGGATTTCACAGCGTTCAGCCGGGTGGCGGTGGAACACCTGCAAAAGCTGATGGAGGAATCGAACCTCTCTGTGGGCGGCCACGTGCTGTTCGCGCATTACCAGCAGGGCATGACCGATTACCTGGCGATCGCGCTGCTGCACCACAGTGAAGGCGTTGCAGTGACCGATCAGCTGGACGTGACGCCGTCCCGCCACCTGGATTTGGGCCAGTTGCACCTGGCCGCGCGGATCAACGTGTCCGAGTGGCAGAACAACAAACAGTCAAAGCAATACATTTCGTTCATCAAAGGCAAGAACGGGAAAAAGGTGTCGGAGTATTTCCGCGACTTCATCGGTTGTCAGGAAGGCGTCGACGGCCCGGGCGAAACCCGCACCCTGCTCAAGGCCTTCAGTGATTTCGTTGAAAGCGAAGATTTGCCGGAAGAGTCCGCCCGCGAGAAAACCAAAACCTTGGTGGATTACGCCAGCAGCCAAGCCAAGCTCGGCGAGCCGATGGGCCTTGAAGAGCTCTCGGAATTGATCGACGAAGAGCGTCCGAAAGCCTTCTACGATCACATCCGCAACAAGGATTACGGCCTGTCCCCGGAAATTCCGGCGGATAAACGCACCTTGAACCAGTTCCGTCGCTTCACCGGCCGGGCCGAAGGCCTGTCGATCAGCTTTGAAGCGCACCTGCTGGGCTCGAAGATCGAATATGACGAAGAAGCTGGCACGCTGATTATCAAGGGCCTGCCGACTCAGCTGACTGACCAGCTCAAGCGGCGCAACTGATGCTCGGCAACATACTGAAGAAATGCCTGCTGATCCTGCTGGTGGTCGTCGTTTATCAGAACTGGGGCAAGATCGAGCGGGTGTTCAACCCTTCGCAAGTGGTGTCGGAGCAGACACAGGCCAAGGCCAACGTCGTGCTCTATGCGACTGAGTGGTGTGGCTACTGCAAGCTGACGCGGCGCTTTCTCGATCAGAAAGGCATTCCCTACCAGGAATTCGATATCGAGAAAGACGCCGAGGCGCGCAAGGCCTATGAGGCGTTGGGTGGTGGCGGGATTCCGATCATCGATGTCAACGGGACGTTGATTCGCGGGTATGACCCGGATGCAATACTCGCAGCCCTGAAGTAACCCATTGGCTCACCCGATCCCTGTGGCGAGGGAGCTTGCTCCCGCTTGAGTGCGCAGCACTCACAAAACATGCATTCATTACGAAAAATTTGGGTTTGCTACGCAGCCCAACGGGAGCAAGCTCCCTCGCCACATGTTCAAGCCAGCCCAATCATTCGTGAAGCTGGCTACTGCGCTTCGATGCGGAAACCGAAGCGTGGAAAGTGCACATGCACCACGCCGCCCCGCTCGTCTTGTCGGCGTAGAATCAACTCTTCGCGACCCGCAAACAGCAACTCACCCGCCACCGGGTCAACGCCGTAATCCGTCGCCGCAATGACCACCTGCTGACCCGCCTCAAAACCATTTGGCTCATCAAGCTGCTCATCCGGCAACGCGGCCGGTGTCGCATCGCGCGCAACCTCCAGCGCTTCTTCGGACGACATCTCGCTGAACGCGCCATGCCCGAACCCCATCACACGACCGTACCACGCCGACACTGCCGGATAAGCATCCACCAACGGTGCGGTCACGGGAGTCGCCTTGAGGAACCACAACGGGTGGGCCAGGGCAAAGTCGGCAATCGATGGCTCGCCGAACAGGAAGTCGCCCTGCTCGCGCTGAAGCTGCTGCTCCAGACGCGACATGATCGTTGGCCATTGATGCCTGGCTTGCTCGGCGGACAGCTTTGTGGCGCTCCCCCCGCTGAACAGTCCGGCGCGATCAGCCAGAAACGCCTTGATCGCTTCCGGCGGCAAATTGCCAAAACGCACCGCTATCGATTCCGGTTGAAACACCAGGCTCACGGCATGCTGGAACACCACCGAATCGGCCCACGCAGCGAAGGTCGCGGCGATCAATTCCTGGCCTTCCGGGAAGAACGCTGGCAAGGCTTTTTCCTGTTCCAGACGGCGGGCAATCAGCGAGGTGTCGCAATAAATATCCGCGCCGATCTGCAACACCGGCGTCCTGCGGTAGCCACCGGTCAGGGCGGTCAAATCAGGTTTTGGCATGATCGGCGCGATTTTCACCGAGCGCCAGGACAGCCCCTTGAAGCCCAGCAGCAAGCGGGCCTTTTCAGCGAAAGGGGACGTCGGGTAATGATGAAGGATCAACTCGGACATGCTCGGCTCCGCCGCACGGATAATGAATCCGCAGCTTAGCGCGCAATCCGGGGGCAGCCTACAGATCTGCCTGATGGGAACTTATCAGTCAGGTTGATAAGCCCGCAGCAGCACTGGCGACCAGGCATTCCTTGGCGCTTTTCCTGAGTTTTTTGATCAGGCGTTCCTGACGTAGTGCTTCGCTTTTGTCGCGGCACACTTCGGTGTAGACCAACGCCACGGCCGGACTGGAGAGGAAGAATCTTGCGCCTTTGCCACTTTGATGGGTGGCGAAGCGGCGGACGGGATCGTCGCTGATCCCGCAGTAGAGCGAACCATTGGCCGCGCGAACGAGGTAGACGAACCAGGGTTTGCTGACCGGCGCCAATTCGGCGGCAATGACGGGAGATTCGCTCGGGGTGTTCACGTGACGATCAAGGCTTGAAAGGAAACAAGCCGCGATCTTATCAGCGACTGGCCTGGAATGCCTTCAACCCCTTCAGTGCCTGAGCGCGAACGGCATTTCTCACCGCTGGCGACCAGCCGAGCAGCAACCCTTTGAAACCCAGCGCCTGGCGCGACCAGGCCCACATATCGAAGCTGTCATGGTGCTCGCAAATCTTGCCGTCACGAAACACGAACTGCGCCTGTATATCGTTGACCACCGTGTTGCCGGTCTGGCTGAACAAGTAGGTCGCGACCCAATGCGCGCCGCCCGTGCGCTCCTCGGCACGAACGTTGTCGAACGTCAGGGAAAAGTCTTTCGCCCGAGTCGTGAGCATGCGCCACATGTCGCCGGCATCGCGCCCGTGCAATTCGCCAAATGCCGGATCGCTGAACAGCACGTCGTCGGTATAGCAGGCGCTCATGGCCTCGGCGTCCAGCCGCTGGAAGGCTTGGTAGAACCGGGTGATCACTTCGCGGTTGGCTTCACTCATGGGCAGGCTCCGAACGTTTGAAAGATTGCCTGCACGATAGTCAACAAATGCGCGGAACACTATCGGCATTCGTGGGCCGAATACCGAGAGTGTCAGGGGTCAGACCTTTTCGCTTTCGACCTGAACGTACAGCGAACGTCCGGCACCAAGGCCGGCAATGATCGCGCCGAGGCCGATCACGCCGAAGATCCAGCCCAGCGCCGTCCAGCCGCCGGTCCAGTCATGCACGATACCCACCGCAAATGGCCCCATCGACGCCAGGGTATATCCGAAGCCTTGAGCCATGCTCGACAGGTTGGCCGCGACATGGGAATCGCGCGAGCGGAGCACGATCAGGGTCAACGCCAGACTGAACGTACCGCCCTGCCCCAGACCGAGCAGGATCGCCCAGCCCCACAAGCCTTCAATCGGTGCATACAGGCAACCGAACAGACCGCCGAGGGTCAGCAGCATCACGACGACAATCGCCAGCCGCTGATCCTTGCCCCGTGTTGCCAGCCAGGGTGCAGCCAGCGAACTGGCCAACTGAACGATCACCGAACCGGACAGCACCAGCCCCGCCTGGGTCGGTGTCAGGCCACGGCCGATCAGGATCGACGGCAACCAGCCAAAGACGATGTACGCCAAGGACGATTGCAGGCCCATGTAGAGCGTTACTTGCCAGGCCAGCGGATCACGCAACAGGCCGCGAACCCGATACGCGACATTATGTGCGCCGTGTTTCTGCCCGACTTGCGGCAACCAGAAAATCGCCGCGACCAGCGCCGGCACCACCCAGAAACCGAGGCCCAGAGCCCAGCTTTTGTCGAAGTGTTCGCTCAACGGCACCGTCGCCCCTGCGGCCATCGCCGCGCCCAGACACAGGGCCATGGTGTAGACACCGGTCATGGTTCCGGCCTGTTTCGGGAAATCGCGCTTGACGATTCCCGGCAACAAAACACCGATCACACCGATGCTCGCACCGGCCAGCACACTGCCGGCAAACAGGCCGATCTCACCGAACGAACTGCGCAGGATAATCCCGCCGGCCAGCATCAGCAGGATGCCCAACACCACCCGTTCGGCGCCAAAACGTCGCGCCAGCAAGGGCGCCAGCGGCGCGAACAAACCGAGGCACAGCACCGGCAACGTCGTCAGCAAACCGGCTTGGGCCGCCGACAAGCCGAGGGTCTTCGAGACTTCGCTGAGCATCGGCGCCATGCTCGACAGCGCCGGACGCAGGTTCAGCGCCACCAGAATCAAACCCAGCAGCAACAGCCACGGACGACGCAGGATCGGGTGACTTTGCTGGACCGCTTCGTCATCGGCCTCGGCGTCGATCAGCAGCTCTTCGAGTTCTGCTGTGCGCTTGGGTTGAGTGATGTTGTGGCTGGACATGGCTTTCTCGGTTTCAAGGTTCATTGATCAACTGCCTCGACAGGGCTTTGGCCCGTTCCGGGTCGCGTTGTTCGACGGCATCAAGCAGTTCGATATGCAGGTCGAACACCTCTTGGCGTCGCGGGGTGATGTTCAGTGACTGGCGCAATTGCGCGCCGACGATGCTGGAGAAATAGCGATACAACTCGCTAAGGGTCGGATTGTGCGCGGCATCCACCAGACGGCGGTGGAACACCAGATCGCAGGCAATGTAGCTGTCGAGATCGCCGTGGTAGTGACTGCCGCTGACGCCCAGCGCTTCGCGTAATGCCACCAGGTCATCGTCCGTCCTGCGCAGGGCGGCGAGGCCGATGGCTTCGACTTCCAGGATGTGCCGGGTCTCGCGGGCCTGTTCGTGGGAGCAGCGGGACAATGCCTTCATGGTGTCGAGCGGATCGATCACCGCCCGCAAGTAACTGCCGTCGCCCTGACGGATCTCGATCAGCCCGGAAAACGCCAACACGCGCATGGCTTCGCGCACGGTGTTGCGGCTGATGCCCAGTTCGGCGGAGAGCTCGGGTTCGGTGGGCAAGCGTTGGCCGACCTGCCATGCGCCGTTGTTTATGCGCTGGCGCAGTTGATCCAGGGCCTGATCGACCAGGGAACGCTTAACGAGTGGAGAAATGTCTGACATGGAATGCGCCCTTTCATCCAATCATAGGATGAATTTTCTGACATGTTAGTCAGGTACGCGTAGGACGGCAACCGCCTACGGTCATGTAGAGGAAATGGAACGGTATTTTCGATTAGTCAAAATTACCCTTTAAGGGTAATTTCAGGGATAGGGTAAGCGCTTTCTTATGGAAAAGAACACACCCCATTACGACTTGGCGGTGATCAAAGCGGATATCAGAAGACTTGGAGGTAAAGCATTCACCAGCACCGCTAAAACCTGCGGCATGGCTCTTGGATTAACCCTCGCGGAGATGCAGGAGGTCGTTTTCGAGCTTCAGGGAAAGATGCTGTACAAGTCGATGACCACCTATGACGATCATCGCGTCTGGCAAGACGTGTACCACACCAAATCAAGCGGTCTGGAGATTTATATCAAGGTGACGTATCGCCCCGGCGGTGGTCCACCCGTAATCTCCTTCAAGGAGAAATCACAATGAAAACCCGGCAGTGTTTCAGCTGTGGAGCTCAGGAAGGAATGCGACATTTCGAGGGTCGCGGCGAAACCATGAGCGTCAAAGGAATGGAGCGCCGCGTAGATGATTTATCTGGCTGGGAATGCCAGATGTGTGGCGAGGTCGAGTTAGACGACAGTTGTTCATCGCGTCATTCAGACGCGGGCGACGAACTGGTTATCGCAGCAAGACAGATGATCGGCGACGAGATGAAGCGAATCCGTCGCAAACTGCATCTGACGCAAAAAGAATCCGTGCAAATTCTGTCCGGTGGCGGGCACAACGCGTTTTCCCGTTATGAGCGTGGCGAAGTACTTCCTCCGAAAACATTGGTGCTGCTGATGCGCCTGCTTGACCGCTATCCGCATTTGCTCGCTGATGTGAAATCACTGGGTGAAGGGGCGGATTTGAGGGGATTCAAGCATACAGAGCACAAAGAGCACGAATTCCTCACTGTTTTCTGAGCGCAAAAAACAAACCCGGCGTGAGGCCGGGTTTGCTTTATCAGTCATCCTGGTATCAATGCAGAATCTGGCTCAGGAACATCTTCGTCCGATCATTCTGCGGGTTATCGAAGAAGTCGTTCGGCGCAGCCTGTTCAACGATTTCACCCTTGTCCATGAAGATCACGCGATTGGCCACGGTGCGGGCGAAGCCCATTTCGTGAGTCACGCAGAGCATGGTCATGCCGTCCTCGGCCAGGCCGATCATGGTGTCCAGAACCTCTTTCACCATTTCCGGGTCGAGTGCCGAGGTCGGTTCGTCGAACAACATGATTTTCGGTTTCATGCACAGCGCGCGGGCGATCGCCACACGCTGTTGCTGACCGCCGGACAGTTGCCCCGGGAATTTATGCGCCTGCTCCGGAATGCGGACGCGTTCCAGGTAATGCATGGCGATTTCTTCGGCCTGACGCTTGGGCATCTTGCGCACCCACATCGGCGCCAGCGTGCAGTTCTGCAGGATGGTCAAATGCGGGAACAGGTTGAAGTGCTGGAACACCATGCCGACTTCACGGCGGACCGATTCGATCTGCTTGAGGTCGTTGGTCAGTTCCACGCCATCGACCACGATGCGGCCCTGCTGGTGTTCTTCCAGGCGGTTGAGGCAACGAATGGTGGTGGATTTGCCGGAACCCGACGGGCCGCACAGGACGATTCGCTCGCCCTGTTTGACATTCAGGTTGATGTCTTTCAGCACGTGAAACTGGCCGTACCACTTGTTCACGCCCTGCATCTGGATAATGCCTTCAGGGCTCACAGGCTTTTTGATTGCTTCGCTCATTACAGAACTTCCTAAATTAGGTAGCGACTTAGCGCTTGTGGCCAGTGTCGAGCTTGCGTTCCAGATGCATGGAATAGCGCGACATACCAAAACAGAAAATCCAGAACACCAGGGCGGCGAACACGTAGCCTTCAGTGGCCATGCCCAGCCATTTCGGGTCGGCGGCGGCTTGCTTGACGCTGTTGAGCAGGTCGAACAGGCCGATGATGATCACCAGGCTGGTGTCCTTGAACAGCGCAATGAAGGTGTTGACGATGCCGGGGATCACCAGCTTCAGGGCTTGCGGCAGAATCACCAGACCCATGCTGCGCCAGTAACCGAGGCCCATCGCGGCGGCCGCTTCGTACTGACCTTTAGGGATCGCTTGCAGACCGCCACGCACCACTTCGGCGACGTAGGCCGACTGGAACAGGATCACGCCAATCAGCGCCCGCAGCAGCTTGTCGAAGTTCATGCCTTCAGGCAGGAACAACGGCAGCATTACCGAGGACATGAACAGCACCGTGATCAACGGCACGCCGCGCCAGAACTCGATGAAGGTCACGCAGACCACTCGAATCGCCGGCATGTTCGAACGACGGCCCAGCGCCAGCACGATACCCAGCGGCAATGCACCGGCAATACCGACGGTGGCGATCACCAGGGTCAGCATCAGGCCGCCCCATTGGCTGGTCGCCACCTGGGTCAGGCCGAAAACGCCGCCATGCAACAGGCACCAGGCAATGATCGGGTACAGCACCAGGAAGCTCAGGCCATACACCGCTTTACGGTGAAAGCGCGAGATGAACAACGGTGCCACGCCGATGACCGCCAGCCACACGGTCAGGTCTACGCGCCAGCGCAGTTCCGGCGGGTAGTAGCCGTACATGAACTGGCCAAAACGCTGTTGGATGAACACCCAGCAGGCGCCCTCCTTGGTGCAGTCGGCGCGCGTGGTGCCGACCCAGTTGGCGTCCAGGATCGCCCACTGCAGGATTGGCGGGACCACCAGGTAAATCAGATAAAACGCGAACAGGGTCAGCAGGGTGTTAAGCCAGCTGGAGAACATGTTCGCGCGCATCCATGCGATCACACCGATGCTGCTGCTCGGTGGAGGCATGTCAGGTTTGAATGTATGAGTACTCATGCGCTTTTCCTTACCGCTCGATCAGCGCAATGCGCTTGTTGTACCAGTTCATCAGCAGGGAAATGCTGATACTGATCGCCAGGTACACGCTCATGGTGATCGCAATCACCTCGATCGCCTGCCCGGTCTGGTTCAGCACCGTACCGGCAAACAACGACACCATTTCCGGATAACCGATACCGGCCGCCAGCGAGGAGTTCTTCGCCAGGTTCAGGTATTGGCTGGTCAGCGGTGGAATGATCACGCGCAGGGCTTGCGGGATGATCACCTTGCGCAGGGTCGGACCGTTGCGCAGGCCCAACGAGTGCGCCGCTTCGGTCTGGCCGTGGCTGACCGACTTGATGCCCGAACGCACGATCTCGGCGATAAACGCCGCGGTGTACACGGTCAGGGCCAGGGTCAGCGCCAGCAGTTCCGGGATCAGCACCCAGCCACCAACGAAGTTGAAGCCTTGCAGCTTCGGCATTTCCCAGTGCACAGGCGCGCCGAAGATCAACGCGCACAGCGCCGGGATCACAAGGAACAGCGCCAGGCCGACCCAAAATTTATGGAACGGCACGCCGGTCGCTTCGAAACGTTTGGTGGCCCAGCGGCTCATCAGCACGATGGCGACGATGGCCACGACGATGCTGACGACAAACGGCCAGAAACCCTCGGCCGTCAACGCGGCCGGCATGTTCAGGCCGCGGCTGCTGACGAAGAAGGTGTCGCCGAAGTTATGACTGTTGCGGGGGCCCGGCATGGTCAGGAACACCGCGAAGTACCAGAACAGGATCTGCAGCAGCGGCGGAATGTTACGGAAGACCTCCACATAAACTGTCGCCAGCTTGGCAATGATCCAGTTCTTCGACAGCCGTGACACGCCGACGATGAACCCGAGGATGGTCGCCAGGATTACGCCGATGAACGTCACCAGCAGCGTGTTGAGCAAGCCGATGACAAACACCCGGGCATAGCTGTCCGATTCGGTGTAGTCGATCAGGTGTTGAGCGATGCCGAAACCGGCACTGCGCTCCAGAAAGCTGAAACCGGAGGTAATGCCCCGGTGTTGAAGGTTGGTCTGTGTGTTGTCGAACAGATACCAGCCCATCGAGACCACCGCCACAATGGTGATGATCTGAAATAGCCACGCACGCACTTTGGGATCGCTGAGGCTGAGCCTCTGCTTTGGTGCGCCGATTGAATTTTGCATGAAGTGCCCCGGATGTAATGGAACAGAACATCACCCGGCGGTTGGCCCACCGGGTGATAGAACCATCAGCGCACTGGTGGTGCGTATTGAATGCCGCCGTTGTTCCACAGAGCGTTCAGCCCGCGGTCGATTTCCAGCGGAGTGCTCTTGCCGAGGTTTTTCTCGAACACTTCGCCGTAGTTGCCGACCTGCTTGACGATTTGTACGACCCAGTCTTTCTTCACTTTCAGGTCTTTGCCGTATTCACCGTCGGTGCCCAGCAGACGAGCAACGTCCGGGTTCTTGGTGCCTTTGGCTTCAGCTTCGACGTTTTTCGAAGTGATACCGGCTTCTTCAGCGTTGAGCATGGCGTAGCCAGTCCAGCGCACGATGGCCAGCCATTCGTCGTCGCCGTTACGCACGACAGGGCCCAGTGGTTCTTTGGAAATGGTTTCCGGCAGAACCACGTAGTCTTTCGGCGAGGCCAGCTTGCTGCGCTGGGCGAACAGCTGGGACTTGTCGGAAGTCAGCACGTCGCAACGACCGGATTCCAGCGACTTGGCGCTTTCATCGGAGGTGTCGAAAGTGATCGGGGTGTACTTCAGGTTGTTACCACGGAAGTAGTCGGAAACGTTCAGCTCGGTGGTGGTACCGGCCTGGATGCAGATGGTTGCACCGTCCAGTTCCTTGGCACTTTTAACGCCCAGCTTGTTGTTTACCAGGAAGCCGATGCCGTCGTAGTAAGTGATGAAGCCAGGAAATTTCAGACCCATGCCCGAATCACGGGAACTGGTCATGGTGGTGTTGCGCGACAGGATGTCGATTTCGCCCGACTGCAGCGCGGTGAAGCGCTCCTTGGCGTTCAACTGACTGAACTTGACCTTGGTCGCGTCGCCGAAGACGGCAGCGGCCACAGCACGGCAGTAGTCAGCATCGATACCCACGATCTTGCCAGTGGAATCCGGAACCGAAAAACCAGGCAGGCCATCGCTGACGCCGCACTGTACGAAACCTTTCTTCTGCACTGCATCCAGGGTTGCACCCGCCTGAGCGAACCCGCTGACACCGAGTACTGCGGCTGCAGACACGATAGCCAGGGTGGATTTCAACATCTTCATTCAAACCTCCAGTTTTGCTCTTGTTGTGTCGGAGCTTGAGTCCTGTCGCACCCTTATGAGGCGTAGTCGACCCGTGTTGGCTTTTTTTAGGGTCAACCGACGTAGGACCTGCGCTATGAGTCTAGTAGGAGAAAATCCAAATCATGGACCACTCACTTCTCACCAATCGGCCGAACGGGCTGTAGCCCTTTCACGTTCGCGAAGCCCGTAGCGGCCACTGGCGAACATCCATCACCGGATTCTTTTGCTATCCCACCAACCACAATGGCCTGATAGTGTTACCGACAGGCGTGGGATTTTCAGTACAGGCTTTCCCATAGCAAAGCCCGTACCAGACCGCTCGCCGAAGCCGTTCGGCGACAGGTCAATAGCAAAACTTGTACCCTTGCGACATCTTCTTAACGGATCAACCAGACGCGCACTCACCTCTCGCACTTAATGAGAGCGCATGCACAAAATTGGAGCAGTCATGACCGAGCCCCTTATTCTTGAGCCCGTAAAGGCCGCAGACGCCTGCGTTATATGGCTTCATGGCCTGGGTGCCGACCGCTACGATTTCCTGCCGGTGGCCGAAGCCTTGCAGGAAACCCTTCTGACCACCCGCTTCGTCCTCCCCCAGGCACCGACCCGCGCTGTCACCATCAACGGCGGTTACGAGATGCCGAGCTGGTACGACATATTGGCCATGAGCCCGGCGCGCGCAATCAGTCGTGAGCAGCTGGAAGCATCGGCGCAACGAGTGTTTGATTTGATCGAAGAACAGAAAGCAGGCGGAATAGACGCCTCGCGAATTTTCCTGGCAGGGTTTTCCCAGGGGGGCGCCGTCGTCTTGCACACCGCTTTCCTGAAATGGCAGGGGCCGCTGGGTGGCGTACTTGCCCTCTCTACTTATGCACCGACGTTCAACGATAAACTGGAGCTTTCCGCAAGTCAGCAGCGCATTCCCGTGCTGTCTTTGCACGGCCAGTACGATGACGTCGTTCAAAACTCGATGGGGCGCACCGCTTACGAGTTTTTAAAGCAGCATGGTGTCACCGTGACATGGCAGGAATACCCAATGGGCCACGAAGTGTTACCCGAGGAAATTCGCGACATCGGCGTCTGGCTGGCCGAGCGTTTACGCTAAAAGCGACCCATTGATCCATCCCACTACGCCGCGCCCGATTCTTGCATTACACTGGCCGGCGTATATTCCTTAACCAATCGATGAGATGACCGTGCTCAAAGCACTCAAGAAAATGTTCGGTAAAAGCGAGACTGAGCAGCTCGCGCCAGTTCCCAGCGCTCCGTCTCACATCCCCAGCCACCGCACCGACGGTAATCAGCCTGGCCGGACCGCAACCGTAGCGGCACCGAAACACGAGCCTGTGACCACACCGGCCGCCCAACCTGCCGAGATTGTTGCCGCCGAGCAACCGAGCAGCGAAACGCCGAAACCTGCAAAACCGCGTCGCGAACCGAAACCGAAAGCGCCGGTCATTCCCTGGAAACTCGAAGACTTCGCCGTCGAACCCCAGGAAGGCAAAACCCGTTTCCACGATTTCAAACTTGCTCCGGAACTGATGCACGCCATCCAGGACCTGGGCTTCCCGTATTGCACGCCGATCCAGGCGCAGGTGCTGGGCTTCACCCTCGCGGGCAAAGACGCCATCGGTCGTGCCCAGACCGGCACCGGCAAAACCGCTGCGTTTCTGATCTCGATCATCACGCAACTGCTGGAAACCCCGCCCCCCAAGGAACGCTACATGGGTGAACCGCGGGCGCTGATCATCGCGCCGACCCGTGAACTGGTGGTGCAGATCGCCAAGGACGCCGCGGACCTGACCAAGTACACCGGCCTCAACGTCATGACGTTTGTCGGCGGCATGGACTTCGACAAGCAGCTCAAGCACCTCGAAGCCCGTCACTGCGACATTCTCGTGGCTACCCCGGGCCGCCTGCTCGACTTCAACCAGCGCGGCGACGTGCATCTGGACATGGTCGAAGTCATGGTACTGGACGAAGCCGACCGGATGCTCGACATGGGTTTCATCCCGCAGGTGCGTCAGATCATTCGCCAGACGCCGCCGAAGAACGAGCGTCAGACGCTGCTGTTCTCCGCGACCTTCACCGAAGACGTGATGAACCTCGCCAAGCAATGGACCACCGATCCGTCGATCGTCGAGATCGAGTCGCAGAACGTGGCCAGCGAAAACGTCGAGCAGCACATCTACGCCGTTGCCGGTGCTGACAAATACAAACTGCTCTACAACCTGGTCAACGACAACGGTTGGGAGCGGGTGATGGTCTTCGCCAACCGCAAGGATGAAGTGCGGCGCATCGAAGAGCGTCTGGTGCGTGACGGCGTCAACGCCGCGCAGCTGTCCGGCGATGTGCCGCAGCACAAGCGCATCAAGACTCTGGAAGGTTTCCGCGAAGGCAAGATTCGCGTGCTGGTCGCCACCGATGTGGCCGGTCGCGGTATCCACATCGACGGCATCAGCCACGTGATCAACTTCACCTTGCCGGAAGTCCCGGACGATTACGTGCACCGCATCGGTCGTACCGGTCGCGCTGGCGCGGATGGCGTGTCCATCAGCTTTGCCGGTGAAGATGACTCCTACCAGCTACCGTCTATCGAGGCGTTGCTGGGTCGGAAAATCAGCTGCGAAACGCCACCGACGCATCTATTGCGGGCGGTTGAGCGCAAGCGCCCGTAACCCGAGCCTTACTGAAAAATGGCGCAGCCGGCAACGGACTGCGCTTTTTTTTCGTCTCGATATTGCTAGGCATTACTAAAAGTCCATAATAGACAAATTAGTTTACTTCCAGCACCCGGAGCCGACCATGTCCAGCACGCCTTATGTGATCACCCAACCCCAGGCTCGGGAACTGCTGGCGCAGATCGACGTGCCACAGATCCTGCGCAAGCTGTTCCGCGACCTGGCGGCCGGGCAAGCAGTGCAACCGGCGCAACAGTTGGTGGAATTCCCCCACGGCGCTGGCGATTTCATCAACTACCTGGGCGTGCTGGCCGAGGACGGCGTGTATGGGGTCAAGACCTCGCCTTACATCGTGCGTGAGCAAGGTCCCCTGGTGACCGCCTGGACATTGTTGATGTCGATGCAGACCGGTCAGCCTTTGCTGCTTTGCGATGCAGGGGAACTGACCACTGCACGCACCGCTGCGACTACCGCCGTCGCCGTCGATGCCCTCGCCCCGTTGAAGGCGCAGCGTCTGGCGATTATCGGCAGCGGCAAAGTGGCTCAGGCGCATCTGCATTACATTAAAAATCTGCGTGACTGGCAGAGCATCAGCCTCTACTCGCCGAGCCTGGGTGATAAAAATCCTGAAACGCTGGCTCATCTCAAAAGCCTCGATCCACGCCTGACCATCGCCGACAGCCGCGAAGTGGCGATTCAGGACGCCGACGTGATCATGCTCTGCACGTCGTCCGCCAGACCGGTGATCGATCCATCCAGCTTGAGCAAACCGGCGCTGATCACATCCATCAGCACCAACGCCCCACGTGCCCATGAAGTCCCGCCGCAAAGCCTCAATGACATGCAGGTGTTCTGTGACTATCGTCACACCACTCCGGGGTCGGCGGGTGAAATGCTGATCGCGGGCGAACAGCATGGCTGGGACAATCGCGCGATCGTTGGCGACCTGCCCGATCTGCTCAGCGAAAAAGTCCAGCGCCCCGGTTATGACCGCCACGTGTTCTTCCGCTCGATCGGCCTCGGCCTGGAAGACATCGCACTGGCCAATGCCATCTACCGGCTACAGCACTAACACCTAAATCCCTGTGGGAGCCGGCTTGCTGGCGATGGCATCACCGCGGTTTATCTGACAGACCGCGGCGCCTGCATCGCCAGCAAGCCGG